>NZ_JAIOSW010000126.1 GCF_021107415.1 Desulfobacula sp.
AAATTTCTGAAGAACCGGTTTCCCTGAAAGAGACCTTGGAAATGACTGAAAAAAAAGCCATTCAAACCGCCCTTGATATTGCAAATGAAAACCGGTCAAAGGCAGCAGATATTCTTGGAATCGGCCGTCGTACCCTTTATACAAAAATGGCATACTATCGTATCGAGTGAGGTATTAATTGTTGTGATTTTTTTTGCTGATCAGTATTTAACAATTCCAAGATATTTTCTGAATTTTCCCCGGAATTTCCGAAAGGGATTGGAAAATATTTTCGCATAGCTTTCAATGGTGGTCATGGCTTTTTCCGGCTCAAACACATCCTGGAAAACAAGGTGTTTATATTTGGTGATCCAGATATAGAAGTCTGTTTCCGTCCGGTGGGGAAACCGGGATATGATTCCGTTTTTTTGGATTAAGTCCTTCATGGGTGAGTAAATATTGTCAAACCAGGATATTGCTGCTTCTTTAATGTTGATATCTTTTTTTTCTTTTTTTGCCAGGTAAAATCTGTGCCGCTGTATATGTTCCATGAGAATAGGGTATCCACCTAGAACAGTCAGATGAAGTTGCGGGTTTCTTGTTTTTTTTAATCCGGTTTCCTTTAAAAACCGGTGATATGTTTCAAGAATGGCAATCTGCTCTATGTCTGTTTTGTCGTCAAGGGAAAGATCACAGTCATATTCAAATACTTTTGCCTCAATCGCGACCATGTTTTTTGATTTCGCCACAGATACCCTGTGGTGGCCGTCTTTAACAAAATAGGCGTTGCACACCTTGTATAGCTCAACAGGCGGGAGGTCTCTGCCGGATTCGACCGCAGTTTCTATTAGTTTCCATCTGTTCCTTAAATTTTCGTCCAAAGGAAGGAAATGCCTGGTAAAATTTCTATAGCGGCCCTGGCTGCCGACGATTGAATCCAGTGGCACAGACTTTAACCCCAAGGCTCTTACATACCAGAGTTCGAGTTTTTCTTTGACGTCATCAAAAGGAAGGAGACGTCTGGATTTTCTGAGCAGCAGATTTTTGAGTTCCTGGATAAACGCTTTTGAAATTGCTTTTGAAAAAGCGATATCCGACTTATATTTTGATACCGCCTCTTTATTTGGTTTTATCACTAGTGATAAGTGGTTCCATGGCTTTGTTGGTAAAGTGTGCGTAATAAATTTTAATCAAATTGTGTTTTATACTAATCATATAAGAAACAAAAGTCAACATGTATTGTATTTATTCTCGTTGATTAAAAATTTTGATAGGTTTTGTTACATCTTTCTTGACATATAATAAATACCATGTCATTTAAACAAAGAACCAAAACAAAATCCAGGCAAAACAAAATGTTTTGGTTTGCCTGGAAAATGAAACTTACTTAAAGGAGATCGTAATGAATTTAATGGGCTTACAGGGTGGGCAGTATCGCCCCTTGTCACCGGAACAGATAAAAACAGTGCATGAAGCTTCCATGAAGATTCTTGAAAAAACAGGAATTACGTATGAACAGGGTCTGGAAGATACTGTTCAAATGCTTGAAGACAACGGTGCTGCCATTGACAGGGATAGAAAAAAAATCAGTTTTTCAAATGATATGATTACTGAACAGGTGGCAAAAGCCCCTGAAAAAGTTGTTCTTTGCGGCCAGGACCCAAAAAACGATCTTCATCTGACCGAAAATCGAGTCCATCTGGGGACCGGGGGTGCTGCCATCAAGATTCTGGACATGGAAACAGGCAGGGTCAGATCCACAACCCTAAAAGATCTCTATGATGTGTCACGGCTTGTGGATCAACTGGATAATATTCATTTTCTGGTAAGGCCCTGCATTGCCACAGACATTGATAAGGCAGACTATGATATCAATATGTTTTATGCATGCCTTGCAGCATCTTCAAAACATGTCATGGCCGGGGTGAATGATGAACAGGGGCTTCACAATGTCATTGAAATGGCATCCATGATTGCCAAAGGCCTGGACAAACTTACGGAAAGACCTTTTATTTCCGTGATTACTTCCTTTGCCATCAGCCCGTTAAAGTTGTGTACCCAGTCCACCCATATCATGCAGGAAGCAAACCGCAACCGCATCCCTGTTGCACTTTCCAGCGCACCCATGGCCGGATCAACTTCTCCTCTGACCATGGCAGGCACCCTGGCCCAGCTTCATGCGGAACAGCTTGCAGGCATCACCATATGTCAGTTAACCAATCCGGGGGCACCCCTGCTTTATGGCGGAATCCCGGGCATGGCAAATCTCAAAACCATGGGATATTCAGGAGGCGCTGTGGAATGCGGTATGATGAATGCAGCTATCCATCAATTATCAAATCACATAAAAGTACCCAATTACAATTCAGCAGGACTTTCCGATTCCAAGGTTCCGGATGCCCAGGCCGGATATGAAAAAGCGTTTACTGCATTGCTTGCATCCATGGGTGGCGCAAATTATATACATCACAGTGCCGGCATGCTTGAATCCATGCTCACCATTGCACATGAGCAGTTTGTCATTGATGATGAGATTATCGGAAACTGCTGCAAGGTTCTCAAAGGGATTGATGTTGATGCAGAACACCTTGCCCTGGAAGTGATCGAGTCGGTCGGACCCGGAGGAAATTTCATGACTTCTCCCCATACCATGACCCATTTGAGAACGGAATACTATAACGGCAATGGCGTAACTGACAGGAAAAGCCGTGAAAAATGGGAACAAGACGGCAGTCTTGATACCAGGCAAAGAGCACTTGGCATAGCCAGAAAATTTCTTGCAGGCTCTAAACCGTCTTATATCCCTGAAGAGATTGATAAGGCCATAAAAGAAAAATTTAACATATTATTATAGTGCCGGAATAAAAACATGAAATTACGATGTAATCGTTCGGATACTATTTAAAAAAAAGGAAAACAAGCATGACTGATTTTAATGAAATAAAAGAGACCCTGGTTAACCTTGATGAGCAGCGTCTGATTGAACTGGTGAATGAGGCGCTGGCAAAGAACATCCCTCCCGGTGATATCCTCAATAAAGGTTTGATTGCCGGAATGGATATTGTCGGCGAAAAAATGGAGAACGAGGATATGTTTATCCCGGAAGTGCTTATGGCTGCCCAGGCAATGGGTAAAGGTGTTGAGATCCTTAAACCCCTTCTGGGCGATGAAGATACCTCTGCCAGGGGAAGTGTTGTCATTGGTACAGTTAAAGGAGATCTTCATGATATTGGTAAGAATCTTGTGGCCATGATGATGGAAAGCGCCGGTATGGACGTCCATAATCTGGGTGTGGATATTGCTCCTGAAGAATTTGTGAGAATGATCAAGGAGAAAAATGCGGGTATACTTTGCCTTTCAGCACTTTTAACTACCACCATGCCAATGATGAAACAGACCATTGATGCCGTGGTTGAAAGCGGGTTGAGAGATCAGGTTAAAATTATGGTGGGGGGTGCACCGGTCACCCAGGTATTTGCCGATGAAATCGGTGCTGATGGATTTGCTGCTGATGCGGGTTCGGCTTCAAAACTTGCTAAAACCCTGGCAGCCTGAACCGGAGGAAATAATATGTTTGAAGTAATCGGCGAGAGGATTAATACCTCCAGAAAACTTGTCCAGGCAGCTGTGGTTGAACGTGATGCAGATTATATTATTGATGATGTTAAAAAACAGCAGGAAGCAGGCGCAGATTTTATTGATGTCAATGCCGGTGCCAGAATAGGGCACGAAAAAGAGGACATGCAATGGTTGCTTAAGACAATTAAGCCCATTGCCACAGTCTCGCTCTGTCTGGACAGTCCTGATCCGGCAATCCTTGAAATGGCTTATGGCATGGTAGACAATCCCCCAATGATAAACTCTATCAGTCTTGAAAAAAATCGGTTTGATACCATGATGCCTTTTTTGAAGGGAAAAGATTGCAAAATTATTGCCCTTTGCATGGACGATGCAGGTATGCCGGCATCATCTGACGATATTGTGGCAAGAGCTAAGGAACTGGTTACCAGACTTGAATCCATTGGAATGAAACAGGATTCTATCTACATTGATCCCCTTGTTCAGCCAATAAGTACGGATTCCACAAAAGGCACTATGGTTCTTAACGCAGTAAGACAGATTAAACAACTATTTCCAGATGTTCACATCACAGGAGGACTTTCCAATATTTCATATGGTCTGCCTGAAAGGAAGATCATCAATCGGACCTTTGTGACGTTGATGATGGATGCTGGCATGGATTCGGCTATTATTGATCCTTTGGATTCCAAAATCATGGCCGCCATAAAAACAGCAGACTTGCTTCTTGGCAATGATAATTTTTGCATGTCCTATCTTAAAGGGGTCCGTTCCGGCATGATCAAATCCTGACAGATGATGAGCCGACTAACCTTAAAACCATGGGGAATATTTGGCTAAGTCAAATGGGTGATTATTATTCAATTGATGACAAATTGCCAAAATATCAAAAAAGATGGTCTGATATCTAAAAATATCCTTCAGATTTGAGCGTTTGCCTTTATTTGATTTATGTATTAAATAATTCAACAGGCATTAAAGATAACAAAGAGGGAAGTATCCGATATGTGCGGTATTGTTGTGTATTATGGGGATGCTGAAAACAGGTTGACACGGGTGTTTACCGGGATGTGGGCCATTATTTACCGAGCGCCTGACAGCACAGGAATCGGTATGATCGGAAGTGATCTGGAGCCCCTCAAGATTCGGCGGGAGTTAGGATCTGTAGATAATCTCATTGACCGGCTCATTGAGTCTCCTATATTTGACGAGAGTGAACTCCGGGTGGTTTCAGTCATGGATGATGCTTTTCACAGCTATTCGGATTTTATGGTTCAAAATCAGGAAAAACTTATTGCATTTGAGGGCTTTTCACCAAAAGAACGTTTCATCGACAAACCGGACAACAAATCCTTTTTAAGATGGTCAGCGTTAACAGACATTCAAAATATTCTGCAGGTGGAGCCGGGAACCGCAGGAAATCCTGAAATTCAGGAATATTTTAAAATAGACTCTCCTAAACAATTCAAGGCCACCATCAACCGTCTGGTCATGGACTTTGATCTTCCCTTGGCCATTGCTAAAAAATTCATGCTTACAGGGTTTGAGACCCTGATCCGCAGTAAACGGGAAAATGGGTCGGCACCAGTTAATGAAAATGATCTTGTCCATGAGTTCCAGCAGATATTTGATAGCTATGCCTATGATGAAGACCCAGGTCGACCTGTGCGAGTCACTTATAAACCCGGTCCAAAAAATCCCTATGCAAGAAAATATGTCTGGCAATATCTCAGGGACATGGTTGTCACACTGCCGCCGGATTATACCATGGACGGCATTGCCAATCTTTTCAGGAGCATTGACAGTTCTGTTCTGGCTAACATCATCCATACCCCTGAAATGGATGACAGGATACAGTTAATATTTGAGAATTTCTGGGGTGTGAATAAAACCACGCCTCCTGTTTACTGGCGAACACTGTACCGGACAGAGCGGATCTATAATGTGTACGGAATTGCAGCTGCCTCTGCTCTGGCTTATTTCCAGATAGATGTTTATATGAAAAAAATGTTAAAAACCAGCAAGGAAAATAATCTGCCGCCAGGCCACATCCCGGGTCGCACGCATCCTCTACTGCTTAAATATATGGTTCAGCCGGTAATTGGTCAGGGCAGGTGGGCAATACAGTCGTCTACCTCTGTTCGCAATGCTCATCCTTTTATAGATGAAAAAAAATTAAGAGCTGTGGTGTTAAACGGACAATTCAGCACTGATATTGAATCCAGGATCAGAGAGTATCTGACCCAGGTAACAAAGATTAATTTGAGAAGTGATAACTCAACCGAATTGTTTGTCATGCTCTGGGGACATTATTTTGATACGGCTTATATGGCAAGCCAGCGGTATGAGGTGATCGAAAAACAACATCGTCTTGGTCTTGAGGACGTTTCCGTGTGCAGCCAGTCCGTTGATTATGGTATTTTCACAAAACTGAGTAACAAGACAAAGCATGATATTGACGAAATGTCATTTATCCAGGCAATGGAAACCATGGTCAGGTCAGGGGGGCAATTTGCCGTTTCCGGGATCAGCATGGTATCCACTGACCGGCTTTTTGTAGCTGCCCATAAACGACCGGTGTATATTGTTAAACGGCAGGATACATCGGACTTCATGGTGGTGTCTGATATAAACGCCGCCCTGGGACTTTTTCCCCAGACCCTGATCCAGTCCACCAGCATAAAACTGCGGAAATTAATGAATACGTATTCCAAAAAATCGGTGATAGTGGAGCCGGATTTTTTTGATGATGAGTCCGACAGCCGGGAGTCATGGTTCAGACGGGAAAAAACGGCTCTTCTGGCACCATTCCAGGTGGAGATATATGCTTTGGATCAGGAACGAGTGTTTGCTAAAATTCAGACAAACGCCGGCATAAACAATGTGCTGCGGGAACTTACAATCATGGATTTCTCAGGAAAGGTTAAAACCGATATCCGGCCAGATCATATCTCTCTGACACCCATTACCTTTAAAAAAGATTTCGGCAGGACTTTTTATGAAGAACATTTGTTTGAAATACCAGGGTTGCTTAAGGATGTGCTGGGTCGGTATTCCTGTCCTGATCGCCATATACCAGTATTTGACATAAGAGAACGCCTTTTAAGAAAACGGTTTGGAGCAGATCTTGCTTCCTTGAACCGGATCATTCTGGTCAGCACGGGTTTTAGTTATCTTTTAGCCGAGGTGGTTGAAAAAAACATGGAGCAATTTCTGACCGGGATTAATATTATCGTAGCCACCCCCCTGGAAATCGGCATGGTGGAAAAATCCATTAATCCTGACGGGGATCTGGTGATAATGGTATCATGGTCTGGTACCACTTCAGATATGATTGATTTTGCATCCCATCTTTTGACCCGGAATGTCCTCATGGTCGGGGTTACTGAAAAACCGTTTTCCGACCTGGCACTCATCACCAGAAAAAGTGCGGGTGTTATACCCGTGCTCAGCGGAGAAGAAGTGACTGTGGCCCCGCTTAAAAGTTCTATCTGCATGCTTTTGGTTCTGGAACTTTTTTGTATTTATATTTCTGTGTTAACCTCTGACGATACAAAAAAGGCCGCTGATTTTTGTAAGGAAATAAAACAAATTCCAGAAAAAATTAATGCCATGTTAAGCGATGAAAAAGTAATTACCTTCTGCCAGGAGGTTGCAAAAAAAACCCAAAATACAAACATCCATTATATTGTTGATGCCCTTCATGATGTCGGATCTGCTAAAATAGGGGCATTGAACCTCGAACTGAATGCCTGGACATCCATGGGAAATGCTATTGATTATTCTGAGATGGATGCATTCATTCACACCCCTCTGGCAGACAAGGACCTGATTCTTGTGAACGCTACCAATGCTCAACGGCTGATCCAGGGAATCGATTTCATGAAAGGTCTTTATGGAAACAGAAAACGTTTTTTTGCAATGAGTTATAAAAACAGGGAGAAAAAAGAGATTCAAAAATATGCTGAACAAGTTGTATTTTTGCCCAAGGTGTCAGAGTGTTTTCAGCCGTTCATTGATATTACCTTCACATTTTTGTTTGGATTTTATTTCGGGCTGGCACGGGGCAGGCTTTCCGGTCAGATGCCCAGAAATATGACCAAATCCGTGACTGCAGGCCGGGCAAAGAGCAGCAAAGACTTGTCTGTCTCAGATGTTATGGATGACATTGCTGCTAAGAATAAAGCAGGGGATGTTCTGCCTGCCTATCTATTGACCCCGGCAGACAGACCCTGCTGGATCGACCTGGCCGGTAATGACCAGGAAAAACTATATTATACGGATTTAATCAGGCTAAGCGCTGCCTTCCATGATCCGGAGCCCTTTTCAGCTTTCTTTTCAACTCCGACAGGTGCGCGTCTTGAGGCCGTATCAACCCTTATATTCAAGTATCTGACAGATGATGGGATCATCATATTTGTGCCAATGGACAAGCAGGCTGAAGCCGGGTGTAGAAATTTTTCCCAGTTGTGGGAACTCTGTTTTGATCTTCCCCTCCAGGTGGAATTTCCTGAAAAAATAAAAGGGATCAGCACAGAGGACAGTCTGGTGATAGTAGTGGCTTCAGAACCATCGGATAAAGATTTATTGTCAATGGTATGCCGATATTCCCATAAAAATCTGCTCTGGATTGGTCCTGAAAACGGAAAAGTGGGGTTTCAGACATTTTCAAATTCTTTTGGAACTTATTTTTTTAATAATCCGGGTCTTTCCTGTAAATACGAGCATGTCTATTATGCCCTGTCCCTGTTTTTTTCAACGCTCATGGAGTATCAACACCCCATACGCGCCAGGATGTTCCTTGATCATTTCAAGCTTTTTTTGCCGACCGTGAATACTATCCTCGGGGATAAAGGATTCAGGCAGACAATTCAGGATATGCTAAAAGAAAATCAGACCTATAAAAAAGGACTTTTCATCACCAGCCTGAAAGGAAACAGTATCTCATGGAAAAACAAATTCCGTACCCATAAAATCCGGGGGCTTGAAAGTGAAACATTTGGTGTCAGTGCCTATTCTCACCTGGTTATGGTGGATCCTTTGGTGGAAGAAAAGTATGTAAAGTTGGAACCCAGATATATTATGGTCAAAACCTATTCTGAACAGGATGTTTGTGCATGGGAAAAGCGGTATCTGGGCGGTGCTGATATAGATGATTTTTTACGGGAATTCTCCATGCCCTTTCACCCTGAGTCGATTCTGCCGTTTATGATTGATAACCAATGGTATCTGCCGGTATTAAAGTCTGATTATGACACAGACCAAGACTGCCTGGTCATTATTGATGCTACCAGTGAAAAATATTTTGACTCAGCACTGGATGAGCTGGCCACATTCGGTAGTCGATATGCACGGCTTGTTATTATCACCCAGAAAGGCTTTACCACTGATGCACGGCTTGCCACCCTGAAAAAATATCCCTTGAGCAATATCATTCTTGTACCGGGAATTACAGACTCGAACGGCAATTCCCGGATACTCTCGGATTATATTCTTCCAGTAGTGATTAGTATCATTGGTTCTGCCATGAAGTTCCTTGACCAATGAGCAGGCAATCCTTTTAGTTTTCGCTGCCAACACCGGTTCTTTAAAGAATTTCCAGGGGTTGCCATGTGAATTTTTTTTACATTCCTTCTCACCCATTCGAGCATAATGAGCGCTCTTCATACTTAAATCATGCGTTGATATCATAATAATTATTTATTGATATATCAATTATTTAAAATAAAATAATTATTTATATAATTGAAAATTTCAAAGATTAATTCTATAATATTAAATAATTAAACTGTTGATAGTAAGAATTTTTATGTTATATATAGATGAACCTAAGTGAACTCTTATGGACAAACAGGAGAAAATGAATGCCTGAAAAAATAGGCGATGCAAGCAAGCATGTTATATATAAAAGGATTAGAGCTGATATCATTACCGGCAGGAAAAAACCAGGTGAACGATTGTCAATTGATATTTTAAAAGAAGAGTTCGGAACCAGTGTCACTCCAGTCAGAGATGCTCTGCAGATGCTCAGTCATGAAGATCTTGTCACAATAAAACCCCGGTCCGGATATTATGTAACGCTGGTTTCTCTAAAAGAACTCACTGACATGATTGAGTTTCGACAAATTCTCGAACTGGCTGCGGTGGAACGTGCGGCCCAAAAAATTAATGGCGAACAGATTGCTATTCTTGAGAATGTACATGCCGGTTACACAAATGATGATGATGAAACGTATTCACGGTACACTGAAGAAAACCAGAACTTTCATTATCTGGTTGCCAAAGCATCAGGCAATGATGAACTGGCCCGGCAGATAAAACATTTACATGACCGCCTGGCCCGGTTTGTGGTGATTGTTCGTTCCGGCAAACACATGATTGATATTCATGGACGCCTGATAAAAAAATTAAAAGCCCATGACCCTGCGGGTGCAAAGAAAACATTGCTAAAAGAGCTTGACGAAGCCAGAACGGCCATCATGGAAAAAATCATGCAGGAAGAAGCCGCTTCCTGGCATCTGGGAACTTGGAAATGAATTCAGCAGAATATTTCGGACAATTGCTCAATGTTAATCTGAGTTCAAGTCAGTGTGCTCTTTCAGCATTCCCTGAGGCAGCTGTGGACTATATCGGAGGGCGCGGATTTAATATCTGGTACCTCTATCATCATCTCCCTGCTAAAACAGATCCTCTGGCCCCTGAAAACATATTACTGCTATCATGCGGCCTTCTTACAGGATCATCCGCCCCGGCCTCGGCCAGACTGCACATTAATGCTCTCTCGCCTTTGACCGGGATACTGGGCAGTTCAAATATCGGTGGTTATGCAGGGGCGTGGCTTAGATCCTGTAATATCGCTTCTATCATTATTACAGGAAAATCGCAGAAACCCGTCTACCTTTATATTGATTCCAATGGAGCTCGTTTTGAGGATGCCTCTCATCTTTTGGAGCGCGATGCCTTTGAAACCCAGGATATGATTAAACACTCCCATAAAAATAAAAAATTAAAAATCCTGGCCATTGGACCGGGAGGTGAAAGCAAGATTCGGTTTGCTGCGATAATGAGCGGACGGGATCATGCGGCAGGCAGAACCGGGATGGGGTCGGTCATGGGATCAAAGAATCTTAAAGCCATTGTGATTTCCAGGGGAAGTCATAAACATTTTCCTGCGGTTACCCCTTTACAAAAAGGAGCTGTCAAAGCCTATGTGTCTGAAATAAGAAAATCTTCCGAATTTAATTTTTTTTCAAAATATGGCGGTGCAGGATATGTTAAATGGGCGAATGACTTTGGAATCATGGGCAGCAAAAATTATAGTGAAATCGGCGTCAAGCATATTGAAAAAATTGATGGCCGGCAGCTTGATAAAAATATTGTCCGGTCCAGTGGGTGCTTTCGCTGTCCGGTCCAGTGCAAGGCTGATCTTCAATTAGACGGCATGGATACAGATGAGTTTTTCACACGGCCTGAATTTGAACCGGTTATCAACCTGGGACCAAAATGCGGTCTTGATGACCTGAACCAGATTATTAAGCTGGATAATCTGTGTGGCCGCCTGGGGATAGATACCACTTCCACCGCCAGTGTCATTGCCTTTGCCATGGATCTTTTTGAAAAAAAAATATTACCCGCCTATTTGATTGGCGATCTCGACCTTTCCTGGGGTAATGCCGCAACCATGGAAAAGCTGATTTACCAGATGGTTGAGGGCAAGGGCCTTGGAAAAATTTTATGTCTGGGTGTTAGAAAAGCAGCCGAGATCATCGGCAACGGTGCCAGCCAACATGCAGTCCATGTCAAAGGCCTGGAATTGACCGCCTACCACCCGATGGCCATCATGGGGACTGCCCTTGGATATGCCGTATCAAGCCGTGGTGGTGATTATAATAATGTGTATGCCTCCCTTGAATACAGCTGGTCGGAAACCAAGGCGGAAGAAGAATTTGGGACCAGGGAGGCCGTCAACATAAAATCTATCCTGGCAAAAGGCAAGGTGATAAAAAAAGCCGTCACAACAAATATTATAGTGGACAGCTTAGGGATTTGCAAAGTACCGGTTTTATCTCTTTTAAAATCCTTTAATCTTGAAAATGAAGTAAGGCTCATTAATGGGCTGACCGGCCTGAACGTTTCAAATATTAATCTCTTTGAGGCCGGGGAAAAAATAGCCGCCCTTGAAAAGCTTTTTAATATCCGGCATGCAAAGGATGATATTGAGGATAAACTCCCACAGATGTTTATAAACCAGGATCGCAATCAAAAATTAATCCAGCAAAATTTTGAAACCATGTTACAGGAGTATTACAACGCCATGGGGTGGGATGAGAAAGGAATCCCTCCTGAGCCGGCATAGAAAATAAATTTTATTTATATTGGAGGAAACAAAATTGATTCAGTCTTCAAATATTCAAACCCGATCTGTTGGCATGAAGATTTTCACTGATGATCAGATTTGGGAAATAAGACAGGCCGCTTTTGATATTATTGAAAGAGTCGGGTTTAAATGCGGGCACAAACAAGTTCATAAAATGATGAAACAGGCCGGTGCACGGGTGAAGGACAATCATATCAACATTCCAAGGCATATTGTTGAAGAATGCCTTGCCACAACTCCCAAGGGCTGGATCATTTATGACAGGAACGGTAAACGGGCAATGGAAGTGGAAGGGGAAAAAAGCCATTACGGTACCTCCACTGCCAGTCCCAATACACGGGATGCATTTACCGGTGATATCCGGCCGACCTGTATCAAGGATATCGAGCTGGGTGCAAAAGTGGCGGATTACCTGGATGGCATTGATTTTGTCATGCCAATGGGAAGTGCCCAGGATGTACCCGGAGAAGCAGCAGAAGTTCACGAATTTGAAGCCATGGTTTCTAATACAACAAAACCATCTGTTGTTATCGGTTATACAGCTCTTGGCTGTGAGTATGTTTACGAGATGGCGGCCGTGATTGCCGGGGGGCAGGAAAATTTAAGTAAAAAACCGTTTATTATCGCCTACCCCGAAGCCATTGCACCGCTTTTTTTTCCAGATGAAGTCATTGAGCGTATTTTTGTGGCGGCTGACCGGTTTATGCCCCAGCTGCCGGGTTCAACCGTCCAGCCAGGTGCTACAGGGCCGGTTACTCTGGCTGGGGTTATCACCCTGATCACGGCGGAATCACTCATCCATATTACCATTGCCCAGTTGCGAAAAAAAGGATGCCCGGTTGCCATGAGCGGCAATGTCGGTATCCTTGATATGAAAACAGCGCTCATGGCAGTGGGTGCACCGGAAACCAACCTGGCCCTTGCTGCCCAGGCAGAGGTGGCACGCTCCTTTAACCTGCCGACCTGGGGACTTGCCGGGGCAACGGATTCAAAAATGCTGGATGCCCAGGCAGGTATTGAAAGCGCTTTTTCAATATTAAGCCAGGGGCTTTCCGGTCTAAACCTGATTCATGATGTCGGGTATATGGCTTCGGGCATGGCCTGTTCCCTTGAACAACTGGTAATGGGCAACGAAGTGGTCGGTATGACAAAGCGGTTTGTAGAAGGTATTACTGTAACACGAGAAACCATTGCCAGGCAGATCATAGAAGATGTGGGGCCTGGCGGCCACTTCCTGGTGCAGCAGCATACAATGAATCATTTCAAAGAAGAACTCTGGAATGCCAAGCTTTTAAACCGCCAGACCATTGATGCCTGGAATGATGCAGGCAAACCCTCAATGGAAGACCGGGTAAAAGAAGAAGTCAGGATGATTACCGAAACTCACAAACCGGAACCTTTGAGCGATAAGATCATATCAGAGCTGGATCGGTTGAAAAAAGAAGGAGAAAGGGAAATTCTTGCCAAATTAGAAAAAGGATAGAGGAAAAAATAAATGATAAGTAAAAACTATGATGCCATTATCATTGGTGCCGGCATTATCGGCAACAGCATTGCTTATACTGTGAAAACGGAAACGACCATGACACAGATCCGCTGCAATACAGGATGAAATATATTAATCATACATTGAATATTGGTTTTTTCAGCCGGAACCGCGAAATTAACAAAGATTCAAGTTTTTCAGTTATTGGATAAAGAGAGTGATTTCTTAATATGATGCTTTGTTTTGCTGATCATATATAACGGGATGGATAGAATATTCTCATGAAATGACAGATCATGCATGGAATATCTTATGCCAAAAGGAATGTCAGGATATTTTTTAAGAAAAAGTTTCATGCTTTTCAAAGAACCTGTGGCTCCGGATTTAACTTCAACAGGAAAGACCATTCCTTCAATGCCAATGAGATAATCAACCTCAGCACTGCTTCCCCGTGCTTCCCTTGCCCAGAAAAAAAGTTCTGGTTCAGCATATGGATCTGAGCAGGAAAGCAGCTCCTGGGCAACAAATTGTTCTGCCACACTGCCCGCATTAATCTGCATAACCGGCATATCAAGGGCAATGGGAGTCTGTATCCCAAGGGCATTTTGCATCATGCCCACATCAAGATATGCCAGCTTGAACTTTTTTTCATTGACACCTGCGGCTAATGGCAGCCCGGCACCGGAAGAGTGGCATATCCTTGTCAGGCATCTGGCCTCGCAAAGTAATTGGAGGGCATCTTTCAGAAATTTTGATTCTATATTGGGATTTACGCGGGAATACCTGTAACGCTGTCCAACCATCCGGGGGGCACTTTCATACACCTGCTTTAGATATTTATGCTTTGCAGTGGAAGCATATTTTGAAAAGTCAGCAGCATAGGTTCTTACAAGCCCCAATTGCAATCGCCGTATTTCCTCCATTGATATATTACCGGCAAAAGCATTGACAGCCGCGGGCATGCCGCCGATCAAAAAATAGTTTCGTATCAGGTTTTCAAGACGACCCTGGATAACCTGGTCGATTCCTGTTTTTGGATTTATCGTATTTAAATATTCGTATAGTTTTTCTTCACCTGTGGCCATTAGAAATTCATCAAATGAGAGAGGAAACATGAATATGCTTTGGATGCGACCCACAGGCATCCTGAAATTTTTTGAGCGCAAAGCAAATTCAATAAGTGATCCTGCACCAATAACATGAAGTTCAGGTATTTTTTCATAAAAATACCGCAGGGAAGTGATCGCCCTTGGACACTCCTGGATTTCATCGAGAAATAATAAAGTATGGCCTGGCTGTATGATATTTCTTGTGATAATTGAGAGGCGGTCAATGATTAGTTTTGGGTCATACTCTGAAAAACAATTTGCGAATTCAGGTTTTTCTTCAAAATTAATTGAAACAAGATTTTTGAACCGGGCTTTTCCAAAAGCAGTTATAGAATAGGTTTTACCAACCTGTCGTGCTCCTCTCACCAGGAGAGGCTGTCTCACAGGACTGGCTTTCCATTGATTTAAAATGGTGTCAATTTTGCGATCCATATGATCTTATTATCACGGTCATTCATAAAAAACAAGGGTTAAATCAGATATTAAGTCATAAAAAACAAGGTGGTTTTATGACTTATCATGATTCTATGTCAAATTTAATAAACATGTGGCAGATGTCTTTTTATCGTGCATGAATCCGTTCTGACTCATCCGGTACTCTCATGACCGGCTCAATTTTACTCAATTCTTCGATGGGAATATGACACTTGATGACATGCCGGTCTTCCACCAACTGGTCTGTTGGAGGCTCATTATCACAAATGTCACCAATTTTCCGATGGCAGCGGGTGCAAAACGGGCATCCTTTTGGGGGATTTATTGCACTTGGCAGATCTCCTTCCAGAACTATTCTACGTTTGATTATTTCCGGATCAGCAATGGGAACGGCTGACAATAGAGCCTCTGTATAAGGATGATAAGGGGGAGCAAATATTTGTTCTGTCGTTCCTCGCTCAAGGATATGCCCCAGATACATGACGACAATACGATCCGCCAGATACCGGACAACACTTAAATCATGACTGATAAAAAGCAGGGTGGTTTTATGCTCGCGCTGGATATCCATTAAAAGCTCTGTCACAGCGGCTGCCACTGATACATCCAAAGCAGACACCGGCTCATCACAAATTACAATGCCCGGGTTCCCGGCAAATGCCCTGGCAATACCAATACGCTGCTTCTGACCGCCGGATAACTGCCTGGGTTTTCTGAAATAAAAATCTCTTGGCAGTTTGACGGTGTCCAGCAAGGTCATTACACGATTAAAAATTTTCTTTTTATCGGTCTCAACACCAAATTGTCTGATAACCCGTGATATCTGTCCACCAATGGAATGGCTGGGATTTAAAGTATCAAAGGGATTTTGAAAAACCATCTGCAAAGAGCGGATCTGTTTGGTGGAACGGTCTCGAACCGCAATATCTGAAATATCTTTTCCTTTATGGCGTATCTCTCCATCGGTTCCAGTCTCCAGGCCCATGAGAACTTTAGCAAAGGTTGATTTACCACATCCGGATTCACCAACAATAGCAACAGTCTCACTTTCATGGGCTGTAAAGTTCAGTTCTTCATTTGCTTTGACATGAGAAATACTTTTACCGGAAATTATGGCCATCAAAGAGGTGTCTTTTACCTCATAGTATTTTTTCATGCCATCCACATTCAGAACCCGTTTACCGATTTCAAGTGATTCCTTGACGGTCTCACCCGAAGCCTCTTTTGTATGATCAATCTCTTTATACCGTAAACAGCGGACGCGATGATCCGGTGCACTGCCTTCCACATTTTCCATCCTGAAATGATCTTGATCACACAGGCCTTTTTTAAAATGATCACAGCGGGGGCCGAAATAACACCCGGAAGGCCGTTCAAAAGGCAGGGGCAGCTGTCCCCGGATCGGCTTTAAGGGAGCGGCATCCTTATCTGCAGTGGGCAGGGGGATACACGAAAAAAGGCCGTGGGTATAGGGGTGTTTTGGCCAGGTAAAAAGAGAATTTATGGTGCCTTCCTCTACAACCTCACCCGAATACATCACAAATACCCGGTCGCAGGTTTCTAAAATCAATCCAAGGTTATGGGAGATATATATCTGGGAGGTGCCGAATTTTTTGCTGATATCAGCAATCAATTGAACAATCCCGGCTTCCACGGTAACATCCAGAGCAGTGGTGGGCTCATCCAATAATAACAAAGAGGGGTTGGACAAAAGCCCCATGGCAATGACGGCCCGCTGCTGCTGTCCGCCGGATAACTGATGGGGATAAGATTCCATAATTCGTTCAGGGTCGGGCAGCTTGGCAGCAGCCAGCATTTGTACAGACCTCTCGCGTGCTTCTTTTCTGGAGATATTTTCATGGGCCAGGGGTACTTCCATGAGCTGGGTGCTGATTTTAAGGCTTGGATTTAAAGAAGCAAAGGGCTCCTGATAAATCATTGATATCTCTGACCCTCTAATACTGCGCAATTCATCTTCGCTTAGAATGGTTAAATCACGACCTTTGAACCTTATACTCCCGCTTTTAATACCGCCGTTGGCACCCATATACTGCATAATCACCATTGCAACGGTTGATTTGCCACAGCCTGACTCTCCGACAATACCGATGGTCTCACCGGGTTTAACTGTCAGGGAAAAATCAACTACGGCAGGTATTTCTCCGGCTCTTGTGTAATATGAAATACACAGATCTTTACAAACCAGTACAGGTTCTTGCTTGTCATTCATAATTCTTTACCTTTTAATCACGTAATGAGATTTCACGCAACCCGTCCGCCAATAGATTAAATCCCAGAATCAATGAAGATATTGCAATACAGGGGAAAAGGGTCATATGGGGGAAAACCATTGCCATCTGCCGTGTTTCATTTACCATCCCGCCCCAGTCAGGATCCGGTGGCGGCAAACCAAGACCTAAGAAACCAAGAACACCAATGGTAATAATGACATACCCGAGACGCAGGCAGGCATCCACAATAAGCGGACCCCTGGCATTGGGTAAAATCTCAAACAACATGATTCTCCAGTCGGATTCACCCCGGGTCTGGGCGGCTGCCACATAGTCACGATTGCGAAGGTCCAGTACTAAACCACGTACTATACGCATGATTCCCGGAGAAGAGGCAAAGGTAATGGCAATAACAATATTAAATCCCGAGGCACCAATGGTGGCAATAACGATGATGTAGAGCACCAGTACGGGAAATGATAAAATAATATCTGAAATACGGGACAGGATGTCATCCACCAGGCCCCCGCGGTATCCGGCCATGAGTCCCATTAAAATTCCCACAGTGTAGGCGCACACGGTTGCAATGGGTGCATAAAATAATACGGTGCGGGATCCCCAGACAATACGGGACAAAATATCTCGGCCCATGTGATCCGTGCCCAGCCAGAATGTTCCGCCCGAAGCCGCCATTGTTCCCGGTTTGGCAAAGGGCTGAATCGCTGCATTTGGATCAAATTGTGCGATCAAAGGAGCAAAGACAGCGACGAGCACCCAGAACAGAACCAGAAAAGCACCAATCATCCCCACCCAGCTTTCCCTCAGGAGTCCAAAAGATTTTATGATACGCCAAAGGGCTGCACCATAGCCCACAGAGGGCATTTCAGTAATAGATTTGGTTGTCATTTATAAGTCTCCTTAACTGAAACGTATGCGGGGGTTAAGAAAGGTATAGCCGATATCCGCCAAGGTTTGAGAACTCACCGCCACAACCACCGCCACCATTGCACAGGCTTCTAAGAGTGCAATATCATTATTCAGGGAAGCTTCTAAAAGCAATGCGCCAAACCCTTTATAGGCAAAGAAAAATTCAA
>NZ_JAIOSW010000289.1 GCF_021107415.1 Desulfobacula sp.
CATGCGGTTACTTTCATCAGGGTTTGATTGGCATCTGCCAAACCAGAACTTTCTACACAATCCTTGCCTTGAATCGTTTCAATATTTTCATCCATTGTGTTCCTCCGCATAGTTATTTACATAACTTTTATTTGTATAATTAGGGACTGCCTTTAAGGACTCGCCATGCTTGATAAAGCATGCTTCTGTTTTTTCCGGAAAATTTTACAGCCTTGTGTGGGATCGTATCTGAAAGATTATATTGCTGATTCCTCCAGATAATGGTATGATCCACTCCAGAGCTTCCCACCCTTAATATGAAATTCCCGACAGGCATGTGCATATCTTCAATCACTTCATAAATGCCCCGTTTCACCATTCGACCTACTCCGGGCATTTTTCCCATACCGGCACCAAATTTTTCATACCGTTCTTCTTCAATATAAATTTTGCCTGTTTCATCCATACTGTGTTCTTCCCAGATGGGCGAATTCTCAACCGAGTGATAATAATGAATGGTAAACCTCTCTTTTAGCTTGAGGGGCAGAGCAAGCAACAACTTTTTTTCTTTTACCAAGGTGACCTGAAGCACCAGACCGCCAGGGGTTAACCAGGCGGTCAGGATCAGCGATAAAACCAGGCCCAGCACACAAACTATAATAATTGAACCGGACCGGGTCATTTTAGCCTCCCTAAGGAATCAACCGTTCAGGTACGGCAATACCTTTTTCTTTTAAGTATTTGATGGTTCCGGGATGAAGAGGAATTAAGGAATATTTTACCGTGTTTTCAGGAGTTGTATATGCAGCGGAAGGATGAATTTTCTGTAAATAAGCGTTGTTTTCAAATAATGCTTTTACAAGCTTGTATACAAGATCCGTGTCAAGGGATTTCTGGCAGATCATCACATTCCAGACACCAATGGTCGGGACAGCTTTGTCAACACCTCGGTATATTCCTCCGGCAAGTTCCACACCGGCATAGGTGGTTTTAGAAGCAATTATTTTTTGGGTCTGTTCAGGTGTAAAAGGCAAAATATTAATCTCATGGGTGGTGGACAAATCAAGGATAGAGCTTGTACCCGGTCCCACAGACCAGACTCCGACCTTGATAGTACTGTCCCTTAAGGCATTTGCACTCTCGGTAAATGACAGGCGGCTGTCTTTGAATGATGCCTTGGGGATATCAAGAGCCTTTAATACAGCTTCTGCCATGAAGTTTGTGCCGCTGCCCGGGCTTCCGGTGCTGATATTTTTTCCCTTTACCTGTTCAATATTGGTAATGCCGCTTTTCTTAAGGGTAACCACCTGGAGCAGATTGGGATACATGATGGCCATGGAAAGAATATTATGCTTTTTACCTTTAAATTTTGACAGACCATTGTAACCGGCAACGGCAACATCGCCCATTACTTCTCCTATAACGGTTTCACCCTTGTGGGCAAGTTTAACATTTTCAACACTGGCACCGGTGACTTCTGCAACCGCTTTTACGCCTTTAACGTTTTTAGACCATATTTCAGCCACGCCGCCGCCGTAGGGATAGTAAATTCCACCGGTTCCACCGGTTCCAATACTGATAAAGGTAGTTTTTGCAACTGCGGTCCCTGTAAAAACCAGGGCAAAAAATAGAATGGACAGGATGATATGTGTTCGTTTCATCGGGCTAATCTCCTTATTTAAATTTAAATTATTTGCTCATTGTTTTAATGAAAAGATCAATTTTTCCAGGAACGTAATTCATATCCTTGACCGGATAGGTGAATTCAGCGGTATCACCTGGTTTTATCAGACCTTTTTTAGTTTTCCTGGGAAGAAGTCCCCCCACAGCCTTGCCATTTGCAAGAAAAATATTGACTTTGAACCGCTGGTCTTCATTGCTGATATTTTTGACGGCTATATTAAAATGAAGCGTATCGGCACCCTCCCATTTTTTAATAATACATGAAAAATTTTCCAAAGAGGCTTCCGGTGAAATTACCTTATTTACATCGGAATCTTTGGCACAGGAAAAAATTTCGCCCGGCTTGGGGCTTGCGGTCATACATCCGGTTATGGCAAGTATCCCTGCTGCAAAAATAAGTAATAACCATGAAAATTGAATTTTACATTGATTCATAAGACTCTCCCTTTAATAAAAATTGATGGATTTTAGTAACTCTGTGTTACGCTCTATAACAATTGCAATCATGGTGCCAAAGGGCATCTATTTTATTTATATTATTATTTCAATAGGTTAAACAGAGTCGGGAGGGAATCGAACATGGTATAAAAGGAAAGTGTGCGGTTTTAGATCGTGCTTGCGGGCGAAAATCGCACATTATCTGACAATCTGGTTGGCCATGACGAGAAGGGACATGGGAATCTGGATATTGATCTTTCTGGCGGTCTTCATATTTACTGAAATATGATAATGATCAAGGACAGAAGAGGGGATATCCGAAGGGTTCCTCCCGTTTAAAATCAGTATGGCTTTTCTGGCTGCAACTCTGCCCAGTTCATAATATTTTGGGACAAAGCCCAGCAGGACGCCGTCCTCAAGAACCATGCTCCCGACTGATGACAGGGATGGAACATTATATTCATTTACGATTCCCATGATTTTTTTCCCCAAAAATTTGATCATGGAATCTGCCGGGAGGAAAACAGCGTCAATCTTGTCTCTCATTTGGGGCAGAATTTTTAAAATATCCTGTTCCCGGGAGATCCTGTATTCTTTGAGGGAAAAGTGAAGTGTATTTTCCAACCGTTTTACATTGTTTCTTTGAATGATGGAGTTCTGTTCTTTAGGATTATAAATAATCCCCAGTTTTTTGTAATTGATGACTTTTTTTAAGGTCTTTAGCTGATGTATTGCTGATACCTTGTTGCTGGCACCAGTGGCATTGTTTTTAGAGCTTTCCCAGGAAGCAATGATTCCTGATCCCACCGGGCGACTGACAATATTAAAAACAACAGGCGTATCCTTAACCCTCAATAAAACAGCCTGGGTGGCTGTCGTGCCGAAAACATAGATGTTATCCACCGGGTTGTTTTGAATCTGTGTTATGATCTTCTGAAGTCGTTGGTTGTTTTGATCCGCATTGTATTTAGTTAATGCTATATCATAGGTACTTTTATCCAGTTCATCAATAAAGCCTTTTTCCGCAATGGTTTCACCGCGCCACATAATCATTGCAATACAGTATTCTTCTGC
>NZ_JAIOSW010000490.1 GCF_021107415.1 Desulfobacula sp.
TGCAGTTTCACCCTGAAACAGGAGGTATAAAAAATATTCTTATTGAATAGTGGTGTCGCAAAGATAAAGGTTAAGCCAGGCCTTTAAATATGTTCTGATAAAAATCACCTACAAGAGGAACAGCCTTCTTGTCTCCCTGTATGGCATAGATCAATCCTAAAATCAAGAAAATAAAAACAACAATATTTAATATCCAACCTATGATGGGTATCCACCAAAAAATGATCCCTGTTAGAAAAAGGCCAAGGGATTGTCTTAAATGAAAAGCCCCGAGTTCTGTTTTATTGTTGCTGTGAAGCACAATGGCTACGATCCATCCGATGATCGTAATATAGCTTACAATTGCTACTGTTTTATCTTCCGTTGATTCAGTCATGATAATTGTTTTTTTTGATTTTGAGTTAAAAATATATGGTTTTTATTTTATTGATTTCCTGATGTTGGTGAGTTTTATCAACAAGTCCTCAAGCAAATCAAGATGCAACATGTTAGCGCCATCAGATTTAGCTTTTGAAGGGTCGGGATGTGTTTCTATAAAAATTCCATCCACACCAACAGCAACACCTGCTTTTGCTATGGTTTCAATCATTTCAGGGTGACCTCCTGTAATTCCTTCCGATTGATTAGGTTGTTGTAAGGAATGGGTGCAATCCAAAACAACCGGTACTCCTAATTTTTGCATTTTCGGTATTCCGCGATAATCAACCACGAGATCCTGGTAACCAAAAGTAGTTCCCCGTTCTGTAAGCATTATTTTTTCATTGCCAGTTTCCAATACTTTATCTATGGCAAATTTCATTGATTCAGGGGAGAGAAATTGGCCCTTTTTGATATTTACGACTTTACCGGTTTTAGCTGCGGCCACCAATAAATCAGTCTGTCGGCAAAGAAATGCCGGGATTTGTAAAATATCAACATATGGGGTAGCATTGGTTGCTTCATCAGCGGAATGAATGTCGGTTAGAACCGGTATGTTAAGTTGATTCCCTATTTTATGAATAATTTTTAATGCCTTTTCGTCACCAATACCGGTAAATGAATCCAACCTTGATCGATTAGCTTTTTTATAGGAGGCTTTGAAAATAAAAGGGATGGACAGTTTATCACAGATTGAGTTGATCAGGGAAGCAATTTCAAAAGGCATTTTTTCATCTTCAATTACACAAGGCCCGGCAATTAGAAAAAAGTTTCCGGAATCGGTATATTTCAATTTTGGAATATCAAACATATATTTTCAGGTTAATATTACTTAATTGCAAAGTTATATAATTAACAGATCAATTTTCAATAACCAGTTCAAATGAATCAACCAGCCTTTTCAAAAAGCACAACCTTTCCATAAAATCATCTGTTTTGTAAACAGCGGATTGTATCAAATAAATTTCATTTCTCTTTTCCGGCTTGATATACTTGACTATATTCATAATGGTATGTTCTGACTCCAAACTCTCAAATCTGACCCAATATGTTTTTTCTTCTTCAAATCCAATTTGACCGGCATCCAGAACTTTCATATTCTTATCTTTCTTTAATGTTCTTAATTCATTCTTAAAATAAGTTATCAATGAATCTTCAGTTTGGTATCCTGTGACAGATATAAGCTGAAACTTCTCAGGATTGTTTCGGGCTTCTAAGTTATTGGAGGCAATAATACCATACAGCGTATCGGAATAAGTTTCCTGTATATCCCAATCATATGGCAAACGGATCATAAATTTATCTCCCGGGTCACCAATTGTGATCATATCGCCAAAATCAAAATATTCATCCGAACAATTATTGTAGGAGTCTGATAAAGGGATGCC
The DNA here is from genome assembly GCF_021107415.1 of Desulfobacula sp. Next base: position 1,806 of record NZ_JAIOSW010000490.1, read on the forward strand.
TTCAATTTTATTTTTGTGGTCTTTGCATGTTGCTACAATTAAAATCAAAACAAGGGAATATAGGAGGTGTTTTAATTTCATCATCTAATATTTATATTTATTTTTCCAAAGCGATTTAAGCCTGGCCCTGAGTTCTCTTTCTCGTGCATTATCACCGGGTTCATAAAATTTTGTGCCTTTTATTTTTTCTGGCAGGAATTCCAGATCAGCAAAATTTTGATCATAATCGTGTGCGTACTTATATCCCTTTCCATACCCAATATCCTTCATTAACCGGGTGGGTGCATTACGGACAGCAAGTGGAACTGATAAGTCTCCGGTTTTACTGACAAGCTTCTGGGCATCTTTAATAGCCATATAGGAAGCATTGCTTTTTGCGGAGGATGCAAGATAGATGGCAGTTTGAGAGAGTATGATCCGGCATTCGGGATAACCGATAACGTTCACAGCATCAAAACAACTTTGTGCTATTACAAGGGCTGTGGGATTGGCATTGCCAATATCTTCAGATGCCAGTATCAGCATCCTTCGTGCAATGAACTTTGGATCTTCACCTGCCTCCACCATGCGTGCCAACCAATAAACAGAAGCATTAGGGTCGCTACCACGCAAAGATTTAATAAAAGCTGAAATGATATCGTAATGCATTTCACCTGACTTATCATAAATTGCCAGGTTCTTTTGGATCACACGCTGCACTTTATCATTGGTGATCTCAATTTCCTTTTTGGCACCCTGTTCTGCCTGAATAACAAGTTCCAGGGCATTCAGAAGTTTCCTTGCATCGCCTCCAGAAACCCTTAATAATGCATCATCCTCTTTAATCTTGATTTTAGTTTCATGATCTGATTCAAGTCTTTTTTTACCCCTTTCGAGTAATTGCAATAAATGCTCTTTGTCAAGCTCTTTTAAAATATATACCTGGCAGCGGGAGAGAAGGGGAGAGATCACCTCGAAAGATGGGTTTTCTGTAGTTGCACCTATAAGCGTGATAATTCCTTTTTCAACAGCTCCAAGCAATGAATCTTGTTGTGATTTATTAAACCGGTGAATTTCGTCAATAAACAGGATTGTCCCGGCTATACTTGATTTAGCATCTGAAATTACTTTCCTCACATCCTTTACCCCTGAACTGATCGCACTCAAGGTATAAAATGGCCGGTTCAGCTTTTGAGAAATAATAAATGCCAGGGTTGTTTTTCCAACCCCAGGAGGCCCCCAAAAGATCATGGATGGAATATTGCCGGATTCGATGGCTTGCCGGAGAATTGCATTTTTCCCAACAATGTGTAGTTGTCCAATGAAGTCATCCAAGGTTTTTGGACGGAGGAGTTCTGCAAGTGGAGTAGTAGCCATAGTTTTTTTTATTCATTTTTGTATTTATTTCTTCTCGAAACTCTGATTGGATACATCCTTTTGATACCCAAATAATTTTTTGGATTTAATCTGGTCTTCCACGTACCTGGGTACCATTTCTTCCCAACCAGTTTTACCTTGCTGAATCATTTTCAACACCTTTCTTGAATTTATATACAGTCGTTCTTTTTTAACATTTTTGATATCGATGATCTTCCGGTTTTTGATCAGGTAATTATAAAGATCCCTTAAATCTTCAGCTAATGGAAGATTTTCCGAAGTCAATAAATATTCCCCCTTTGTCGGATCATTGATGGAAACAGATGAAACAGTAGGGTAGACGTAGAGTTTCATATTCTCTATAAAAAGTTTTCCCATTGCTTCCAGGATACCCCCTTTCAGGTCCTCATAATATTTTTCATTGAGCACATCCAGGAAATTGGGGATGCCCATTACTATTCGGAGATTAATAATATTAAATCTCGAAAAATAAGTGACCAGTTTATAATATTCGCTTAGGGAAGAAACCATTACATGCTGTCCCATGCCGTTTAATAAGTCGACCCGGGCCAGGAAATCCCGTTCATCCAATTCACCTTCTCCAAGCAAATTGTTCATGGTCATTTCACAGAGCGACATGGTATTTCCCTTATCATAATCTTCATCTCTTTTAAATATACTATAACTGGTTTTCAGCATATCAAATCCAACGTAAGTAATAGGTCGAAAACTACCCCTGAAAGCCAGTACATTTTTTTTGTAGAGCATATCCGCAGGTTCCTGCACATTGCCCAGCCTGTCGAACATAATGGCGGTAGTCATACCATTTTTTACCAATTGTACAGCCAGAAGCCTGTTATCTACCCAATCCAGATCCGGGCCTTTCATTCGCATCATGTTAATTTCCAGGCAATCCGATGAAAGGTTATCCAACAGCGATTGCAGAAAAGAATTAGGGTATTCGTGCAAATGATAACAGGCAAAAATCAGGTTAATTCCTAATTTTCCAAGAGTACTTTGCTGGAGTATTGCATCATTTTCGAGCAGCCTCACATGTAGGATAATTTCATTGGGATCGGTATTAGGGGTTAGCTGAAACCGCAATCCCAGCCAGCCATGTCCTTCATTGTCTTTTTTGAAGTTGATTGTTGCAACTGTATTGGCAAAGGCAAAAAAACAGGTATCCTCACTTTTTTTATCTGCCAGTATATGGACCAGTTCATTATATTCG
>NZ_JAIOSW010000301.1 GCF_021107415.1 Desulfobacula sp.
ATTCCTATTTTTTGTAGAAATATCAAGTAGATAATCGCCTTTGACCATTCAAAGATCAATTATATTTTTGTTACGTCAAGTACATACTTAAGCAGAATATTATTTTTGCCTGCTCATTCAACTTTATTGGAATAAATTGCGTTTATTTACATCAGTTAGCATAATGAATGGTTTTTTTGAATTGCTGGGGCGTAGAGAGAAAATGAAGAGTCAAGCAAAGAATCGTTGATTGATGTATGTAAGGTTCTTAGCCCAGCCAAGGTTTGAAATTTTAAAACACCCACAACCGAAATCAGAGAGCCTCCAACAGAAAATACCTTGACAATTCACCCATGAGACAATTATTTATAGTTTTATGGAAAACAATATTGTTAAGGCGCTCATAAAAAAAGGGGTAAAAATTCCCAATCCCGAATCAGTCTATATTTCGGAAGATGTCAATCCTGACAAAATCTCAAATGAAGATGTTATCATTTATGGTGGTTGCAAGATCATGGGTGAAAGATCCCTGATAATGAAAAATTCTCAAATCGGATATGAAGCACCGGTTACACTTGAGAATACACTGGTGGGTGAAAATTGTAAATTAAAGGGTGGTTTTTTTAAAGGTGCTGTCTTTGCCGGTGACAATTCATTTGGGTCCGGGGCACATGTAAGAGAAGGAACCATATTTGAAGAACAGGCAAATGCAGCTCATACTGTGGGTCTCAAACAGACAATTTTATTTCCTTTTGTAACCCTGGGCAGTTTGATTAATTTTTGTGATTGTTTTATGGCAGGAGGAACAAGTCGTAAAGACCATTCTGAAATCGGGTCTTCTTTTATCCATTTTAATTATACACCAAACCAGGACAAGGCCACACCTTCCATGATGGGGGATGTTCCTCAAGGGGTCATGCTGAAGTCTAAACCAATTTTTTTAGGCGGGCAGGGTGGTCTTGTAGGACCTGTCAGGATAGGATATGGCTGTATTTCTGCAGCCGGTTCCATTATTAGAAAAAATGAATTGAGAAATGACCGCATCATACTTGGCGGCTCTTTTAAGGATGTATCCATTCCAAGACAATTTCATGTTTATAAAAATGTGGGCCATATTTTTAATAACAATATCTATTATATTGCAGGTCTTGTTTCATTAAAATCCTGGTATAAACATATACGTCCGCTTTTTATTTATGATGATTTTTCCCAAAGCTTGATCAAAGGTATGCAGAAGAATTTAGACCAATGCATTATAGAGAGAATTCAGCGGTTAAAAAATTTTTGTGAAAAATTAAATTTGTCAAAAAAAATATTTCTCTCAAAAGCAAAGGATAAAAAATCAAAATTAATTTTAATTCATGAAAAGGCAATGGATAAATTTAAACTGGCTGATAAAATTTTTAAAATGGAATATGAAAATAAGGGTTTAGATAAAGAGGGAGAAACCTTTATTCGGGTTATTGAAAAAAAAATAGCCCAATCAGAAGACCCGACAGAAAAAAAATATATACAGGTCATTCAAAGCCTGGAACTTAAAGAGCGTGAAAAAGGTGGTCAATGGCTGTTTAATATTGAACAGGAAATGGTTCAAAAATTATTAATCTGATTTAATTAATTTGGCAGGACAAAAAATGGGAACACTTTTTGGAACAGATGGGATCAGGGGAGTTGCCAACAAATACCCCATAACCTGTGAAATTGCCTTAAAAACAGGACGGGCAGTCGGACTCTTCACCAAAAAGAGCGGGTTTAATGCCGTGATTATCGGAAAAGACACCCGGATTTCAGGGGATATGCTGGAGTCTGCCCTTGCAGCAGGCGTTGCATCAACCGGTATAGATGTCCTGCTGGCCGGTGTCATACCCACACCAGGGGTGGCATATTTGTGTTTAGCTGTAAAAGCGGCAGGTGCAGGAATTGTTATATCTGCTTCCCATAACCCCTATCAGGATAATGGAATCAAGATTTTTAAACAGGGCGGAGAAAAGCTTTCAGACGATGAGGAAGCTCAAATTGAGGATTATATCCTTAATTCTGAGAATGTTCCACAGGGAAGTGTGGGAAAAATAACTGTAATTTCAGATGGGTTGGAAAAGTATTCCGATTTTTTATTAACCATGTTTCCTTTTAAGAAACTTGATAAAAAATTAAAAATAATCATAGACTGCTCAAACGGAGCCGCGTCAAAAATCGGACACATGGTCTTTAACGGCAACTTGTTTAACACTCAATTTATATATGATTTTCCTGATGGAAAAAATATTAATCATAATTGCGGGTCGCAGCACACACAAGAACTTCAGGGGTTAGTTATACAGAAAAAAGCAGACATTGGCATTGCCTTTGACGGAGATGCCGACAGGCTTATCGCTGTTGATGAAAACGGCAATGAGATTACAGGAGACAGGATTCTTGCTGTGTGCGCAAAGTTTGCAAAAGACCATGGAAATCTGAAAGAAAACATAGTTGTAAGTACAATTATGAGCAATATCGGCTTAACCAAGACGTTTGACAGCCTTGGAATTCATCATATTAAGTCTGATGTTGGTGATCGTAAGGTTCTTAAGGAAATGAAAGAATCAGGTGCTGCCATTGGTGGTGAAGATTCCGGTCATATAATCTTCCTGGATTACCATTCAACAGGAGATGGAATGCTTTCAGCTTTAAGACTGCTTGAGGTCATGGTGGAAACAGGCCAATCATTATCCGATCTTGCATCTGTCATGACAGTTTATCCACAGGTACTTATGAATGTAGAAGTGGATGCATCACGTCCTGATTTTATGAAAATTGAGACGGTTGCAGATACAATCAAAGCTGTTGAAAGAAAATTGGCAGATAAAGGGCGGGTTTTAATCCGTTATTCAGGCACTCAGCCCTTACTTCGAGTAATGGTAGAGGGACCGGATCAGAGTATTGTTGAGAAATATTGTCTGGATATTTGCCAAAGCATTAAAAAGAGTTTTGAGGGATAAAGTTTACCTTTCCCCTCAAAACTCAAAATTTAAAACTCACAATTTAAAATTTTTTTAATCTTTGCTGCCGCCAAAAATGTGAAGCATCATGATAAAAAGATTGATAAAATCAAGATATAGCGCAAGCGCTCCCATTAATGCTCCTTTGCGAATCATTGCACCTGATGCATTATCAGGAAGGGAAACAGCCATGGTTTTCAATTTTTGAGTGTCATAGGCTGTGAGGCCGATAAAAACCATAACGCCAACATAGGAAATAATCATTTGCATGGCTGAACTCTGGATAAAGATATTAACAACAGAGGCAACAATTATACCGATAAGGCCCATGAACATAAATCCACCCAGGGAAGTCAGATCTTTTTTGGTAACCATCCCATACACACTGCAGGCAAGAAAGGTCACAGCACAAATCATAAATGTAGAGACAATGGATGTGGCAGTATAACGAAGAAAAATATAAGACAGGGTTATTCCATTCAAAATCGAATAGATTGTAAACAGGGCAGTTGCTGTTGTCGCTTTAATTTTTTGAATTCTTGCACTTAGAAAAAAGACAAATCCCAGCTCTGCAAAGATCAGTATCATAATTAAACCGGGGGTTCCATATATGAGTTGAACCATGGCTGCGTTGTGAGACACATAGTATGCAGTAAAGCCAGTAAGAGCAAGTGCAATGGCCATCCAATTATATACGCTTCTGATAAATGAATTTGTTTTTACCAGGACGGCAGTTTGTGAAACCGAAGAGTATGAATCCATTTTATTCCTCCAAATAAATTGTTATTAAGACTGCAATATAACACGGAAGGGGGAAATTTCAAGATTATAATTTGGTTAAGTATTGAAATAATGCGTATTTGAGTCAATAGAATAAAAAGTTTACATAATATATATTATCGGAC
>NZ_JAIOSW010000231.1 GCF_021107415.1 Desulfobacula sp.
CTCTCAAGGGCTGTTTGCGTTATGCCAAGATCTTCTAAAAATTCATCTTTTTCTTCCTGGGTATCCAGCAGGGCAATTTCCGCCTCAACCTTTGCAGATACCAGCATGACTTCTATCTCCTGGGTTTCACAACTTTGTTTAAATGTGGACAAAAGCGCTTCATTTTCAAGATCATCTTCAGATACGTTAACGGCAATGACCAGTTTTTTCCTTGTAATAAAAGGATAACTCCTGATCATTTTTTCTTCATCATCCGTCAATTCAATCAACCTTAACGGTTTTTCCGCTTCAAGGAAATCTTTTAGCTTGTTCATTAATACAAGTTCTTTTTTCTGATCTTCATCCTTTATCTTTTTCACCATGGCCTCAAGACGTTCAATTCGTTTTTCAACAAACATCTGGTCATGCATGATTAACTCGGAATTGACCATCTCAAAATCCCTTATGGCATCCACAGATCCCTCGGCATGGTAAATGGCATCATCTTCAAAGGCACGGACCACATGGCAGATGGCATCCATGTCTGCAATATCCTTGAAAATATCACCTTTGGAGATGGTTTCAGCTTCCATTTTTGGAAGCAGGACAAGATCAATCCTTGCTCTTACATTTTTTTTAGGTTCATACATTTCCACAAGTTGGTTAAATCTTGAGTCAAGAATATCAGCACTGCCCGGCACAGGTTTAAATGCCTTGGACGGCTCTTTAATCTCAATTCCTGATAAAATCTGAAACAATGTTTTTTTGCCTGTCTGGGGCAGGCCAATAATTCCAACCTTCATGGCTTTTGCTGTATCCTTATATTAATTTAACATTCACAAAAAAATAATATATCAAATTAATTGGCAATTAAACAGTACAAAAAAGGATCATGCCTGTTTCTGAACCCTGTTTCTCCGTCAAAGAGTCCGGGGCTAAAATTTCTCCCAAGCTCCGGTCTTTTATGCATTCAAATGTTTATATTTTTCAAGGTATCGAACCGGCATATTGAGTGCATCTCTTCTAAAAGGCTCTGCCAGGACTTCTTCCCCTCCCTGCACAATAGCATTGATGACACAGGGTTTACCCGAAGCAATGGCTTGTCTGACCGCATCACCGACCTGATCGGGATGATCAATTTTGATTCCCTTTGCACCCATATCTTCGGCAAGCTTTGCATAATCAGGATTATCAGGAAGGTTTGCACCCACAAAACGGTTTCCATAGAAATCAATCTGGTTCTTTTTTTCTGCTCCCCACTCATAGTTGGTGGCGACGATGGCAATAACAGGGATATTCTCGCGAACAGCCGTCATCACTTCCTGAACACCGCTGATGCCATAGGCACCATCACCCTGGAAAGCAATGACAGGCACATCGGGTTTGGCCACCTTACAACCCATGGCAGCCCCATAGGCAAAGCCGCAGTTCCCCCATGAAAGGGCAGAAATATGTTGACGGATACCTTCAAACTTAAGATAGCCGTTTATCATGGAAGAATTATTGCCAATATCAGTTGCTACGATGGTGTCTTTTGGCAGCACCTTTGTCCATTCTGCATGAAAACGGCGGGGATGCATTGGTGCTGACCGGTTTGATGAATTCCAGTCCTTCATTTCATCATCCCATTTTTTAATTTCAGCTTTAACATCATTCAAAACAGCTTCATTTTTTGTAAGACCCGGCACGGCAGTCTGAACTTCTTTGAGCAGGTATGCTGCAAACTCTTTAACGTTTCCCACACTGTAAACATCTGCTTTTTTTGCAAGGCCCAGAACATTAATATCGGTATCACACTGGATGAGTTTGGCGTTTTCGGGCCAATAATCAATATCATATTGGGCAAGGGTGCCAAAAGGCCCCAAACGGGTACCCAGCGCAATGATCAAATCGGCTTTTTTCAATATCCGCATTCCTGCCTTGGACCCGCAGTAGCCAATGGGTCCGCAGGCCAGTTCATGGCTTGCAGGAAAAGTATCATTGTGCAGATAGGTGTTGACCACCGGAGCTGTCAGGTATTGGGCAAGGGCTTTAACTTCTTCAATGGCATCTGCCTGGGAAACACCGCCGCCGGAAACAATGACAGGATATCTTGCTTCTTTAATTAATTTTGCGGCATTTTCAATGTCCGCTACGCCACCAGGTCCCCTTGACACAACAGGGGTTGTATAAATCTCATCCTCACACATACCATAGAAATGGTCCCGGGGAATATTCAACTGGGTCGGGCCGTTAAGGTTCTTGGCCATATAAAAACATCTGCGGGCAAGCTCTGCCATGCGTGAACCATTGGGCACCCTTACCTGATATACCGTTGATTTTTCAAACATAGCCATCTGATCAAGCTCCTGGAAGCCACCAGTGCCAAGTCCAAGGGAACCTGTTTCAGGTGTTATGGCAACAACAGGGGAGTGTGCCCAAAAAGCCGCTGTCATGGCTGAAACAAAGTTTGCAGCGCCCGGGCCGTTCTGGGCAATACAGACCTGGGGCTTGCCTGTTACCCTGGCAAAACCATCAGCAGCATGGCAGGCGGCCTGCTCATGAGCAACCGGAACAAAACGGATATTGGCTGCAGGAAAAAGATCCAGAGCATCCATGTAAGCTGACCCGACAATTCCAAATACATTTTCAATCCCTTCTGCCACCAAGGTCTCAACAAGGGCTTCACTGGGAGTCATTTTTAGTTTTTCCATATTATCTCTCCTCTTTCCAAATATTATATAATTCTTTTTTAATTTATAATTCTTTTCTAAATTGACGGGTCATTAGATGTTCATACAGCAATGGGGATAATCGGGATATATAATATCCGAATTTCCCCATGAATGTGAGAACAACCATGTTTTTTTTCTTTGCTATTGCCTTTACTATCTGTCTGGCTACATTTTCAGGGGTATCTTCTTTTCCAATTATCGTCTGATCATGAGTGGCAATCTTACCGTCGCTGCCAAGAGCCCTTGTCTGGAGATGGGTCCTGATAAAACCCGGGCAAACGATCATCACGTGAACCCCCTTGTGGCGCAATTCACATCTCAGGGATGTAAACAGTCCGTGCAAGGCATGCTTACTGGCGCTGTACCCGGTTCTTCCCAGCAAAGGCGCTACACCGGCAATGGATTCATTTACAATAATCATCCCTTTTGTCTGGATAAGGCCTGGAAGTGCCGCTTTGGTACAATACAAGGACCCGTAAAATTAACATCCATCACTTTTCTGAAAACAAAGGTGTCTGTCTTTTCAAACAACCCTCTCTGGGTAATACCGGCATTATTGAATAAAATATCAATCTGCCCGAATTCCTTTAACACGTGATTGATTGCAGATTGGCAGGCTTCTTCTCTTGTGACATCACACTCCATGGCAAGAATCTTATATCCATGATCTAAAAAATCCTGTTGCTGCACTTTAAGCGCTTTTTCATCCATATCAAGCATGGCAATCCTGACACCCTGCTTTGCCAGTTCCCAACAGCTGGCAAGGCCGATACCGGATGCACCGCCGGTGACAAGGGCTACTTTGTTGTTAAAATAATAACGGCTCATTATTCAGGATACCGGGTTCAATTCATTTTCCGGCAGCTTTCTCCGGTTAAAGATGACCGATGTGATAAGCCCTGCAATAATATGCCAGATCCCCCACCAGGCCACAAGAATCGCCATGCCGCCAAGCCCGTCAAAAAAGCCGAACACCAGCACGAGCCCCAGTGCTGAATTCTGAATCCCCACTTCAATGCACACCGCCCGGCAGTCTCTTTCCGCAAGTTTGAATAACCTGCCTGACCAATAACCAATGTTTAAGGCAAGGGCGTTGTGTACCAGAACCGCCAGCATGACAATTCCTACATACTTTAAAAAATACTGCCAGTTTGCTGCCAAAGCACCGCAGACAATAATAATAAAAAAAATCAGGGAAAATATTTTAAACGGCTTTTTTACCTTTTGGGCCAGATTTGGCAGATAGTGACCAATGGCCATACCTACCATAAGGGGAATACCGAGAATCAAAAAAACCGTAACAAACACATCCATGGGATTCAGACTGACCTGTTTTAAAATATTGGCAGTTGCAAGGTTCATACTGCCCCAGAAAGAAATATTAAACGGAGTCATGACGATGGCTGCTACAGTTGAGACCGCTGTCATGCTGATGGATACGGCGCAATTACCATTGGAAAGATAGGTAATGATGTTGGAAAGGTTCCCGCCCGGGCAAGCTGCCACCAGCATCATTCCCAGAGCAATGGAAGGATGGGGCCTGATAATCCAAACGAGTAAAAATGTGAAGGCCGGCAGCAGAATAAATTGTGCCGCAAGCCCTATCGCAGGTGCTTTAGGGCTTGTGATAATTCGTTTAAAATCATCTATTTTAAGTTCAAGGGCAACACCCAGCATCATCAACCCGATTGCAGCATTAATGATTGCAATACCCGTGGGATTAAAATTGAGTCGAACCTGATCAATTGTTACAGGGTCCATCATCGTCCCCCTTTTTTAAAAATTTTATGCTTTATAGGCACCGACTTGTGCCAGCATTGTGCTTGCCGGACTGACTGTGGTCGGATCTGTCATCACATTAATGCAGCAGACCTTTTTGGAGGCAAATGCTGCTTCCAAAGCCGGTTTGATATCTTTGGGATCTTCAACAAAAAACCCCTTGCCGCCAATTGCCTCCACCATTTTATGATAATCCACCTTCCCGATAAAGGTTCCTTCGTCAATGGCATGTCCAATGCGAAGCTCCTGGCTGTGACGGATCATCCCCCAGCCAAGGTCATTGGAGATAACAACAACAATGGGAAGCTTTTTTCGTATGGCGGTTTCAAATTCCATGAAATTAAATCCCACAG
>NZ_JAIOSW010000451.1 GCF_021107415.1 Desulfobacula sp.
AAGGACATGTAAACCACCCCCGCTCGCTGCAAAATTATTTACAATGGTATTATTATAGATTTTTGAATCATTATACCGGCTGTAAATCCCACCGCCATAGGTTGATGCTGCATTATTAACAATAATATTGTTAAATACATGTGTACAGGCATCAACCCCGCAGTTTCCGTTCCACAGGGTTATGCCGCCCCCGCCTGCCCAGCCATACACTGTATTATCTTTAATCATATTATTATATATGGTTGCATGTCCCCAGGCTGACAGATAAATACCTCCACCTGAATAAAAAGATTCATTATTTGAAATCCGGTTGTTGCGAATCACTGCATTGCAATCAGATCCAATACAGATACCACCCCCGGAATCTGCCTTGTTAAAAGCAATTGTGTTGTACTCAATGATTGAATTACTGTTTTTGTCCAGGCAGACACCGCCGCCGGTACCATTATAATTGCCATTCCTGGAATAATTATTGGTAAGGATATTGTAACGGATAGATGGAGAACAATCACTTATCCAGATGGCTCCGCCGCGGACACCGGGATAATCGCCGTCTTTATGGACATACTCTATTTTGCAGTATTCCAGAACAGATGTATCATCCGCATTGTCAAACCGAAGCCCTCTCCATTTTGATGCCTCAGTCTCAAATGCCCGGGAAAAAACAATCAATTGCTCAACAGTCCCCACAGCCTCAAGCCGGCCCAGAACATTAAAAGTGAACCTTCCGGTAAATTCGACCTGCACTCCCGGTTCAATGACCAGAGTCTCTCCTGCAGGTATCTCTACATCGCCGTCTATGGTGACAGTGGTTCCAGCTGTCCATACACCGGATATATCACCGGACAGGGCATGAACCATTGCAGAAAAACAAATGCTCAACCCGAATATAATGGAAATAAATAATATTTTTTTCACCTCAAACCTCCTTTTCAATCAAACCTTTGTTTCAATTGAACTTTACATAGAACAGGCAATAATCATACCATATTGGAATTTCGGTTTATAACAATTTGAAATCATGTAAGATATTGATAAGAACATATTTGAAGCAACAAGGAGATGATGTATAATCATTTTATTTCGCAGGGTTTTTCCTACACTTTTATCCTGTAAAAGTATCTTAATTGATACCTGCCAATCACAACCACGTGATAATAAAGAAAAAACCAGATCCGGCTATTTTTTAAAACCAGATACAAAAACAAACTAATCGTATGAAAAACCCTTCATTGTATTCAACGCCTTAAAGTCAACACAACGGCAGAAAAATATTATAATAAAAATCAAGGGGTTACATTGTATGTTTTAAATGAAGGGCGAAGGTGTTTTCCTACATGCCCCCCTGTACTCATGCCCGGCGATATGGTGATAGCAAACCTGATGTTTTCTTAAAATAATTATTACAAGGCAAAAGTCTCCAGAAAATAGGGGTTGACCCGCATTGCAAAAACTCCTTTACAAGGCACCAAACAAATAGTATGATAATCATATTGTATGATTTGTCAAAGAAAGGGGGATTAAAATGGAACGTATAAGCGTAACACAAGCTGGATGAACCGAGTTTTTTATCAAGGAAGCATTGTCGAATTAGAGCGAGGAAACAGGGTTATCGCCCGGATATCTCCGGTTTCTCCACAATCACCATTAAAAGTTAAAGATTTGAATAAATTTTTTCATGAACTTCCTTCACTTGGTGAAGATTCAAACGCCTTTGCAAAAGACTTGGCAAATATCAGAAAACAAATTCCTATGGAACAAAATCAATGGGATTAATGCTGGATACAAATGTATTTATCCATTCTGAACGATCAGGCAATCCCATCGATTTTTCAAAATGGGAAAAATATGGAGACGTGTATATAAGTGCCATAACAACGTCAGAGTTATTAGTTGGGGTTCATTATGCCAAAACCGACAGACAAAGAGCCCGCCGTTCTGCTTTTGTCGAATCAGTATTGGCTAAAATACCTGTATTGAATTTTGAGACTAAAGAAGCCAGAGTACATGCCGGTTTATTTGCAACTCTCGCTAAGCAGGGAAAAATGATTGGAGCCCATGATTTGATTATCGCAGCGACAGCAATAATTCATAATTGTGCTGTGTTAACTGAAAATACTAAAGAATTTGAAAAAGTGCCAGGGCTTGAGACTATTTCATTCATCAGATAACCGCACCTCCAGAAATACAAATAACTATGTGAACACAGCAGGCCAGACAAAAAGCCATATCTTTACAATTTAGAATTGACATTCCTAAATTGTAAAGATATGTTTACGATATTATTTAAAGCTTGAAAAGAGACTGATATAAAGTGATAAACAGAACCTTAAGTAAAAAAATAATATCAATAACAAAGGGTTTCCCGATAATTACCTTAACCGGCCCCAGACAATCCGGGAAGACAACACTTGTACGTTGGCTATTTCCCAACTATGAATATATCAATCTGGAAAACCTAAATGATCTATATGCGGTTCAGGAAGATCCGTTACGTTTTTTAAAGGCATACTCATCAACAGGCGTAATTATTGATGAGGCCCAAAAGCTTCCCGAACTCTTTTCTTATCTTCAAGGTATTGTTGATGAGTCTAAACAGATGGGAAAATTCATTTTGACGGGTTCCCAGAATTTTCTTTTATTGGAAAAAATAACTCAATCTCTTGCAGGTAGAGTTGCCGTGTTCCATTTAATGCCATTTGGACTCTCCGAACTTGAACAAGCAGGGCGTACTCAAGAAAGCCTGGATAAAACTCTTTTTACCGGGTCCTACCCTGTCCTCTATGACAGGGATATAGAACCGCAGGATTACTATCCTTCCTATATCCAGACTTACATTGAGCGTGATGTCAGAAGTATAAAAAATATTGGCAATCTCAGTACTTTTCAAAGATTTATCAAATTATGTGCTGGAAGGACAGGGCAATTGATCAATTTTTCGAGTATTGGAAACGAGCTTGGTATAAATTATAAGACGGTTTCTTCGTGGATATCAATTCTTGAAGCAAGCTTTATTGTTTATCTTCTAGAACCTCATTATAAAAACTTTAGCAAGCGCTTAGTAAAACAGACCAAGCTTTACTTTTTTGACACAGGCTTATTATGTTCTCTGCTCAACATTCAGAACCCTGTTCAACTGAATTCTCATTATCTTCGCGGCAACATTTTCGAATCATATATCGTTACGGAGTATATCAAAATGCGGTATCATGCCGGTTTAGTTCCTAATGCTTTTTTTTGGAGAGATAGCACCGGGCATGAGATTGATTTGCTGCTTGAAGAAGGGGAAAATATCAAAGCGATTGAAATAAAATCCGGAGAAACAATCAATTCCGATTTTTTTAAAGGATTAAAGTATTATGGAAACCTGAGCGCGCTTTCAAAAGAAAACTTAATTTTAATATATGGTGGATTAAAAAATTATAGAAGATCAGCAGCAAAGGTGTTGAGCTGGAAAAATCTTGGAGAAATGGCAGAGTAAAAGATTTGACCCCACTTTTTTTGACCAGATACTCCAAATTTCTTGACAAACATCCCTTAGCTAAGTAAATTAGTCATAGTTTCAACGAAATTATTTTTCAAAGGGGGTGTAATGCATCAGGTGACTATCCATGAAGCGAAAACCAACCTGTCCAGGTTGATCCAGGAAGCACTGGCCGGGGAAGAGGTGATTATCGCTAAGAACAAAAAACCGTTGATTCGACTTACCGTTCTTCCCGAAGTCAAACTGCAACGCAAAATTGGAAGTGCCAAGGGGTTGATCGTCCGGATGGATGATGATTTCAACAAACAGCTTGATGATTTCAAGGATTATATCTAATGGATATTCTACTCGACACCCAGGTTATCTTGTGGTCAATCAGTGGGGATTCACGATTAAGCAGGCAAGCCGGCTCTGTCTTTCTTGATCCGACAAATAATCTCTACTTCAGTATAGCGGGGTATTGGGAGATCGCAATAAAAATCAGTATAGGCAAACTTGTGTTGGCTGATCGGTGGTCTGTAATTATTGATCGGGAAATGCGAGGCAATTTCATCAAATTTCTGCCCATCACTCAAAAGCATTGTAATAGTCTAACCGAACTGCCTTTTTATCATCGTGACCCCTTTGACAGAATGATTGTTGCCCAGGCAAAAACCGAACAAATGGCTCTACTCAGTGCTGATCCACAGCTAAAAAAATACGAGATAGAAGTTATCTGGTGATACACGAATAAGGTAACCGGCTTTTTGCAAAAACCAAGACAAGGGTGGAAAAAGGAATTTGATAAAATTTTAAAAACAAAAGGAGTTGATCCGGTTGATCAGGAATGGTTAGATGCTGAGCTTACCGATAATGAGGATTGGGAATGGTAAAACAGAATATTCATAGATTTGATATTTGGTTAGTTCGATTGGATTCAACTCTCCAACTCGAATCCAATGTACTTTTCAAGGCAAAAAAGGTTTGATTCTATTAGACCAATTGCGAGCAGTTGATAAATCCAGATTAATTCAAAAACTTGGTACAATTTCTCAAAATGCCCAAGTCAAGACAGTGAATTGTTTGCAAGAATTTTTTGCGCACTAAAAATGAATTAGTTTTTTTTACATATCCGAATGTTGCAAATTTTGGATGGCAGGAGGCTCCTTTAATAACTCAGCCAAAATAATCCTTTCATCTTGTGTCAATCTACTTGCAACAGATTCTATTTTTTCACCTATATTTCCCAACAATTGACTTTGAGACTTATTCATTTTTGTTGAGGATCTTCGATAAGAATTTATATCAAAATTGTTGCTTGTGAGGATATTATAAATATCCTGTCTGTGTTGTTTTATGTCAGATAATATAGTTTTATTTTGTTCATTTAACTCAATTAGCATTCGATCCATCATACTGGATTTCTCAGGGGACAAGTTGTTTAACATATAGCTAATGCGTGGGGGCAATACTTTTTCTTTTCCGGCAAATCTCAGGAGATGCCCACCAACTATACCTAGTAGTAACAAATTGACCATCAGCGACGAAATAATACATATTCTAATTTTAGTACTCATAATGTTAGTCCATAAGGGTATAAAAAATTTTGGACATAGCTTGTTTGAAAATTAACATCATTTTGTTGAAAAAATGGTGAGACATAATACCCAAGCATTATCCCTGTTACAAATGTTGCTATTAAAGCATAACCGACATTTGCCCACAGCCAGTGAGTCACATCACTGCTACTTCTATTTGGTTTTTTTATTTTTTTAGTATGGATAAGTATTTTTTTAACCAAACCATTCCTGTTTTTTTCAAATTTTCTGTTTTTTAACAGGTCATCAAAATCATTACCTATATTTAAATTGTTATTTTTTTGAATCATGGTAATTTCTCAACATTTCTTTAAGGTTTTTTTTTGCCCTCATAATCTGGGACTGGACGGCTTTAGTGCTTAAATTCATTATTTCTGAGGCGTCTTTGTTACTAATATCTTCATAAAAGCATAAATTAAGCGCTGTGCGTTGATTTATTGGTAAATTTGCAATGGCATTTTCAAGCATCCTGTGTTTCTCATTAATCGCAAGTTGTTCTTCACATGAGATTCCAGCACTTGATATCCGGTCTAAATCTAAATTACCGCTGGGCGTCCTCTTTCTGGAAATATCAATACATCTATTTGTTATTATTTTGTATATCCAGCTACTTACTTTAGTATTATGTTTTTTTTGCCAAAGATCAGGCTTTTGCCATATTTTAAAAAAAGCATATTGAACAACATCTTCTGCATCACATACATTTCCAGTGAACCTGTACGCAATAGAATAACATTTTGAAGAATGACGATGAACCAGGTTACTAAAGGCATTATGATCCCCTTTTTGAATATGCTTCATCAGTTCATCATCGTTTTCTGCAAAAAATCCCTTTTCTTTTAGGGGAAAAAATTTAAACATAAATACTGATAAATTTGCTTAAGCTGGAACTTTCCGATACTGGTTGACTTGGTTTTTCCGGTTCAGCTGGGGCTTGACGATTTTCAATATTGCCACCGGATGGCGCAATTGGTTCAGCCGGCTTTACCGGTTTCATCGGCTCAATTTGATAATTAGAACTTATTTCCATAGCATCACCTCCTTGTTTTTAATATGCAGTTTTTTATATTTTCCTTACCCATATATACGAATCAAAGGCTAAAAGTCTTCGCTATTTTATAAAAATATAATTACGCAGTAGATGATATACCTCAAATCATTGCACCTGCCAGGATATTTGAAATTTCTAAAATCTACTTCGGGTATCATTCAAATTATTCGTTATAGAAATTATCCGACAGAAAGCTGATATCATTTTTTGCAGGACGATCAAAAAACACCCCATATCGGGAACCGAAATCAGGATGCATTCCCCTGATAAACAGATAAAAAACACCACCAAAATGGGTGTCATAATCATATTTTTTTAACCTTAATGTGAGATATCGGTGCAACGCCACAAGATAGAGATAATATTGCAGAAAATAGTGGTGGTCTGACATGGCCTCAAACATGGCATCCTGTGAATACTGATCATAGGTATCGCCTAAATAATTGGATTTATAATCAATAATATACCATTTGCCTTCATGATGTATCACAAGATCAATAAAACCTTTTAAAAACCCTTTAAAGGATTGTGCCGTCAGTTGGGAAAGTTTTTTACCATACCCGGATGTTTTAAATTTTGGATTGGATTGTTCAAAAACCTTTTGTACAGATGATATCTGAAAGGATTGAATCGGAAAAGCAAATTCCATTTCGTTAAACCGCTGGTTGGACTGGATGTCTTTGAGGCAAAATCCGGATGTTTCAGAAGTAAGTCTGGTTTCAAGCACCTGCCTTATTGCTGTTTCACCCATTTGAATCATGTCGGGGTTCAGGAAACCAAACATGTCAAACTTTGATTGAACCAGTTCTTGGATATCTTTTGATTGACTCGTAAAATCCAGTGTTTCAAAAATCAAATGAAATAAATCACCCGATCTTGCGCCTTTAGGGAACTGCGCAAGCGTTATAAGAGGCCCTGCCCCATCTTCATCTGACTTCTCCCGGACCGGAAAAGCTTCCACGTGTGAGGAATACGTAATGGCTGAAAAACTTGACATTTTCCAGGAAGCCTTGATCTCACGAATAATTTTTTTGGCAGACAAAACAGATGGTTGTGAATCGGCCCTGTCCATAAAGTGTTTTGGTAATTCATGGGCATAAGGCTGGACCAGAATACTTTGATCTGCAAGGGATTGAAGCTGCTTAAGATCATTGATCATGGATGGATCATCTTTGCAGCCGTTTAGATGCAGCAGGGAGCCAAGGGCCGATGTTTCAACTGATTTAAACCCGCCCCATATGATTCTGCACATGGCGGATGCCCGTGTTAATGCCACATATAATAATCTTCTCTGCTCTGCCTTCTCTTCCTTTTCAAAATAAAGTTGAGAATCTGTAAGGTCTTTGGATCCCAGATCAAGGGTCAGCCGATGATCCTTTTCAGGGTCATGAAAGAGGATGTTTTCGTAAGACGGCCTTCGCGTTCCTTCCCAGAGATATGGCAGATAAACAATAGGATATTCAAGGCCTTTGCTTTTATGAATGGTGACAATGGCCACAGCCTTTTTATCACTCTCAAGCCTGAGCTCATCGGAGAAGTCATCCCGAAGGTCTTTGAACAATTGCCGGGCATACCATTTCAATAAATAATACGGCGACAACTGCTGCTTGAGACAGGCCTGTGAAATCAATTCAACCAAATGATAAAAATTGGTCAGCCTCCTTTCGTCAAGTCTCAAGTTTGTCTTTAAAAAAGCTTCATCAGAATGAAACAAAGCCATGATCATGGAGACAAACCCCCTGCCCTCCCAGATTTCCTTATATTCCCGGAACCGGTCCTGCCACGCAAAGAAGAGTTCTTCTTCCTTATCAAGCGCAAGAATTTTATCCGATGAAAATTTGAATACGGATGTGCAGAGAGCAGCTTTAATACTTCCTTTATGATCAGGGTTCATCACAGCCCATAAAATATCATGCAGATCAATGGCCTGCCTGGAGTCAAAAACAGATCCTGATTTAGACAGATAAGATGGAATATTATGATTAGATAGCGCGCTTTGTATCTGTTCTGCCTGCAGGTTCGTCCGGACAAGCACGGCAATATCCTCTGGACTGATCTTTTGAGGATCTGAGAAATCGCTGTTTATCACTGTCTTAGCGGATTGCAACAATGACAGGATATCACTTGCCACAAGTTTCGGGATAATCCCGGCTGCCGTCTCTTTTTTGATAAATCCCTGCCTGTCAAGCACCTGTTCCTCTCTTTGAAAAAAACAAAACTGCAATGGCGGAACAAATGCATCCTTCTCAACCAGGGAATCCTTTGATGTTGCAGGTGTTGTAACCTTAAAAAATTCAATGGGTTCATACAAAAAAGGATTCTCACTGCCTGAAAAAACCTCGTTAATTCCTTTAACAAGCAAAGGTGCAGACCGGTAATTTTTTTCAAGGGTAAATCGTTGATCACTCTCTTTAGATGCTTTTAAATACGCGAAAATATCTCCCCCCCTGAACGCATAAATGGCCTGTTTTGGATCCCCAATCATAAAAAAAGGCGTGCCTTGTGAAGAAAAAATCTTTGAGAAAATATCATACTGCCTGGGGTCTGTATCCTGGAACTCATCAATCAGGCAGGCTTTATAGGTTTTCCTGATGGCTTTTTGAAGGTCGAGCGCGTCTTCTTTTTCAAGAGCTGCTGCAAGGTCATTGACAAGATCATCAAAA
Source organism: Desulfobacula sp. (assembly GCF_021107415.1). The sequence continues at coordinate 8,776 of NZ_JAIOSW010000451.1, forward strand.
AAACAAATACCTTGAGCTTTCTTCATTTTATCAAGCTCTGTGTTGAAAAAAGTTAAAAATTCAATCTTCAGGCTGATCAGATTATTTTCAAACACTTCATAAAAAGAGAACACCTGCTCACATAAATCAAAAAATTCATGGTCAGGCGGCGTCTGCCCTGATTTTGTTTTAAGTACCAGCCTTGTTTGAGTAAATTTATAAAGGGCATCACCCTTTTCCGTCATTTTAAAAAAAGTATTCTCACCTTGTTGATCCAGCTTCAGGCGTGAAGCCTCAAGCCAGGCAGGAATATTTTTTTTTGAATAGCTTCTTTTATCAAGTCCTTTGTGATTCTGGATCAACTCAATGATCTGCCCTGCCCTTGTCAAAAGAATATCATGAATTTTTTTAAGGATTTGTCTGTAGTCATCAAAAATATTCTCAAAGCTTGCAACAGGGGGGTTGAGAATAAGATTTGGTTTTGAAACAACCTGGCCAAAGGATGCGGCAAAGCTTTGGGGTGTTATCTGCTGCTGATTCAAATAAGATAAAAATAATTTATCCAGATGATTAACGTGGCCCATGAAAAAATCAAAACTCACCTGTCTTAAAAATAAGGATCTGTCCGGCACAAGCTCGATATCAAAAAGGGAACGACTTTCAAATGCATTCTCTTTTAAAACCTTGAGACAAAAAGAATGAATCGTCATGATGGACGACTGGTCAAAGCAGGTTAATGCAAGCTGCAGTCTCTGACAGATCATTGACAGGTTTTTATGGCGGCCCAGGAATTCGACCAGATCATCTTCACCTTCATACGATTGTTCAGAAAGTCCGGCAAGCGTATTAAAAAGTCTTGTTCTGATTCTCAGTTTGAGTTCTGCTGCTGCGGCTTCCGTAAATGTGACCACCAGGATGGATTCCACAGGGTATCCTTTGGCCACCAGCCTGCAGTACAGGGTAGTGATGGTATATGTTTTCCCGGTCCCTGCACTGGCTTCAATCAGAGTGGTTTTTTCAAGGTCTATATGAAATGGGTCTAAGGGTTTCATGCTTTTCCCAACTGATATTTACAAGATCGTCCGGATTTCAAGCGGGATGCCTGTATTCAATACTTCATCAAGCAGATTGTATATGTTTCCCCGTAATTCAGTTACTGTAATTGTTTTCATAGTTATCCTCTTTACAAAAGGTACGTACTTAACATACCATAGATACGTATATGATAGAAAGGGAATCTATTGAAATCAAGAAAGCACAGGGTATCGCCCCACATATTGGTCAGGCTGCGGGTTGGTTGGGAACTTTCATTTAAATATGGGACAAATAATCCAAAAGGGGAATCATGAAAAATTCGGCGTTATTCAAGGTATGCATTGTAGTCCTTATAATTTTTCTCGGCGGGTCTGAGAGCGGTGCGGACATATCGGCTCCAATCCTGAAATGGCAACACGGAGGGTGCTATTCTTCCTGGTGTGAGACCGGTTGGTATTCCTCTCCTGCCGTAGCAGATTTGGACGGTGACGGGAATATAGAAGTTATCGGGGCTGCGTACTCCATTTTTGTCATCAATGGTGTTGACGGATCTCTGAAGTGGAGCGTAAACCCGGACGGCAGCAGGGTGTGGCCCGGCGTCGTTGTGGCCGACCTGGATGAAAACGGCGACCTGGAAATTGTCACCGCTCATGGCGACGGCTATGTCCACGTCTTTGATCATGAAGGCGGTACCGTATGGTCTCGACAACCCGTGACCCATGAAATGAGAAGTCTGTCGGTCTCCGACCTGGATGGCGACGGGGATATGGAAATCGTTGTGGGCAGTGCCAGGGGGGGCAATTACGACAATATTTATGTTTATGAACACAACGCAGACTTGAGACCGGGCTGGCCCCAGTTATCGAGCGGTTGTTGTGCCTACGGGATATACAATGACAACCTGGCGATTGCTGATATTGACGGTGACGGGAAAGGTGAAATCGTTGCCCCGTCAGATGTGCATTATATCTGTGCCTTTAATGATGATGGGACACGTATTCAGTCGAATAGCCAATATGGTGATAAAAAATGGGGCGAAGTGGGCGTCTGGGTTGACCTGGAAGCTGAACTCAGAGGATGGGGATATTGTGGAACAGAACACCGGCCAAATTTCTGCCATTGTCCTGCTGCTATCAGTGACGTAAATGGCGACACAATCCCTGAAGTAGTTGTCGTTGGTAATATCCACAACTGTGGAACCAGCCCTTATACGAATCTCTATCACGGTCCTTATATCTTTAATCCGGACCGGAGCCGGTTTGTAGCGAACGGTTTTGATTGGGAGACCGTTCCCATCGATGTGGGGGCACCGATCTGTGAAAGCTACAGTATTATTGAAAGCTGCATGCCGAATCCGGTGGTCGTAGATTTGGACAGGAATGGGTTTAAGGAGATTCTATTTGCCTCAAATGATGGAAAGGTTCACTGTTTCTGGCTGGACAAGACCGAACATCACAACTGGCCTTATTCCGTTTACAACCCTGCCGAGGGGATCTACCGTTTTGCCTCTGAACCCGTCGTGGCTGATCTTGATAATAACGGCTACCCAGAGGTTATCTTTGCCTCATGGGTCCAGAAAGGGTCATCCAAGACCGGCAAGGTGCATATCCTGGATTACCAAGGCAACCCGCTTCACGAAGTGGCGCTTCCCCCTGCTTTTGGCAGCCCGGACTGGAACGGGGCTTTGCCGGCTCCTACCTTGGCAGATATTGACGGTGATCCGGATCTGGAGCTGGTGCTTAACACGGCCCATAGTGGTCTGGTGGCCTATGACCTTCCCAACACCGCCGACGCACGCATCCTCTGGGGAACCGGCCGCGGCAGTTATCAGCGCACCGGATCTTTTGCGATAGAACCATGTGCAGGAGACTTTGATAAAGATGGCGATATAGATGGAAATGATTTGGCCTCCTTTGTTGCGGGTGGAACCGGCATCAGTCTGGAGATATTTTCCACGAATTTTGGCATGTCAAATTGCCCGTAGGGCTGATAGTCCGCGGTTAACTTTTTTCACCGGATCAGAATAACCCTCCCCTATCCACATATATAAAAATAGTGGTGCAAGACAAAGGCTTCATCATATACAAATTGCCAGGATGTTTCGCAAAAAAAATAAAATATACTATACAACCATATTTAATTTTCAAGTGCGATATATTGAAAATCTTACCATTATTATTGATTATACCATGGCACAATCATCACCATATGATTTTGATATTTACGTGTGTCCTGCAGAATATCATTAGGATCACTTGAATTAACGAATGAACCAAACAATCATCTAATTCAATGGTTATATTAATGTTGTTGCTCCTTGACGGAGTCGAATACATGCAGTAATATGTAGTTAAATACATAAATAAATGGAATTAAAAAATGATTACCTATAAAAAAACAGAATTAATGAGTTCAACAGAAATAGTTCGAAATTTCAGTTCTATACTTGACAGCATTACAAAACATGAAAAAGACAAAATTGCCGTTATGAGAAAAAACAAACTGGAAGCGATCATTCTATCTGTGGAAGAATACGAAAGAATCTATGAACTCCTGGAGTTATTCGAACATATTCAAATCTATAAAGCTGTTGAACAAAGGAAAGGCACACCTTTGAATGAATATATTGATTTAGACCGATTATTGGCTGAACAGGGCATTGACTTAGATGAAATTTAAAATTATTTTTCATCCCGATGCTGCCCGCGAGGTTTCCGAGCTGGACAATCGCCGGAAACTTCTTGTTCTGAAACAGATAAAAAAATTATCAATGACACCGGGTAATGGAAAAAAACTTGGTAACAAACAGGGCCTTGATTTATCCGGATATAGAAAAATGTATGCTGACCGTAAAAAAATCAGGATTGTTTATAAAATTATTGAAAAAAAGATCCTGATTCAAATTATTGCAATTGGCAAGCGAGATAATATGAAAGTATATAAAAAAGCTGCAAACCGGATTCAGGATTAATTTTAAAGCATAGTACAAAATTTTAACATGTGCGGTTAACTTGCAGCCGTTTTATTAATCACCATGAAGAACGCGCAGAACATGAAGGAAAGACACACCTTCACGGTACCCCGTCATAAAAAAGGGACTGGATTACTCGCCTGAACTGATGGCCATTGACGAGCAGATTGAAGCCCAGAAAATCAAATCTCTTGAAACTAAAAACCAGTTAAAATTTATTAGAAACCAGATTGAAAATAAGATTGCTGAAAATATCAGGCTGACACTGCATGAAACCGGTGTTTCATTTCCTACCATTGACCTGTCACGCTTAAGTGCATCCTCTTCTAAAAAGAATCTTGATCTTGTTGTGGATGCCTATAGCAAGGGGGCTGTATCCATTGTTGAACTTTTAGATGCGCAAAATGATTCTTTGGTGGCAAATACCATGGCTGAAAATGCCGTATATAATTTTTTTATGGATTTTATCAATACAGAACGGGCCGCAGGCTGGTTCTCAATTTTAATGAATTCGCAGCAAAGAAAGGACCTACTCCAGGAATTTGAAGCGTTTAAATAGTTTTTTTTTAACAGATTAAACGCTAACTTTTTAATTCGGATATATCAGAAAACCATTCAAAGTCAATTTCGCTTGTTTCATCTTTACGAATAAATTCATTTAATTTATATAATTTTATTGAACAGCTCATTTTTCCCCCTGATTTTTATAAAAGCATCATATTTTTAGAAACTTTTCCTTATTTTAATCATAGGCAAATTCTTAAGTCAAACGATTAACAGGATGCGCGGGGGATGGGTTTTACTTTATGATTAATACAACAAAAAATATATATACTAATGCAGGATAATTTAGTATTACATTTTATGAACAAAAAAAAGACCATTTTGAAAAATTTGTTTTTCCTGGTGCTGGCTTTCGCAGCAGTCGTCTGTTTGCCTCTATATGTGTTTGGGGCACAGGATTTTGAAAAGGTTGTCAATCTGAAGATAAATCAAAAATGGACGGGTGATTTTGAACAAATGGTTCAAAAGCGTCTCATCCGGGTCCTGATTCCTTATAGTAAAACATTTTATTTCCTTGATGGGGCCACTCAAAAAGGTGCGACGTATGAAATGGTCAAACAATTTGAAAAAACAATCAATAAGCAATTAAAAACCCGCCATCTTAAAGTACAGGTTCTTGTTATTCCCACATCAAGAGACAGGCTGATACCGGCTTTAGCAGAAGGTTTCGGGGATATTGCAGCCGGCAATTTAACCATAACGGACAAGCGAATAAAACAGGTTGATTTTAGTGATCCTGTTGCAACAGGTATAAATGAAATTCTGGCTACCGGTCCTAAGAGTTCTCCTGTTAAAGATATGTCAGACTTAAGCGGTCAGGAAATTCATGTTCGAAAATCCAGCAGCTATTATGATAGCCTGAAGCTGGTTAACAAGACATTGTCAGCCACCGGTAAACCTGAAATCAAGATCGTTGAAGCCAACGAGAATCTTGAGGATGAAGATCTTCTGGAAATGCTGAATGCGGGACTGATTCCCATGATGATCATTGACAGCCACAAGGGTAAATTCTGGGCTCAGGTTTTTGATAATATCACGCTTCATCCTGACATTAAATTCAGGGAAAATGCTAAGATAGCTTGGGCAGTCCAAAAGAATACGCCTGAACTTAAAAAAGTGATCAACACCTTTGTTAAGACCCACAAAAAGGGTACCCTGATGGGGAATATTCTCTTTAACCGATACCTTAAGGGTACAAAATACGTAAAAAATAACCTTGCGGACAAAGACAGGAAAAGGTTCGAACAAACCGTGCAGTTTTTCCAAAAATATGCTGATATGTATGACTTTGATTGGCTGCTGCTTGCTGCTCTTGCCTATCAGGAATCAACCATCGATCAAAGTAAGCGCAGCCATGTCGGAGCCATTGGTGTGATGCAGATTTTGCCGACAACGGCCAGCGATAAGAATGTCAATATACCTGACATTGAAAAAATTGAACCCAATATTCATGCCGGGACAAAGTATCTTCGCTTTATGATGAATAGATATTTTAATGACCCTGCCATTGACAAACTGAACCGGGCATTGTTGACATTTGCTTCGTATAACGCCGGCCCGGCCAGGGTTTCAAAATTGCGGAAAGAGGCCAAAACCATGAATTTAGATCCCAATATCTGGTTTAGAAATGTTGAAATCGTTGCCGCCAAACGAATCGGCAGAGAAACCGTGCAATATGTCAATAATATTTTTAAATATTATATTGCCTATACCTTTATCGCAAATCAGATGAACGTAAAGAACAAACTAAAACAGAAATAAAGAGGAAGAAAGAGACTTTTATGTGCAAAGAAGTGCCTTGCTTCATTGCCGTCACACTTTTTATGTTAAGTGGTGTTGGCTCTGGACCAGATGTCAATTACCTATTCGACACCAAGAGATAAGTACAAAGCAGTTAAAAATAAATTTTTGTATAAAGCATGATACCGGTATATAAAAAATTAATTGTGGGCGGCCTGTTATTCATATCTCCACATGGCGTATCAGGAAAGATAAATAATCCTGAAAACCAACATGGATGCGACCTGCTGCACCGGCGGTTAAAGAAAATGTCAGCATTACCATTGCTGCCATGATCATAACTAAACATAATCTTTTCATTTTGTGTCCTCCTTTTTATCATTATTATAAAAAAAATTACTGCCCTTATTATATCTGACACCAAAAAAATATGTTTGTTCAAAATATTATTAAATCAATCTGTTTATCTCTCCAAACTATTAACCGTACCGGATCACATTGTGTATGAATCGATATAGAATAAAACAGAAGTGCAGGACAAAGACTTCATCATATTTGCTTCATATTTTCCAGCAAGGGTTTAAATACGGTTATGGAATTTTGGACAAACCCGGATGAGAGCAATGCATCAACACTTTCAAAAGGGTCGTTGTTCTCAACACAAAGGGATACATACCGGTTTTCTTTTTCCCCTGTTTGATGATACCCGCCATACCAGCCGGCTTTGGTTTTTGAGTTGTTCATCGCTTTAAAAACCGTGTCCCTGTCAAGCGCTGACCAGTCAGGTTCCAAGCGGTCAGGTTCAAAATTTTGTTTTGATATGACCTGTACAAATTGCCAGGATGTTTCGCAAAAAAAATAAAAAGGCTGCTCTCCCCCTTTTATATAAATTTGAGTCAATTCTTTAAAATATTGGAGTGCCTGTGAGTCCAAAGCAGGAAACGAACAGGTTAACACGGGATTTTTCCCTTTAGGGTCCCGCCCGATAAGAATGGTCTTTTTTGGATAGTTAAGGGGTGCACAGATATTTAAAAACAGATGCCTGATCCAGCCGGAAAGCAGTCTTGCACTATTGAGTTTTCCATACGTCACAAAATATACAGCGTCTTCCCTGATGTCGGAAAAATTTGCTGAAACCATCAAACCGTCTATATTTATCTGTGTGGCAACAGGGGGCAATTGTTTTTTAGATGCAATGGCTCTGGCTGCATCGATAACAGGCCCGGCAGTGTTCATCATTTTATCAAATTCAAGCTTGCCTTTCTCTCCAAAGGGAAGGCTGCCCATGGCTTTGAAAAACGGATAAAAATCTGTTTCCCCAAAAGGCTTGGAATTGGAAGCGGCTGATTCTTTTTCAACCAGGAAACTGCCAAGGATGTATTGATCCAGACCGGATATGGAAAAGACTTCCCTGTCCCGGGTCTGCTCTTTTAAGTCCTGAATTTTTATGTTCAATCCTTCCTTTACGAACCCTTCAACAGGATTTTTAAAAAAACGGATCATCTCATCAAGGGTGATGCTTGAAGGCAGCTCTCTTGATTCTTTTTTGGACGATGGCCGGACAAATAGTCGGCTTTGGAATCTGTCTGTTTCAGTTCTATCTGGGCAAAGTGCCTTTGCAATCCTGCAATTATCCTTTGAAAAAGAGAAAAACGAACCGGTTTGATTAAAATACTCTTCATTAAAGGGATGAAGCGGGTGGAAAAAATGATAGCCGACTCCTTTTTGCAAAACAAAGCTTTGATCTATGGTGTCCATAAGCTCGCTAATGACGCCTGCACAGGGAATCTTTGAGTTATCCTGTATACTTAACCCGGTATAGGTGCAGATAAACTTTAATCTTGCTGACAGCAGGGTTTCAAGAAACAGATACCTGTCTTCATCCCGTTCTATTTTATCACCGGGTTTTGGATATTTTTTTATCAGGTTGAATCCCGGGTTAAAGGAGTGTCTGGGAAAGGATTTTTCATCCATTCCCATCAAAACGACGATCTTAAACGGAATGCTGCGCATGGGCATGATATTGCAGAATGTGATATTCCCTGCCAGAAAATTTCCCTGGGAAATATTGAGATCAAGCTTTTGCTCAATGACACAAAAAATTATATCAAATGAGACTGTTTCGTCAAACCCTGCCTTTTGGGCATCTTCTTTAAGCTGATCAATGGCCTGGGTCAGGAAAATCAAGTCTTCCCCGTTTTTAAAATTTCGATCCATTAAAGAGACGGATATTTGCTTTAACGCCTCACACCATTTTCCAATTGTTTTTTGACCGGCCAGGGTTTTGAGACCGGAAAACAAGGTATGACAAAAAGCTGCAAACTTGCCCAGCACTTCAAGATCAAGTCCTTCAAAAGACTGGCAGGGCAGGATATCCTGCACCAGAAAATCCTGATTTTCCGGCATGGCCATGCCCATAAAAAGCCGCTGCAATCCAAACTGCCAGGTGTTTTCTTCAAAGGGCGGCAAGCCTAAGGTTTCTCTATGCCCGGCATCCCGGCCCCAGAGGATTTTAGCATCCTCAGCCATCTTTTCAATCATAGAGATCTCATCAAAAGTGATTTTAAACTTTTGAGCAATGGATTCAGACAGCAGAAGATCCAGCACACAACTTTGCTCAAGCCGGGAGTTTCTCAGGGCCAGTATTTTTAAAAAAGCATCCAGAGGCTCTGATTCGGATCTCTTCCTGCGGTCACTGATGGAGAACGGCAAGGGCGTTTCCAAAGCAAAAACAGATTCGATAACTGGTGCATACGCCTCAACATCCGGCATCATCACAATGATGTCATGGGGGGCAAGTTCAGCATCTTTTTCAAATTCGTTTAATAAAAGATCCTTTAACACCTGGGCTTCCCTCATGGGAGAATGACAGGCATGAATACAAATGGATGTATCAGATGCCGCAATGGTGACAGGAGCATCATCGCAGCCTTCTTTTCGATGGACAAGATTTAATACATCGGATTGAAGATGCGAAAGCATGGTATCGGAGTCATGCCCTGGATCATGAAACAGATCATCAAAGGGTTCATGGTAATTAAACGCTTCAAGGCAGGAGTGAAACTCTTTTCCCGACGTTCCCAGAGACGACAGCAGCGGATTTGCCATTTCATAGTATAATAGTTCGGGATCAATCCCTGCGTCTTCCTTTAAAGCTATTCGCCCTATCTGTCCGGCTGATTTGATATCAAAAAAGAATTGGTTGGATGGTGTAAGAAGAAACAGATTTATATCCATCATTTCAGACATTTTTTCAAACACCTGCAAAAACAATTTGGGCAAAGCTGATATGCCGAAAAGTGACATCCGTGACGGAAGATTATCCATGCTGATAGTTTTTTTAGAAAATCTCTCCAGGAAGAGATCCACTTTAAAGGCCAGGTGATTTTTGGGGTCTTTTGATACAATTTGATTCCAGAGTTTTGCCTGCCATTGTGCCACAGGATCTTTGAAAATTTCATGGAATGGATGGGATGGATGGGTTTGCCGGCCTTTTTGCCAGTCTATTAGCAGTTCAGGCCGATAAACCTGGTAATCGTCAAACACTTTTGCAATTTTCATGGAGAGCTGATAAAGTTTTTTTCCTGTTTCATCTTCCTTAATATAATTTTTTACGCTTGACAGCTCTTTTGGGGATGGGTTCTCGCTGAGCATCTTCAGGATGGACCAGAAAAGAATATCTTCATTCAAACTATCCTGCGGATCTTCCATGTCCTCCAGATCATCTATATCTTCTGGCGGGTTGAAGCTTGTGAGAATTTGATCCAGCATCTGTCTTGGAAAAGCAAAGTTCATATTTGCGCAGACACCAAAGTTTTGAGCCATCTGCAGGGTGATCCACTGTTTCATCCCCCTGGACTGGATACCGATCCATTCAGGCATCATTGGATTGTCCGGCACGTCGCCCAAAACAGAGACCAAAGCATCCATCAGGTTTTCCATTTTATTACTTTTAAAAATATTAAACAAAACTGATCCTTATTTTTAAGAGATCTTGTCACAATATCAAACCCTGCAACAGCAATCAAACCCATTTATTTTCTGCTTGGCTTTTTTCATAGTTATGGTATTTTACCAGTAGATAAATCAAACAAGTTAAATAAATCAATTTTTCAAAAGGAACTTCTATGCCGGTAAAAAAAATATTAAAACCCGTTCTTTTTGCAATGGTGATCTCTTTACTTCCTGTTTTTAATGCTGTTGCAAAAATTGATCTTGTCACATTGCGGGATCGTCAATCCGTACAGACCACCATTTATAATAAAGCGGATTTAACCCTTGTCCGGGACAAAAGAGTGTTAAGTTTTGTCAAAGGGATAAACCAATTGCAATTTTCCTGGGCCAATACAAAAATTGATCCCACATCCCTTAGTCTTGAAATTAAAAAGCTGACTGATGAAATTGATATTGTTGAAATCACTTATCCTCCCGGAACCAAAGATGTGGGAATCTGGAAAATAAAAGCGGAACAGGCCTGCCAGGTGCCGGTTGAGATCACATATTTTACATCCGGAATATCCTGGAAATCATACTATATTGCGCAGCTTTCTAAAGATCAGAAAACCTGTGAATTAAAAGGATATGTCACGGTGACCAACACTTCCGGAGAAGATTACAATAATGCGCAAACAAGGCTTGTTGTTGGAAAAATCAATATACTGGACAAGATTGCTCATCTTGCTTCCCTTCAATACCCCTATGGCCGGCCTGAAGCCGGCGAATCAAAACTGAAAAGCATTTATAAGGAAGAAATGGTAGAGCTTGATTTTGCCCAGCCCAGGATGGCCATGGGGGCTGCCATGGCAGAAGCCCGGCCCAAAGAGATAAAAAAACAAGGACTTTCCGAATATTTTCTCTATACCATTGAAGGAAGAGAGAGCATTGCCCATGGCTGGTCCAAGCGCCTTTTATCATTTAAGGCAGACGATATCAAAGTTAAAAATATTTATAAGTACGAAACCAACCGGTTTGGGAAAAATGTGGTCAGATTTTTAACCTTTAAAAATGATAAAGAAAACAATCTGGGTCAAACCCCTTTGCCCGGAGGGGAAATAAAAGTGTTTCACAGCATCGGGGAAACCGGACAACTTGATTATATCGGATCTGATACAACAAAATACATTCCTGTCAGTAAAAAAGTGGAACTTAATCTTGGCAACACCTTAAATGTAAAAATTGTTCCCCGGATCATGGCATATACAAAGAAAAATATTATTTTTGACAATAAAGGAAACGTCAGCGGATTTGACGAAGTCAAAGCCTTTGAAATACAGCTTTCAAATTTCACCGCTATGACATCAACCATTGAGTATGTTAAAAACCTTGATTCAAGTCATTTTAAAATCACTGACATGACTCATCCCGATCAATTTGAAAAAATTGATCAGAATACGATCAAATTTACGATCGAGCTTGCCCCCCATTCAAATAAAAGTATTCAATTTACCCTGACGACTTTAAGAGGAGAAAGAAGATGGCAGCAATAAAATATATCAAACCTGTGTGCTTAAGCATCCTTATTCTATTGGGATCAATCATAGTTTCCCAGGCAAGAACAAGTCTTGTATCATTGCCGCCAAGACAAGATGTTGCCATTCGACTGGGAGACCATGGGACAACATTAGTTCAGGAAAAAAGAATCCTCACGCTTAAAAAGGGTATCAATACAATAGATTTTTCCTGGCAGAGTGTCATGATTGACCCCGCAAGTATTACACTTGCTACCCTTTCAAATCCTGACAAAATCAGCATATTAAGTGTCAGCTATCCCCCCAACGAGGCCGCTCTGGTATGGGATGTCTCAAGCCGTGAGGATCTTGAAGAAAAAATAATGATCAGTTATCTTCTGGCAAATATAGACTATATTGTTACCTATAGAGCTGTAACAGACCCTGCAGAAAAAACCATTGATTTAAAGTCTTTCCTGGTGTTGAGAAATTTTTCAGGAGAAAATTTTGATACGGTGACGGCATCGCTTAATTTTGGAAACCCCTTTAACACAAGTATCCACAATCTTGAAACAAAGCGAATCCTTGTCTCGCAAAAACAAAAAATTCCCATAAAAAAGGTCTATACCTGGAATGCCTTAAAAATGCCCCATGAGCCTGAAAAATTAAAAACGGCTGTGGGCATCCCCACGAGCTATGAATTTATCAATAATAAAGATTCAAATCTTGGTCAAACAGCTCTTCTTAAAGGAAAGGCACGGCTCTTTGCCCGGGACAGTCAGGGCAGCACCATCTTTCTGGGAGAAGACAGGGTCAAGTTCACCCCTGTGGGCGATAAAACAGGTCTTCATATCGGTGACAGCCGCGACATTGTCGTCACCCAGCACAGGCTTGACACAAAAAGAACCAATATCAAACGCAATACCAACGGTAAAATCCAGGTTTACGATGAAATCATAAAAGAGCAGATCATTATGGAAAATCTTAAAGACACCCCGGTGATCCTGTCTCTCATGGAAACCATCCCGGGCCAGTGGAACCCCTTGGACATATCAATGGCGTATGAGCAAAAGGACCATAAAACCCTGATATTCAGTGTTAAGCTTTTGGCAAAAGAAAAGAAGACCCTTAGTATGCATTACAAAGTATTGAATATATTTGCCCAGAAATTCTCCCGATACAACCGGGTGGTTAATTAATTTGTTCAGGTCATTAATTTTGGGTAATCACATATGAACCGGGTTGTCCTCATTATCCAATACTTCACGTATCTTTTGGGAAAGATCTTTCATAACAACCGGCTTCATCAAAAAACCTTTAATGCCCAGAAATACCGCTTTTTCT
>NZ_JAIOSW010000154.1 GCF_021107415.1 Desulfobacula sp.
AGTTTTAAAGGCCGGGGCTGCCACATCTCCGCCATAATATTGTTTTTTGGGTTCATCAATCACCACGAGAATTGCAAGTTTTGGATTCTCCTCTGGTGCAAATCCGGCAAAAACTGAGATGTAATTGTTTTTTGAATATCCTTTTTTGTTTTTTAAGGCTTTTTGAGCAGTTCCGGTTTTCCCGCATACTGTCCATCCTTCCATGGCAGCTTTTACACCGGTACCTTCCTCTTTTACGACGAGACTCATCATGTTTTTAACCTGTCGGGCCGTTTTTGATGAAATGACTCTCCGGATTATTTCAGGGTGGTATACTCTTGAGTCCTCACCATTATTGGATATGATTTTTTTTATCAGCAGGGGTTTCATAAGATTACCGTTATTGGCAATTGCACTGATACCACAGATAAGCTGTATGGCAGAAACAGAAACACCCTGGCCAAAGGAGATGGCACCGGCATCGATTCTAGACCATTTTTGATAGGGGATCAGATTGCCGGATGTTTCTGCCGGAGATCCAATCCAGGTTCTGTCTCCAAATCCAAAATCAGCAAAATAATTATACAAGGCTTTATCCCCAAGTGTTTCTGCAATTTTTACAGCGCCTATATTACTTGAAAATTTAATGATCTGGTTAATGGAAAGCCAGTCATAAGGATGGGTGTCATGAATGGTAAATGTTCCAATTTTATATGTACCGTTTTCACAAAAAAAGATGGATTTAGGAGAAAATCCCTTTTCGAGTGCGGCGGCTGCTGTAAAGACCTTCATGGCAGATCCCGGCTCAAATGCATCGGTAACGGCACGGTTCCTATAGGCCGCTTTATTATAGCCTTTAAAATTATTTGGATTGAATTGTGGGAAATGCGCTATTGCCAGAAGCTCTCCGGTTTGCGGTCTCATAACCAGGGCGATCCCTGATTTTGCCCGATGAGTTTTTACAGTTCTTTCAAGGGTTTGCTCACTTAAAAATTGAATTTTTTTGTCTATGGTCAGGACAATGGATTTCCCTTTAAGCTGAGATCTTCTTTTTTTATCAAGATCAAAAAGCCTTCCATTCCCGTCCCGCTTGACTTTGATTTTCAGGGACTTGCCTTCCAGAACTGAATTGTATTTATACTCAAGGCCTTCAAGTCCGGAGTCTTCAGATCCCGTAAATCCAACAGCCTGCGCTGCAAGGTTCCTGTTGGGGTAAAATCTTTTAGAATCATTTTCAAAATAAATTCCATTTAGATTCAATTGTCGAATCTGATTGGCTTGGTCCGGGGAGACTCTTCTGGCGATCCAGGCGAATAACCGTTTGGAGGAAAGAGTACCCTGGAGTTTTTTCCGGTCAATCTTCAATATTTTGGAAAGTTTTCTAGCAGTAGAAATCGGGTTTTTTATTTTTAAAGGACAGGCAGTGACGGAGATGGCATCAATGCTGGTTGCAAGTTTGTTCATGTTCCTGTCCAGAATCTGGCCTCTTTCTCCCTTGATAGTGATGTGCCGGGAATAATCATTTTCAGCTTTTTGTGTCAGTTCCCGGGCTTTGAAAATTTGGATGTCAAAGGATTTGGCCCCCATAATAAAAATCGAGATGACAATCAGAACCTGAATAACACCAATTCTTTGTTGCATCCCTTTGTTAAAATTCTTTGACATTATTTTTTTCTCCCTGCCAGAGCATTTGTCGGAGGATTTGCCAGAGAATCTGTCATATAAATAGTTTGATTTACCGTATCCCTAGAAAGGTTTAGCCTGGTTTTTGCAATTCGGGTTATGCGGTCGTCTGATTTCAGTCGGTCTCTTTCAACAGATAAAGCCTTGCGGTAAGACATCTTTTTTACAAACGTTTCATGTTTCCTGGATACCCGTAATATGGTCTGGGCGGATTCTGTCCTGATCCAGGTATAAGCCAAAAGTTCACAAAATATGATAGAAATAACGACAAACCAGCAAAAGCCCGGCTTCTTTGCCTGGATATTTTTTTTGGGTATGTTATTTTTAATCGTCATATATTAAATTTTTTGAGCCACCCTTAATTTGGCACTTCTTGCCATGGGGTTGAATTCTATCTCTTTTTTTGTGGGCACCAAAGGTTTTTTGAAAACCGATTTCATCTGTGGAACAAATCCGCATAAACAGATGGGAAGATCTTTTGGACATGTGCAGCCGTTCTCGAATTTGCGTAATGCATGCTTTACGATACGATCTTCAAGGGAATGGAAAGAAATAATACAAAGCCGTCCCCCTTTTAAAAGAAGTGAGGGTACGATTTGCATAAATTTTTCAAGTTGGTCCAATTCCCTGTTTACAGCAATTCTTATGGCCTGGAACACTCTAGTAGCAGGATGAATGCGCTGCTTAAATTTGTACTTTGCAGGGATGACTTCTAAAATAATTTGTGCAAGTTTTAAACTTGTATGAATGGGTGTAGTCTTTCTTGTTTCCACAATTTTTTTTGCAATCCGTCTTGAAAATTTTTCTTCACCAAATTTAAAGAAAATAGTTATCAGCTCACTCTCCGGGAATGAATTGACAATCTCAAAGGCTGTCAGATCGTTTCGAATATCCATTCGCATATCCAATGGTTCATTCTTGTTAAAACTAAATCCGCGGTTGCCGTTTTTCAGTTGGTTTAGTGAAAAGCCTAAGTCAAGGAGTATTGAATTTACACCCTTTATCCCGTTAGAGTTCAAAATTGTTGGAAGATCAGAAAAATTGCTGTGGAACAATAGCGCATTCTCTTTAAATGGATGTAAAATCTTTTTAGCATGATTAATGGCATCCAAATCCTGATCAATGCCGATCAGCACCCCTTCAGGGAGTATTGCTTCGATTGTTGCAAGCGCGTGACCTGCCCCGCCCAGAGTACAATCCACACA
>NZ_JAIOSW010000156.1 GCF_021107415.1 Desulfobacula sp.
GTAAACCCCAGACCCTTTCCTTTTCCCGTCTCTTGAACATTTCCTGTTCCGGGAAAAGAGTCTGATTCATGAATTGAGATAAAAAGGACTTCATCAGTGTTATAAAATATTTCCTGTGTACCGTTGCCGTGGTGGGCGTCAATGTCGATGATCATCAGCCTTGAAACTTTATACTTTTGTTTCAGATACATAGCGCCCAGGGCTATGTTATTAAAAATGCAAAATCCCATGCCTTTCCCAGGCCCGGCATGATGGCCCGGAGGTCTTATGAATGCGAAGCCTCTATGTGACCAGCCTGACATTATCCCGTCAAGCAGAGAGAAGACACCACCGGCCGCCAGTTGGGCGATTGACCATGACTCTTCTGTGGTCTGGGTATCAAAATCAAGGGATGAAAGGCTTTTTCCGGCTGTTTTTTCAACTTTTTCAACATACTCAAGAGTGTGTACCCATGTCAGTTCATTTTTTTGTGCGAGGCGGGGAGCAATTGTGAACCATTTTCCATCCAGGCATTTGTTTTCCAGTAAATCCTCCACCGCTTTTATACGCCTGTAATTCTCAAGGTGTGCGACTCCCATGAGATGATTCCAATATCTTTTGTCGATGATAACCGCAACTGGAAGGGCAGGGGGCATTTGTCCCTGTTTTGTTTCAATGCGGCCGAAGGCTTTTGCCAGGGCAAACAGCGTTTCTCCTTCAGGGATACGGCTTTTGTTTTTCATCAGTATCCGCATGGTTGTCCTGGCCAGAAGATCGGAGCTGGCGGGATGAAGCGTAATTTTTATGAACTCCAGGGCTCTTTTGCGTTGTCCATTTATGTTTTTTTTGCGTTTGAGAAGTTTTATCTGTCCGGGAATCCTTTTGCATAGATGACTTGTGATGGAGGGGTGGGTCTTTTTTGAAAATACTGCCATTACCGCAATAGCAGTCAAAAGCCTGCCCTCGGGAGATTTGAGAGTGTATTTGTACAGGCCCCGGGTGTGGAATCCAATGGATGCGTAAAACCTTGCGGCCTGGATTTCCGATTCAAGAAAGATTTCTTTTACATCGGGAAAATTGCTTTTCCAGAGCATCCAGACTCCTGCCATGATAAAGGTCCCGGCGCCTTTGACAGGGCGACGATCGTCCTGGGAAGCTGATCCCGCACTGGTTGCAAAATATTTTACTTCAAATCCTTTGTAAAAGAGTTTTTTTATTATTTCCAGGAAAATCAGTCCCTGCAGCTCTCCTCTTGCGATACATGCGAAAAGCCGGCTGTCCGTGCCGGAAACCAGGCAGTTTAACAAAAAACGGATGTGAAAAAATTCCAGGTTGAGGCGGGCAGCATGCATGAGACTTTCCCTCGAAAACGGGAACCTTATGAAGGAGGCGGTTATATCATTATTTATTACCCCCTGGCAAAGTATCTGTGGATTGTCCGGACTATTTTTTTTTAAGTTTCCAAGCCTTTTGAGTCTTTGATTCAGCACATTGACAAAAGAAGTTTTATTTGAGCTTATCTGTTCTTTAAGCAGGGCTTGGGCCAGGTCGATTTCATAATCAAGCATGAGTGAGAGGCCTGCGGTATCGGTTTTTGAAGCGTGTTCCCCAGGGTTTGATAAAGGGTCTCTATGCAGCAGGTTGCGCTTTTGTGCCATTTCTCCGTAATGAATCAGCAGCGCCTGTTCAAGGGGGGGAGTACCACTGGTGAAAAATTGGAACTTGTTGATAAAGGTTTTCTTGTCGCCAAAAAGAAAATACGGCCTTGTCTCGTCTTTGATTTCTGATGCCAAAGGTACATCAATTCTCCCCTTTCCCAGCATGGTATTCAGTGTATAGGCAATTTGAGGTTCTCTTTTGCCGATGGCATCTATGGCTTGCTTGATATTTTCCCGCGTCAGCATCATTAATCCTAAATTACGCGGTTTGAATCTAAAAATTCGCCGATAAATTCCTTTGGCACCCGAACTTCAAACACTGCTCCGTGTTGTTCTCCGTTTCTAACAGATATTTTTCCCCCTATTTTTTCAATGATGGTCCGGCTGATTGACAGACCAAATCCGGAATCCCCCCGATCCGTCAAATACTGGGGGTCAAAAATTTGTTCCATATCTGCTTTTTGCAAACCAGGCCCGTTATCTGAGAAAGAAATCGTTACAGCATTTTCTTCAATGGATGTGGATACATATATTGAACCGTTTGCACCGGCAGCGGCAACAGAGTTTAATAAAAGGTTCTGAAAGACCTGGTGCAGTGCGGCACCATCGCTTATGACAGACGGCAATTTGTCATGGAAATCGGTAATTACGGCAATGTTTTTTTCAATGAGAGGTGTTTTTAAAAAACTTAAAATATGGTTTAAAATTATGTGAATATTAACATCCATGATCACAGGATCTTCAGGTCCGCTAAACCGGATAAAGCTGTCTATAAGTTTTTTTCCCCTTATGGATTCCGAAGAAATCTGTTCTGCCATTAGATCGGTTTCACTAAAGTTTGCAGGCTGGGCCTGGTCCTTCAACAGTGCAGCTGTGACGTGAATATTTGACAGAATATCGTTCAGGTCACTGAATACTCCCTTTGACAATTCCATTGATGATGCAATAAAGGCGGTTCTTATTAGCCTGGAGTCCAGGCGGCGGTTGTCCTTTCTATTCTCTTCCAGCATTGACACCAGGCTGTCTGTGGTAAGGAGGATTGCAAGTACAATGAGGAATCCACCCAAAAAAACAACAAACAGGCTCATATTCCGCACTTTTCTTGAATCTTCAAAAAGATTTTTTTTGTCAATACTCACAACAGAGAGCCAGGGAACAGTTTCAAGCCAGGTCGTTAAGATAATGGTTGCGTCTTTTTTTTCAACCTGCAGCCCCTTGAAGCGGCCGGGAGGTGAAATCTGCGATTGCATCATCAGTTTACTGCCTTTTCTCGGATTTGTCTGAAAGGCTCCTTTGCTGTTGATCAGGTAGGCATCCCCTTTTCTGTTTCCCGCCACATGGGTGACAATGTTGTCAAACAGATCCGACATGACAGTGGCTCTCAAGATCCAGATATTTTTCCCTTCGTTGCGTTTCACAGCTATGATAAAGTGGGGTTCGTTTCTGAAACCGGTAAAAACGTCACTGACATATACTTTTTTAGCCATTACAGCTTTGAACCAGAAGGTATCCCGGTAGTTTTTAGTCTTAAGATCATATGGACCTGTGTAGGCAAGGTGGTCTCCATTGGGCCCGATGACGCCAAGATCCTGGAAACAGGGCAGTTCGTATTGAAGCGAGGAAAGGAACTGCTCAATTATACCGGGTGATATCATTTTGGACAGACTGTTGTTTTGCGAAATTAGCTTCAGGTCCATTATCCGTTCGGTGAGGAATGAATCAATATCCTTTTTATGGGAAAGAGTCTCTGCCTGCAGGCCTTGCATTGTTTTGATTTTAATTGTGCGGGCCAGGTATAAATACATGCCGCCTCCGATGACGGCAAGAGGCAGGAACATCGAGACAGTGAGAATGGTGACCACCTTTTTCCATACCTTGCGGTAGTAAGGGAAGTCTCGTGTTGTTGATATTGTAAAAGATCTGCCGGGCATGGTATCCCTCCCGATTATAAAGGGTTTTAATAATAGACGGCTTATGAACAATACAGTATAATGGCACAGAACACCAGGGCTGTAACCCATACCGTGTGGCTGATCACACCCTTTTTAACGGGATGAAAACTCGCATCGGAGCATTTGTGCCCTTTTATACATTTAAACTTGACAATTTCCTTTGTATTTTCGGTATTTTTTATCTTAATTTTTTCAGTGGATGCACCGCATATATTGCCCTCATCGTTTTTCTTTATGCACGTCAGCCTTGAACCGATAATATAGCTGACCAGGTTGAAGATGTGGTTCCATGTCATGGCAATGATGAAAAAAGAAAGAAAAAATATCAGCATATGAATTTTTGTAACCCCCATGCCTGCCAGGGATTCTCCTATGTTTCCCGGTGTAAGCGGACCTTCCACATTACCAAAAAGTCCGAGATAATACAGAAAAAATGATCCGCCCATTACAATCATTGTCAAACCTATGTTTTGCGCACGTTTTTGAATATACTCGTTTTTTTTGAGCGGGTTGGTGTCCATATCATATCTCCTTTTGTTTTTCTTCCTCCCCGTTTTAAGGGGGAGGAAGTTTATATTAATATTGTATCAAAACGTGGTATTAACCGCCGATCAGTCTGCTATAGATGCCAGGGCCTATCTTGTAAAAGCAGACGGCCGCCACCAGAAGGCAATAGGTCGGCACAACTATCTTCCATAGTTTTTCCGGAAAGACCCTTGTCATATAAGGTGCTGCAACAGCAGAAAACATGGTTGCAATCATAAAAGAGGGCAGGAGCAGGTAGTCTATCTGAACACCGCTTGTGAGAAGGGCCAGCCATACAATGATGGCAAAGGTACTGACGGTTCCTTCACAGATTGCCGTTACCGCCAGCATACTTTTAACAGGCACGCCTGACATAAGGCCGCCAATGGTAACAACCGGACCGTAGCCGCCGCCGCCAACCCCCTTGTTAAACCCTGCCAGGGCTGCAAAACCTATCATTTTATTCGGTTTGTACGGCTTATCCTTTCTGGCGCTCCATACTGAGACACCCCCCATCACCAGGAGAAGCATTGCAACATAGAGTTTGATCCATATTTTATCGACATGGAGAAATTTGTAAACGCCGAAGATGGATATTGATACGGCAATACACCCCGTCACCGCAATGATCAGCCAGAGCCTTACGGTTTCAGACATGGGACTGAATTTCCATTCCACGTTTTCAAATTCCCTGTGAAGAAATGCACCCACAAGACCTGCTACACCCTGCTGAATCATAACAACAGGCACAATCTGCCTGGGATCAAATCCGATCACAAGGAGAATCGGTGTCAGTGCCGTTCCAAATCCCATGCCTGCAGATGCATCCATGAATTCGAAAAATGCCGCCAGAAAGACAACGCTCCATATGATACGCCACTCATTTCCCTGGAGTCCGCTGGCAAGGGTCCAGTCCGACTGTATCCTCACCGTGGGTTCAAAGGGATTTCCCGCTAGCCACATGCCCAGCAGGAAAACAAGGAAAAAGACAAATATACCTCCCAGTGCTGCGCGTACCTGCCGCCACTCGGGCATAAAACGCGCTCCAATGGTATTTTTGTCAGCTTCCAGATCATGGGCTACTTCCCAGCCCATTTTTTTTTCTGTATCGCTAGTCATAATGTTTCTCCTTTATTTTTAAGTTTTGGTACCTGCTTACTGCTTATTTAACCCTTTCTTTTAAGTTATTATGCGGGCAGTTCAACATTTAGAGCAAACTGGAGAATTACATAGCTTAAATATATCCCCACAAGATATATACCCTGCCAGCGTTTGAACCTGCCGTCCTTGTTCATGGTTATGAATGCCCTGAAAGACCAGAGTATGATGAGCATGGCCGGAAAGTGGAAAAAGTAGAAGTTTTCCGGAATGGCAAGCGGTTTCGCCGTTGCAGCCGCCCCTATTACAAAAAGGCAGTTGAGAACGTCGGCACCGACAATATTTCCAACGGTTATTTCAGGATGTCCTTTTTTAATGGCCGATATGGCAGTCATAAGTTCAGGCAGTGAGGTTCCAAATGCGACCATTGTCGCTGCAATGACGTCATCGGGCACGCCGAATCTCATGGCTATTTCCGAGGCACAGGGTACAAGGACCCGGGCACCAAGGACAACCAGAAAAAGGCCTCCTATCACCATCAGCCAGCATTGAACCATACCGATAAGTTCATCGTTATCATCGTTGTTCTCCCCTTCTCCAAGTTGCGCCCCACCGGATTTCGACCATATGTAGGTTGCATACATGTAGATTGCCAGAAGGATGAGAAAGAAGATGCCAAAGGAACGACCCAATATCGGTGTCCCCGTGGAAAAGATAAGAAGGGACAGGGCAATGACCACAAGAAGGGTGGCTGATCCCACCTGTACCCATCCGGTTCTGTTAAGGATGAATTTATTTGCAGGAACCGCACCCGCCAGCACGCATGTAAGGCCAAAAATTAGCCCTGTGTCGGCGATGATGGACCCCACACCATTGCCCAGTGCAAGGCCGGGGTTCCCCATGAATGCGGCCATTACTGAAACAAAGGCTTCAGGCATTGTTGTTCCCAGGGAGATAAGCGTTGCACCTATGACGATTTTGGGTATTCCTGTCCGTTTTGCCAGATCAACCACACCGTCTATCATCCAGTCTGCTCCTTTTGAGAGCAGGATAATGCAGACAATGATAACAATGATCAACATCGGAGTACTCAAACCCGAAACTGCTTGTGATAGTAAGGCTTCATCTCCGATCCACTGCCAGATAGAGTGTTGCATAAAATCTCCTTTAAGAATCAAAATTTATTTTAAAATCCGACCATTGTTTCCTAGTCGGTATCCTTTGTTTAAAATGGAATATTACAAAAAATGTGCCACAATAGATAGAAAACATAATTATTGGTTAACCTTTTGATTATACAGGTTAAATTGTATTAAAAAATTGATCGGTATCCAGAGGGCGTCAAAGGATAAAACCTGGTGGTGGACAGGTGTAAATCAAAAGATGTCACTTCATAGTTGACAATCTTTTGATCAGGGTGTGTTTACCCCTCGAAATTCATTGGCTTCTATATGGGACTCTTTCATAAGCCGATGGAGGTATTGTCTTTGTATTCCGGCAATTTCAGCTGCCTTGCTGATGTTTCCATCATTTTCCTTTAATAGTTCCCTGATATAGTGTTCATGGAAAAGCCGGATGGTCTCTTCTTTGGCATCTTTGAAATTCATCATGGTTTTTCCCCTGTTTAACTCGGGCATGAGGCACTCTGCCGGGCTGGAAAGCCCAAGATCAGGGAGGGTCAGTGTATCACCGGTACAAAAGATGATACCCCTTTCAATAATATTTTCAAGTTCCCGTACATTGCCTGGATATTCCCTGGCTGTCAGGGCCTGTAGAGCGGATGGGGTTATCCCCTTGATCTGTTTTTCGTTTAATACACAATATTTGTTGAGAAAATAATAGCTGAGAAGGGGAATATCCTCGGCTCTCCTCCTTAAAGGTGGTATTTCCATACGGATGACGTTCAGGCGGTAAAACAGATCCTCCCGGAATGTATTTTCCCTGATGGCCTGCTCAAGGTTTTTGTTTGTGGCCGCAATGAACCTGATATCGGCCTTTTGGGTTATAACGCTTCCTACAGGTCTGTATTCCCCCTCTTGAAGCAGCCTGAGAATCTTTGTCTGGAGGCCGGGCGTCAGGTCTCCGATTTCATCCAGAAAAAGAGTGCCTTTGTCTGCCTCTTCAACCAGCCCCTTTTTATCTGTGACTGCGCCTGTAAATGCACCCTTTACATGTCCGAACAGCTCGCTTTCGATCATATTTTCCATTATTGCCCCGCAGTTCAGGACAACGAGTTTTTTTGATTTTCTGCTGCTGTTTTGGTGGATAGCCCTGGCCACAAGCTCTTTGCCCGTTCCGCTGGGGCCGGTTATGAGGACGGTTCCGGACGTGGGAGCCGCCTTTCGAATACGGTCGAAAATTTTTGCCATTGCAGGGGTGGACCCGATGATGGAAAGATCGTTCATCTTCTGGAGTGCTTTGCGCAATTTTTTGTTTTCCCTGATGATCCTTTGCCAGTTCATGACCTTGTCAAGGGTTATCAGGAGCCTTTCCCTGCGGAAAGGTTTTGTCAGATAGTCGTCAGCTCCCTTTTGTGTGGCTTCCACCGCAGTTTCTATGGTGGCATAGGCTGTGAGGATAATGACCGATACATCGGAACGGATCTCCTGTATCTTTTCCATCAGGCTGATCCCTGACATCTCCGGCATTTTAAGGTCTGTCATTACGAGATCAAAATCTTCTTTCCTGAAAATTTTAATTGCTTTTTCAGGATTACTTTCCGTAACTATCTTATAATGGGTATCTTCTGAAATAATCCTGTCCAGCAATGTCAGCATGTCTTTTTCGTCGTCAACAATTAAAATACGTCCGTTCATTTTATCTCCTTATGATACCACCATCAGTTTGACGGTAAAGATTGTACCACCGGATGCAGTATTAGAGGAAGACTGTTTCCGGGTTTCACACTCCATGATTCCGCCAAAACCGGTAATGATGCCGTAACTCACAAAAAGTCCAAGCCCTGTTCCCCTGCCATCGGGCTTGGTGGTAAAAAAAGGTTCGAATATATGGTCAATATCCTTGTCTTCTATTGCAATACCTTCATCCTGGAACTGTACTGCGGCCATGTGAAGATGAGTGTCCATAAACGTCCGGATTATCAGTTTCCCGCCTTGGGGCATGGCATCGGCAGCGTTATTTATCAGGTTGAGGAAAACCTGCTGTAGTTTTCTGGAATCGCCTTTTATGAGCCCAAGTGTGTCTGAAAATTCCCTGGACAAAGACAGGCCCTCTTTTTTAAAGCGGTGCTTTACTATTTTGATAGCGGCTTCAAGGCAGAGGTTCAAATCGGTGTGGTGGTGACCATTATCTTCTCCCGTGCGTACGAAACCCAGAAGATTTTCCACAATCTCTTTGCAATGAAGTCCCTGGCGTTCTATTATTTTAAGGTCTTCATAATCCTGGGATGATTTGTCTTTTTTCCGCAGCATAAGGTCGCTGAACCCCAGGATAACCCCGAGTGGATTGTTGATTTCATGGGCAACCCCTGCTGCCAGTGTGCCAAGTGATGCCAGTTTTTCAGTGTGGATAAGGTGGCGTTCGAGTTTTTTGTCTTCGGTTATGTCCCTTGCAATGCAGAGTACGGAGTTTACATCTCCTTTTTCGTTCCAGATGGGCACCATATTGGCGTCTAAGTATATCTGCTTTCCATCAAGGTCAAGTCCGGATTCCTGGCGGATACTTTTTTGGGTTTCAAAAACCGTTCGGATAAGCTGTTGTAGTCTTTTGCTCATTTTTTTTGGAAATATTGACGGCAGCTTTTTTCCTATATGATCTCCGGCGCTGTATTTAAAAAACTTTAAAGTAAAGCTGTTCATGGACAAAAATCTGCCCTTTGAGTCCACGGTGAATATAAAGTCTTCAGCACTTTCCACAAGGGAACGGTATTTTGCTTCGGATTTTATAAGTTCCCTGGTCTGCCTGTTGACCTCATCCTCCATATGCCGGGACCATCTTACTTCAAAAAACATGATGACAGAAGCACCTGCTATAATTATGAATATTGCGGCCAGCTGCACCCAAAACTGATGCATGTATTTATCCCTTACACCGGCCTCTATTTCGGAAACAGGCGCCACAACCGCTATGGACCACTTCTGGGTCGGGGTTTTTGAAATCGCTACAGGTGTGTATGCAATCAGTTTTTCCATCCTGCCTGTCAGTCCCCTGTGCCATCCTGAAATATACCATCCTGTTCCTTCGCGGCCCGTCAGCATTTCATCTTTCTGTATCTTGTTTATCTCCACAAAAGAGATGTTTTGAGATTTTTCTTTTCTTGCCAGGAAAGCATTTTTGCCTATGTATGAACTGTCCGGATGAAAAAGAAAGCGGCCAGTATTGTCGATGATCCATGCATACCCTGTCCGGCCGGACCTGATATTTTTAAGGTAGGGGGCCAGGAACCATGAAATATTGACATGGCAATAGATCATTTTAGAACCGCCTGCACCAACGGGGGAGGCTATGATTATAAATATTCCGGAAGATGTGATTTGCGGGTCTGAGATTCTCACTTGGTTTTTTCTCTCTACATCAAGATCAAAGGGAAGGGGCAGGGTTTCTTCAAGGGGCGAACAAGAGATTTTTTTGCGAAAGGGGTGGCCGGAATAAACGATTCCGGCAGCCATGTCATGAAATTCGATTCTGCTGACCCCCCATTCAATGACACGGGCCAGGGTTGCCTTCATCGCCCTGTCAGGATCTTCATTCTTTTCCAGTTCATTGGAAAGAATTTTTATCTCCTTATCTAAAAAGGAGAATTCCCTTTCAATAAAGTTTTTTATGTTATGCGCAATAACCATCTGTTCTTCATTGAACTGCTTGCGCACGATCTTGCTCATCTCCCTGATGGACCACTGGGACATAACCGCACTTGCCGCCACAAAGATGAGCACTGTAAGGACCATAATGATGATAATGCTTTTTTCCGTTCCCGGTCGCTGGTGTTTGTTGGAGGGTTTTGTGGGATTCAATTTCGAATCAATCCTTTAGCGGTTATGCGTCAGTTGATTATATAGTTCCAATGAATTTGACCATAGGATAGAAACCTGGTTTTTGTCAATTTTTTTTACAAAGTGTAAGAAAATTTTTTGCATATTTATTTTTTCAAATTCCTTCTGTCTGGAAAATAACAGGGGAGCTCCCTTGGAGTGCCTTTTTTAATTAACATATACAGATGGCATGAATTTTGAATTTCAATAATTTAAATTATTTATTTTGTACAAAGAATGAGGACAATTACATGAAAGAGTTAAAAGCAAAAAAAAATGCCCGGGATATCCTGAGTACTTTAGATATCCGGATTAACGAAAACAGGCCCTGGGATATCCAGGTACATAATCCCAATTTTTATGAACGGGTCTTCTCAGGAGGTTCCATTGCTCTGGGGGAAACATACATGTCCGGCTGGTGGGATTGTGAAGCCCTTGATCAGTTCTTTCAAAGAATCTTGGAAGCCCGGTTAGACAGGAAAGTAAAAATAAATGTAGTACGATTCCTCTGGGGTAAGCTCAAGGCGAAAGTAGTAAATGTTCAAAACAGATCACAAGCATATGTAATTGGTAAACACCATTATGATATCGGCAATGATCTTTTTTCTATTATGCTGGACAAAGGGAGAAATTATTCTTGCGGTTATTGGAAAACAGCGAAAACACTTGATGAAGCCCAGCAAGCCAAGTTGAAATTAATTTGTCAAAAAATAGGGTTGCAGCCGGGCATGAAGGTTTTGGATATCGGGTGTGGCTGGGGTGGTTTTGCAAAATATGCAGCTCAAAAATATAGCGTAAGTGTACATGGCATAACAGTGTCCCGGGAACAGGTAAAATATGCAAATAAATTCTACCAGGGGCTTGATGTTAAAATTGAGCTAAAGGATTATCGGGATCTTAAAGAAAAATTTGACCGCATTGTGTCGATAGGGATGTTCGAACATGTGGGTTACAGGAACTACAGGGCTTTTATGAAAGTTGTCCACCGATGTTTAAAATTGGATGGCCTTTTTTTGTTGCATACAATAGCTGGAAACCGTTCTGTGAATTCAACAGATCCGTGGATTAATAAGTATATTTTCCCAAATTCAATGCTGCCGTCGGCAAAACAAATCACCTCGGCAGCAGAGGGATTGTTTGTGCTTGAGGATTGGCATAGCTTTGGGCAATATTATGATCAAACCTTGATGGCCTGGTACAACAATTTTACAAAAGATTGGAGCAAACTCAAAGCGGCATATGATGAAAGGTTTTACCGTATGTGGACCTATTATATTCTTTCATGTGCAGGTAGTTTCAGATCAAGAAGGAATCAATTGTGGCAGATTATGTTTTCGAAAAAAGGGATAAAAGGAGATCCCCGGTATATTCGTGTCGGCAATATTAAATAATTATAAATAAAATATTCCAGGGAGAAAGGTGGAATGCTATCAAAAAAGAATATATAAAACGATCTGTAATAGATCGAAGGTCGTATTTGGATAGGCGAACATTTAATTTTGGCCCTGAATATCCAGATAAAGAGCGAAGAATGGGACAAGGCAGGAGGCAAGGCTGGGAAAAAAGATATGAATGGGAATCGATAGATCGGTTGAGCAGCTTTTCCATACATTTTAAAATTCCTCAACCATACAAATCGCTATCATAGCAAGTAATGTATCATGTGTTTGCGACACGCACGCACATAAGAATAACGATATTTTTAAAATTAATATCCTTGCTTGATTTGTATATTTTTTTTAAAAGTGATATTATATTTTTTGTTAAATATATCTGAACAATAGCCTGAATAAATTTTTCCTTTTCTCCTGACTTGTTGGAAAAACAGCATCATTTTTTGTTAATAAAAAATTATTACGAGGATTTTTTTATGGCAACCCGGAAACAAATAATTAATCCTGAATTGTTTGATGCTGTCCTGTTTGATCTGGACGGTGTGGTCACCAGAACAGCAGATACCCATGCAAGTGCCTGGAAAAAGCTTTTTGATGAATATTTGGAAAAAAAGGGCGACATTGATGGTTATGTACCCTTTGATCTTTTGGATGACTATATAAAATATGTGGATGGAAAACCTCGTTATAAAGGAGTTAAAGCGTTTATTGCCTCTCGCAGCATTGATATTCCCTATGGGTCTGTTCATGATGCTCCTGATAAGGAAACCATTTGCGGGCTGGGCAATAGAAAAAATCAAATTTTTTCTGATTTATTAAAAAAAGAGGGTGTGAAGGTTTATGAGTCCACTATTGATCTTATTAAACAATTAAGAAAAAATGGGTTTAAAACAGCCATTGTCAGTTCCAGCAAAAACTGCAGGCAAGTTCTTAAGGCGGCAGATATTGAAATTTTATTTGATACCAGAGTTGATGGTGTCGTATCCGAGAGTCTTGGCCTTACCGGCAAGCCTGAACCGGATATTTTTCTGGAAGCAGCCAAAAGACTGGATACGGATGTGAATAGGTGTGTGGTGGTGGAGGATGCCTTATCCGGTGTAGCGGCAGGAAAAAAAGGTGGTTTTGGAATGATTATCGGTGTTAACCGTACAAACCAGGCAGATCAGGCCCAAAATCTTAAACAAAAAGGAGCCCACCTGGTAGTTAACGATCTTTGTGAAATCAAGGCAGGTGTGTTGGCAAAAAGTTTTTCCCATGATCTAATATCGCCTGATCTGGAGAAAGGAAGCAGTTGGACCCAGATATATACAGGGTTTGACCCTGAAGATGAAGGACGAAGGGAAACACTGTGTGCCCTGGGAAACGGTTATTTTGTTACCCGGGGCGCAGCGCCCGGGGCAAAGGATGATGATGTGCATTACCCCGGCACCTATCTTGCCGGAGGATATAACCGGCTCAAAACAAAAATTGCCGGCAGAATCGTTGAGAATGAAGATCTGGTCAATATCCCCAACTGGCTCTGTCTTAATTTTCGTATCCCCGGAGAAGCGTGGTTCCGCTTAAAAGATGTAAAGATTTTTTTATATAGACAGGTTCTGAACATAAAAAAAGGGGTTCTTACCCGCATCATAAAGTTTCGCGATAAAAAAAAATAGAGAAACCAGAATTTGTCAACACTCATTTGTCCATGGAGAGCAGATGCACAGGGCTGCGCTGAAAACGATTATTACACCTTTGAACTGGGACGGTAAAATACAGATTAGTTCTGCTCTGGACGGCAGGGTGACAAACCAGGGAGTTGACCGGTATCGAGATTTGGATAATAGACATCTTGATCTGATTGACTCTCGACATATTGACGAAGAAACCATGGTTTTAAAAATGCGCACCAATCAGTCATGCATGGATATTGCAATGGGTGCAAAAACCAAACTCTTCCTCAACAATAAACCGGCTGCGGTTGAATCGCTTCCCGCTGATAAACCGGGTGGATATGTTGCCCGGCATTTTATTGTCAATGTGACCAAGGGAGATGATCTTGCAGTGGACAAACTGATCTGCATCTATACCTCCCGGGATACCGGAATTTCCGAATGTTTATCAGAGGTGGAAAATACAATTACAAATGATGGTGACAGTTTTGATAGTTTATTAAAATCCCATGTTACAGCCTGGGAACTTTTATGGCGCAAATTTGATGTTAAGCTGGACCTGAACCTGGATCTGGACAATAGTGATATGGGGCAGCACACACAAAAAATTATTCGATTGTATATTTTTCATTTATTGCAAAGTTCTTCCGTCCATTCCCTGGACATTGACGTGGGAATGCCGGCCCGGGGCTGGCATGGCGAAGGCTACAGAGGACATATTTTCTGGGATGAAATGATTATTTTCCCATTTTTGAATTACAGGGCACCCCAAATTACAAGAACCCTGCTCATGTATCGTTACCGGCGGCTTAAAGAGGCCCGGCGTGCAGCCAGGCAGGCAGGCTGCAAAGGTGCAATGTATCCATGGCAGAGCGGAAGCAGTGGCAGAGAGGAGACCCAGCAGATGCACCTTAACCCGGAATCGGGTCGCTGGCTTCCGGACAACACCCATTTGCAGCGCCATGTAAATAATGCCATTGTTTACAATATCTGGCAGTATTTCCAAATTACCCACGATATAGAGTTTTTGTCTTTTTACGGCGGTGAAATAATAATAGAAATTGCTCGATTCTGGGCAAGTATTGCAAGCTATAATATAGAACTTGACCGATATGAAATCCTGAGCGTAATGGGGCCTGATGAATATCATGATGCCTATCCCGGAGCAGATAAACCAGGCTTGAACAACAATGTTTATACTAATTTAATGGTCATGTTTGTTATGGACCAGGCGCTTAACCTGCAACATGTTATTCCTGAACAGGACTGGGAGTATTTAAGGAAAACACTTAAGATAGAGCAGGGAGAACTTATAAAATTTCAAAAAATGAGTCGAAGGATGAAACTGGTATTCCATGGAGATGGAATTCTCAGCCAATTTGAAGGATATGAAAATTTAAAGGAATTTGACTGGGAGGGTTATAAAAAAAGATATGGAAATATCCGGCGCCTGGACAGGATTCTTGAAAAGGAAGGGGATAGCACCAACAACTATAAACTCTGCAAGCAGGCAGATGTTTTAATGCTTTTATATCTTTTCAGTGCTGAAACGTTAAGAAAGATGTTTAAACGTCTTAATTATACTTTTGATAAGGATTTGATTCCAAAAAATATCAACTATTATCTGAATAGAACCACAAACGGGTCATCCCTGGCATTGGTCATTCATGCCTGGATTGAAGCACGGCAGGCAAGGGAACGTTCCTGGGAATTTTTCAGCCGGGCGCTTGAGACGGATATGGTTGATGACCGAACCGGCAGCACCCGGGAAGGTATCCATCTGGCTGCCATGTCAGGATGTATTGACATTCTTCAACGGGGCTATGCAGGTCTGGAAATACGCAGTGATATACTTATCTTAAATCCGTTACTTCCCAAATCCATAAACCGCATTTGTTTTCATATTCGATACAGGCACCACTGGCTTGACCTGGAACTCACCCAGGAAAATGTTAAGGTTAAAAGTCTGACCAGCAGGGCAAGACCCATTATGGTTATGATCAAAGATGAAATCATCAGATTATATCCAGGCAAAATAGCAGTCGTGGATCTTTAAAGCATATTCCTGAAAGCCTGGGAAGGGACAAGGATGAAAAAATGGATCAAAAAAATATAAAAAAAAGTCATATTATCATTGTATCCAATCGGTTGCCTATTATTTTAAAAAAGACCGGGGATGGAAAGATAGAGGTGGAAAAAGGGGCCGGAGGACTGGTAACAGCAATGGCACCGGTGCTGAAAAATAGAAATGGCACCTGGATAGGGTGGCCCGGCTATGTGCACAAGACAGATAGTGATGATAAGATGCTGCCGGCAATACAATCAGCTGTTTCCGGATATAGTGTTAAACCGGTTATGCTTAACTCAGATGAATTAAAAAAATTTTATGAAGGGTTTTCAAATTCAATTTTATGGCCTCTTTTTCATAATTTTACTGGTAAGTGTATTTTTTTGCCTGAATACTGGACAAGTTATCAGGCGGTTAATAAAAAATTTGCTTTAACTGTAGACCAGAATACAGATGATTCCGATTTTATCTGGGTTCATGATTATCAATTAATACTTGTGGCAGCTCAGTTGCGCAAACGGCACAAGAGGAACCAGATTGGATTTTTTTTACATATTCCCTTTCCGCCCATTGAAACCTTTGCACGATGTCCATGGCGTTTTGAACTTCTTTCTGCCATGCTGGAATATGACATCATTGGGTTTCATACGATTCTAAATAAACGTAATTTCATCGGATGTATCAAGAAAATAATTCAGGATGCGCAGGTTGATGAAAAAGCAGTCTTTGAAGAGACAGAGAGTGCAGTAAGACTAAAAAATCGAATCGTGCGCATTAGTGTTTTCACAAAGAGCATTCCTAACGTTAATTTTGTACACGAGACGAGAATA
>NZ_JAIOSW010000246.1 GCF_021107415.1 Desulfobacula sp.
ACAGGAACCATTCTTTCGGTCAAGCCTTACAAATCCTTGAAAGTCGGTGCCGTGGTAACGGGTTCTGAAGTCTTTAACGGTCTGATCACAGATGATTTCGGTCCATCCGTGGGCAAAAAAATTACAGATGCCGGATGCCAACTTATCAAAAAAATCCTTGTGCCCGATGAAATTACAGCCATTTCCAGTGCGATTCTGGAATTAAAAAAACTGGGGTGTGAGATGATCATCACCACGGGAGGACTTTCCGTTGACCCGGATGATGTTACCCGCCAGGGGGTTATCAGAACAGGAGCCGATGTTACATTTTACGGCAGTCCTGTTCTTCCCGGAGCCATGCTCATGATATCAATGCTTGCTGATATTCCTGTTATCAGTCTGCCTGCCTGCGTATTTTATTATAAGCAGACCGTGTTTGATCTGATTTTTCCAAGAGTCCTTGCCGGAGAAAAAATCAAGGAAGATGATATTGCAGCCATGGGGCACGGCGGGTTGTGCATGAACTGCAAGGTCTGTCACTATCCTGTCTGTTCATTTGGAAGATAAAATGTGGAATGATGCCATTATGCCCCAATTAAAGACATCCAAAAATCTTCCTGAAACAGCACTAAGCCTGCTGGGCTTTTTTGTCGCACTTTTCAGTGCCGGTATCGGTATTGGCGGAGGAACCATATTTGTTTCCACATTCATATCTGTTTTTAAGTTTGATTTTAAGCGGGCAGCGGCGACTTCCCTTGCAGCCATTATCCCCATCACATTTGCAGGGGCGGTATCACATTTATTTATTTTTTCCAATCCTCCTTCGGGCAAATATTTTCTTGTTTTTATTCCCATGTGTATCTTGGGTACTATAATAGGTTCAAAATTTATTCATAAATGGAATAACCAATGGCTTAAATGGATTTTTGCCGTTTTTCTTCTCATTGCAAGCCTTCGAATCTTAAAATTTGCAGATTTTCCATTTTTAATGTTTTCCAGCCTGAATGAGATCTCCTGGACCCATGAGGCCATTTTTATCATGGCTTTCGGTATCATTACCGGTATCATTGCCACATGGCTGGGGATTGGCTGCGGACTGCTCATTGTACCGTTTTTTGTGATTGTGATGGATTTTAACATGCACCAGGCCATCTGCCTGTCTTTAACCACCATGTTTTTTTTAACAACTTCTGCCACACTCATGCACCACAAACTTGCAAACTTAAATCTCAAGGTTTTTAAGGCTTTGTTCCTCCCGTCCCTTGCAGGTGCTGTGACAGGCTCGGCCATATCCGGTCTGCTGCCGGGGTTTTATCTTAAACAAGCATTTGGCATTATACTGATGATGATTGCCTTTACATATTTGTTACAGCCGACGTTCAAGGCAATAAAAATCCGCAAAAAGAAAAGAGAAAGCCTCTATAAGGAGATATAAATGTCGGATAGCATATATGACACTTTGAAAAAAGCTCTGGAAGAAAAAATCATCTCCCATGATCTCGCAGATCAGCCCATCGACATTACATGCAAGGCCCTTTCAGCCCTGGAGGCCATCGGGACACCCGAGCATGATGACTACCCCATTATCAAAGGCAGAGAGGTCATGGTTGAGGCCGATTTTCTCACTGCAAAGGGCCAGAGCTTTACGGATGAGTTTGAAAACAGGGCATATCGCGTTAAAGATCTCTTGTCCATGGAGCTTTCCGGGGATCTTTCCACGAACAGAAAACGGGCTTCTTTTATTGCAGGGTTGAATGCTGTTTACAGGCATCTTGGCCTTGTGGACAAGACCATTCACTGTAAGGACAAAGAGCCGGTTCTTTGTGCAGAACAACTTTCCGACATTATCCCGAAAGATTCAAAAGTGCTTCTGGTTGGACACCAGCCACGGTTTCTTGAAAAACTTGCTTCTTACTGCCAGGTTCGGGCGGTTGATCTGGATGAGGACAATATCGGAAAAAAATTTTTCACTGTCACCATTGAATCTGCAGCAAATACTCAAGATGCCATTAACTGGTGCGACAGGATATTTGCAACCGGTTCAACCATTGTCAATAACACTATTTCAAACTTCATTGATGCGGGTAAACCTGCTGTTTTTTATGGAGTGACCATTACAGCACCCGCAAAAATCCTTAATCTTATAACCTTTTGTGAATACGGACATTAAAATGAAAAATATTTCAGAACTTATCATCGCTGTAAAAGGTGCCGGAGAAATGGCTACAGGCCTTGCCTGTCGTCTTTTTCAATCAAATTTTAAACATATCTTTATGATGGAAATACAAAATCCCATGGCTGTGAGGCGACAGGTCAGTTTCTGCGAGGCCATCCATGATGGAGAAATCATCGTGGAAGGTCTTAAGGCCAAAAAGGTCCTGCACCCGAATGATATCCGAGCTGCCTGGGACAACAATAGTATTCCTGTCATTGTTGACCCGGGCTGGGAATCCATTAAAGCGATCCGGCCGCATGTGGTGATTGATGCTATCATTGCCAAAAAAAACCTGGGAACCAATCTTTTAGAAGCCCCTTTGGTTATCGGACTTGGTCCAGGATTTGAGGCAGGCAAAGATGTTCATATGGCCATAGAAACAAACCGGGGCCACAACCTTGGAAGAATCATTTTAAAGGGTTGCCCGGAACCAAATACCGGAGCCCCGGGCAATATAGACGGGTATACCATAGAAAGGGTTGTTCGAGCACCATGCACAGGCATCTTTACGTCTTCTTTATCCATCGGCACTCTTGTCAAAAAAAATGATGTGGTTGGGTATGTTGATAACAAGCCGGTCATCACTCAAATAGACGGTATCGTAAGAGGGCAGATAAGAAATAACATCAGCGTCACAGACAAATTAAAAATCGGTGACATTGATCCCAGAGGAAATATTGAATATTGCACTACAGTCTCAGAGAAAGCACGGGCTATTGGCGGCAGTGTACTGGAAGCCATTTTAAGAAAATACAATCATTGACCAGGTCATAAGTCTGGTCATGGACCAAATTATAGATCAAATTATAGATCTGGTGA
>NZ_JAIOSW010000001.1 GCF_021107415.1 Desulfobacula sp.
ACGCACTCTTATTTTCCTAAGGAACACAGTACTTATTTCAACGGCGACCTGAATCTTATCGAGTGGCTCCTGCAGTTTGCTCCTCCCAAAGAGACCGAAAATTTTGTCCGGACCTTCCTGGGGCGTATGCTCTTTTCCGGGGAAGAGGCCACAAAAAAAATCAACGTGCTTTCTGGTGGGGAAAAAGTCCGCTGCATGCTTTCAAGGATGATGCTTTCCAACTCCAATGTCCTGATGATGGATGAACCCACCAACCACCTAGACCTGGAATCGATTACATCCTTAAATGACAGCCTGGTCAAATTCCAGGAGGTAATTCTTTTTACCTCCCATGACCATGAGTTCGTGAATACAGTTGTAAATAGGATTATAGAGATCATCCCCGGTGGTGTCATCGATCGGTTCATGACGTTTGACGAGTATATTAAAAGTACGGAAGTTGCAAAAATACGAAAAATTATGATACAAAAAGCGGCTTAATAATTTAGGGTTAAAAATATAATGCTATCATGGTTTTTTTGCAAGCCAGATTGTGTGATGGCTGCCTTTTCCGGATTTTCGGGCTCGTACGGTGATGGCTTCGGTTGTAAATCCACACTGCGTAAGGCGCCGGGTGAAGGCTTCATCTGTTTTTGAAGACCAGACAGCCAGAATTCCACCGGGACAAAGGGCAAAAAAGGAAGTTTTCAGGCCGGATCTGGTGTAAAGGCGGTCATTGGCTTTTCGGGTGAGTCCTTCAGGACCATTGTCTACATCAAGAATTATGGCATCCCAGGCAGATTTTTTTGTTTTTATGATTTTTGCCACATCTTTTTCCTTAACCGATACCCGGGAATCATTC
Source organism: Desulfobacula sp. (assembly GCF_021107415.1). The sequence continues at coordinate 842 of NZ_JAIOSW010000001.1, forward strand.
AGCGGCATTCGGGCAAGGTGTCCCAGGTGTTCCCGGTTCCATTTGACCACGGCCGGGATCAGTTCGGATACAATGATGTGTGTGTCCGGTTTGGATTGTTCAAGTGTGGCTGCCAGGGTGAACCCCATGCCCAGGCCGCCAATGAGAATCCTTAAGCCCGACTTTTGTTTAATGCGGCGGCATGTGAGTTCAGCTAACGCATCTTCTGAACCATGGACACGGCTGTTCATCAGCTCTGTCCCTGCGGTTCGGATGGAGAATTCCGAGTCTCGTTTCAACAAAATGACTTCTCCTTTTTGGCCGGGGATTTTGGCCCGGTCGATTTCTTCCCAGGGGATCACGCTCTTCTCCTTTGATATTCATCTTGCAAAAGTAAAATATAGTATACCCAAAAGGGATGCAATAGTATAATCAAAAGCTTGTGAAATCCTGAAATCAGCAATTCTTAAAATTTGACTTTTTGAACAATATTGGTTATTTAATCAAGTTTTGATTATTACACCGAAAGGAGTTGTTTCAGGCCATGGTAAAACTTGATTATAAAAAGGGCAATGGATTGATTCCTGCCATTGCACAGGATGATAAAACAGGTGAAGTCCTGATGCTGGCTTACATGAATGAACAAGCCTTTACTGAAACTTTGAAAACCGGGAAAGCCACTTACTACAGCAGATCAAGGAATGCATTGTGGAAAAAAGGGGAAACATCCGGTCATGTACAGAATGTAAAGGAAATCCGGGTGGATTGTGATAATGATACCGTCCTTTTAAAAGTGGAGCAGATCGGTAATGCCGCTTGTCATAAAGGGTATAAGAGCTGTTTTTTTTCAAAGGTGGTGGGAAATGATTTAAAAATAGTAGAATCGAAAATTTTTGATCCAAAAGAGGTATATAAATAATGGAAAAAATACTGAAATTAGGAATTCCCAAGGGAAGCCTTCAGAATGCAACGATAAATCTTTTTAAACGCTCAGGATGGAAAATCAATATTGAAGGAAGAAGCTATTTTCCTGATATAAATGATGAGTCCATTGAGTGCGCCCTGTGCCGTGCTCAGGAGATGTCCATCAATGTTGAAAGCGGCGTTATTGATGCCGGGTTAACAGGTCTTGACTGGATTGCAGAGCATGAATCCGATGTCCATGTAGTGGCCGATCTTATCTATTCCAAGGTCAGTGCCCGGCCGGCAAGATGGGTGATTGCCGTTGCAAATGATTCTCCCATGAAAACCCTTGAGGATCTTGCAGGTAAAACCATTTCCACGGAGCTTGTAAAATTCACAAAGCGGTTTTTTAAGGACCGGAATATTGATGTAAACATAAAATTTTCATGGGGTGCCACTGAAGCCAAGATTGTTTCAGGCCTTGCAGATGCCATTGTGGAGATCACGGAAACCGAGAGTACGATTAAGGCTCATAATTTAAGGGTGATCCATGAAGTCATGCAAACCAATACCCAGTTGATTGCAAATAAAACAGCCTGGGAAATTCCAGAGAAAAGACAGAAAATTGAACAAATTGCCTTGCTGTTACAGGCGGCGCTGGTTGCAGAAAAGCTTGTGGGAATAAAAATGAATGTGCCTGAAAGTAAAATTGCAAGAGTCGTTTCTCTTCTCCCAAGTCTGAATGCACCCACCATAGCATCTTTGTATCAATCCGACTGGTTTTCCGTGGAAACGATTGTTGATACAGGACTGGTCAGAGATTTGATTCCAAAGCTGCTGAAAGTTGGTGCAGAAGGAATTATTGAATATCCGTTAAATAAGGTACTTTAAATGAAACCTGCCAATAGATGTGAAAATATAACGCCTTTTATCGTGATGGAAATCCTTGAAAAGATTCATAAAATGGAGGCGTCAGGTATTGATGTCATCCATATGGAGATCGGGGAACCTGACTTTAATGTGCCTGAGTGTGTCAATAAGGCCGGCATCGAAGCTTTTTCGGGAAATGAGACACACTATACCCACAGCCTGGGTGATATCCGGCTGAGGGAAGCCATCAGCGAGTACCATAAAACAACCTATAATACCAGTATTGATCCGGGGCATATCCTGGTGACCTCAGGTACTTCTCCGGCCATGCTGCTTTTGTTTTCCGTTCTTGTAAATCCCGGGGATGAGATCATTATTTCCGATCCCCACTATGCCTGTTATGCAAATTTTATTAATTATGTTCAAGGGGTTCCGGTGACAGTGCCGGTCTCGGAAGAGGAAGGGTTTGTCTATACTCCGGAAGCGATAAAAGAGAAAATTACGTCTAAAACCCGTGCGATTTTTATTAATTCTCCTTCCAATCCAACGGGAAATGTTATTCCAAAGAAAAGAATGCAGCAGATTGTGGATATTGCAGAAGCCAATAACCTTTATGTGATTTCAGATGAAATTTATCATGGGCTTGTATATGAAGGAAAGGAACATTCGATCTATGAATTTACAGACAAAGCCTTTGTGTTGAACGGGTTTTCAAAACTTTTTGCCATGACGGGCCTGCGTCTTGGATATCTGATAGCACCGCCTGAATTTGTCCGCGCATTACAGATCCTGCAACAAAATTTTTTCATTTGTGCCAATTCAGTCATCCAGCTGGCAGGTGCGGCAGCCTTAAAAGATGCTCATAAAGAAACCAAAGCCATGAGAGCGACTTACAATAAGCGCCGCATCTATGTCATTGAGAGACTAAAGCAAATGGGATTTGGGATTACGATTGAACCCACGGGTGCATTTTATGTATTTGCCAATGCAAAACATATCTCAAATGATTCATATGCCCTTGCTTTTGA
>NZ_JAIOSW010000422.1 GCF_021107415.1 Desulfobacula sp.
TATACAATCATCTACTCAATGAATCAGGAACCTTCCTATGCCGTACTTTATGGAAAAACTTTGGACCATTACAGGTTTATTGCAAGAACACCAAACCATCCTGATATTTTCAAGCTGCTCACCTCAAAAAATATGGTCGGACAAAAAGTAAATATTGGCTTTAATTCTTCCCAAAATATAAATATTGCCGATCTGGTATAGCCATTTTAGGTTAAAGTCCTAAAAACTCTTTAATCCATTGATTTTTTGGGGTTTGGACAAGTTCGTCGGGTGTGCCTGTCTGCTCAATTTGTCCCGTATTCATGACAATAACCATATTCCCAGCAGCAAAGGCTTCTTCATGATCATGGGTAACAAAAATTGTGGTGATGTTAAGCTTTGAAATAATATTAGTCAGTTCTATTAAAAGGCGCTTTCTCAATACCCTGTCAAGTGAGCTTAAAGGTTCGTCCAGCATCAACAGGCTGGGCTGGGGGGCCAGTGTTCTGGCCAGGGCAACCCTCTGGCGTTCCCCGCCGGAAAGATCATCAACATGTCGTGTTTGAAGGCCCGTAAGACCCGTCAGCAAAAGCATTTCATTGACACGTGATTCAATTTGGGCTTTATCCATACCTTTCATTTTAAGACCAAAGGCAATATTATTAAACATATTCAGATTGGGAAACAAGGCAAATTCCTGAAACATCAGACCAAAATTTCTTTTATGGGGCGGGCAGTCATTCATTGGCTGCCCGTTAAACAAAATATGGCCTGAATCAGGATTTTCTAGCCCTGCGATGAGTCTTAGCAATGTGGTTTTCCCGCTTCCGGAAGGGCCAAGAACAGACAGTTTTGTGCCCTGCTTCAGCCTTAAATCTATGTCTTGCAGGATAAGACTTCCATCATCAAATTTTTTATTGATATGCTCAAGGACAAGCTCGTTTTCCATTAGAATCCTTCTGAATTTTCTATTCTGAAATTTTCAATCACAACAAAACCAATGGCCGTCACCAACATCAATATAGTTGAGATGGCCATGGCCTGTCCATAATTCATTGCTCCGGGCTGCCCTAAAAACCTGTAGATAGCAACCGGAATGGTCGGTGTTTCAGGTCTTGCCGTAAAAATGGTTGCTCCAAACTCCCCCAGGCTGATGGTAAAGGCAAAAATCGCACCGGCCACCAAGGCTTTTGAAATAAGCGGCAGATCAACGGCCTTAAATATTTTCAATGGGGACGCCCCCAGCACGGATGCCGCATCAGTCAGATGCTCGGGAATCGATCTTAAAGCCGGCAAAATTGATCTTAAGACAAATGGAAACCCGACCAGAGCATGGGCAATGGGAATTAAAAAAATAGATGTTCTTAAATTTAATGGGGGTTTATCAAGGGTTATAATAATGCCAAATCCTAATGTAACAGCAGAAGTTGATAAGGGAAGCATGAAAATGGGATCAAAAAATGAAGTCAGTCTATTGTCTATCTTCCGGTCACAGAACCGGATAAAAAAAGCCGCGCACACACCTGTTATAACAGCAATCACCAGGGCGGTTCCTGCAAACAAAAGAGAATATTTGATGGCGTGAAACGGCGGGATATAGAATATGGAGTCTGATCTGTTTTCAAAAAGCGCTTCATAAAAAATAAAAGACAATTCATTATTATGGGTCAACGACTTGGTCACAAGGGCCAATAACGGAACAACACACAACCCGACAATAAAAATGACAACACTTGCGATGATCATTTTTTCCCACAAAAAAACCGGTTTTTTAAGATTTGAGTATTCAGCAACAGGAGAAAACCTGGCTGCTCTTTTTGTAAATGAGGTATAGATCCACATCAAGGCAAATGTAAACCCGATTTGAATTAAAGACAGAAAAGATGCCAGAGGAAGATTAAACAAATGGGCTGCCTGTCTGTATATTTCTGCTTCAATCGTAGAGTATCCAGGCCCCCCCAGGATCAGAATAATTCCAAAACTGGAAAAACAGAAAATAAACACCAGGGTTGATGCTGCAAAAATGGCAGGTTTTAATAATGGCAGGGTAATATTTAAAAATACCTGCACGGGACTTGCCCCCAGCATCATGGCTGCCTCTCTGGTCCGGCCCTGGAGAGAAGACCAGAACCCTGTAATAATCCTTAACATGACTGAAAAATTATAAAAAATATGGACCAGAAGAATCAGCACCAAAGGATGTTCTATTTTTACACCGAAAAAAAAACCATTATTCCCAAAGCAGGCCTGAAACGCCGCTGCCACAACAACTGCAGGAAGGACAAATGGAATGGAAGACAGGATTTTAATTAATTTTTTCCCTTTAAATGCATAATGGGACAGGACAAAGGCACAGGGCAGCGCACAAATAAGGGTTAATAAAGTTGAAAGTCCCGCCTGCCAGAAGGTAAACCATATGATTTTCATCATTCTTGTTGAAGCGAATACCTGATCCAGAAAACTAAGATCTATCTTTCCTTTCTGGAAAAAACTTTTTATAAAAATCCCGGACAAGGGGTAAAAATAAAAAAGGAGAAAAAAACAGGCCGGAACCAGCCCGGCCAGAGCATAGGGGTGAAGTTGCAGCCTTTTTTTTATTGGAGTAATTGTTCTGTCCATTCTCTGATCCAGACATCTCTTTTGGTATCAATTAATTTGGAGTCCAAAAGTGCCGGCTGTCTTGTTATACTGGCGTGTTTTTTAAACACCTCGGGCAGTTCAGCAGTTTTGTTTGCCGGAAAAACAAACATCTGTAACGGGATATCTTCCTGGAAATCTTTTGACAGGATAAAGTCCATGGTTTTTTTGGCAAGTGCCATGTTGGAAGATCCTTTTAAAATCCCTGCAAACTCAATCTGCCTGAATGCGGAACCATTTTCAATCACCACGCCGGTGGGAGCCCGGGTAAGTTTTGTTTCAGAAAAAAAGACTTCAGCAGCCGGGCTTGATGCATAACTGACAACAATGGGTTTGTCCCCTTTAGATGCTGCGGTAAATTTTCCCCAATAAGCTTCTTTCCAGCCATTGGTCACAAGAACCCCATTGGCTTTAAGTTTTTGCCAGTAATCAATATACCCGTCCTGGCCAAACCGGCTGATGGTGGCCAGCAAAAAGGCAAGTCCCGGAGAAGAGGTTGCAGGATTTTCAACAACGGTTAATCCTTTATAAGCAGGTTTTATTAAATCTTCCAGCATGACGGGCGGCTCTTTATTATTATCCTTAAACCACTTGATATCATAATTCAAACAGACATCGCCAAAATCCACAGGAACAAGTTGGTTTTCAGAATCCAGCCTTAAAGCATTATCAACCTCATCCAGATGCGAAGGGGCATAGGGAACAAACATATCTGCTTTTAAAGCCCTGCTTAAAAATGTATTATCCACCCCGTAAAAAATATCGGCAAGGGGATTGTTTTTTGATAAAATCGCCTTGTTAAGTGCTTCTCCTGCGTCTCCTGATTTCAGGATAACTATTTTTGCATGGAATTTTTCTTCAAACCTTGAAACAACCTCTTTGCTGACACTGAAACTGTCATGGGTCATAATGGTGACAACAGGAACTTGTTTTTGTTCTTCCTTTGAACAGGCATAAAGGCTGAACAGTAATAAGCATACTATCATCAAAAAAACATTTAATTTCATCATCTTATCTCCAAAATAAAAAAACCATTCTCTGAATAAAAAGCACCTGATTATCAGAGGATGGTTCATCATAAATTCGTTCCCTCCGCCGGTATTATCCGGATCAGGTTATGAACGGTCGGGCCAAACCCCTCTCAGCATATCAATCATGCTCCCGCACAAATCTTTTTTCTTTAGTATTCAATAAAACGATTCCCACAGGCTGTCAAGCAATAAATTTGATATGGTCAGATCTTTTTCTCTTTATCCTTTTCTCTTTTTCTCTTTATTGACTATTTTTGCTAAATATCTTATTATTAAAGAAAAATATCTCATTTTGTGATGACTAACTTAAGTTTGCAATCAATCCTCATGCAAACTTATAAATCGATAAAGAGTTCGTGCTATGAAACAATGCAAATCATGCGGACAAAGTCTCTCTCAAAAGCTTACAATGTGCCCGGCCTGCGGCAGCCACATCGTAAGCGGAATAAAATATATTGATGATTACAAAATTGTGACCATTATCCATGAGGGCCGTTCCTCTCTTGTCTGCAAAGCAGTAAAAGACCATGGTGAAAAGCCTGTCTCCATCAGACTGTTCACAGAAAAATCAGGCGTAGATGACCGTGTTGCCAAACGGCTTGAAAAAGAACTCGAAGAACTTAACAAACTTCCATCAGAGCACTTTGTTCAACATTATGCCATTAAAAAAAGTGATAAAGGGCTCTGGTACAGGGTCAGTGAATGGGTCGATGCAGCTGATTGGGGATCTATCTTTGTGTCCGGACTGTTGAATGATCAGCGCAGAATAGTCACCCTTTTCCACAATATTGCTTCCGTTCTTGATCTCTTGCATAAAAAAGATCATTTCATGCCCTACCTGATTCTTGATGATATCCTGATCCCCAAGGGAAAGACCAATGATCTCCATGTAAAAATCAATTACAAGCTTTCCAGATTTCTGAATGCAAGGGCAACCCACCATGGTCCCATGCTGCAAAAACTGCTGGATTGCCATCCCGACATTATTAATAAGAGAGCTATTGATTTTAAAAGTGGTATCTGGTCTCTTGGAAAAATATTTATTGAGCTGTTAACCGCAGATCACAATCTGAAAAACTTCTCCTCAAAGGTTGATGACTTGAAAGGTCTGGACACTGAACTTGCCGTACTGATCAAAATCATGCTGTCGGATGACCCGGACCTGCGGCCTCAAACCATGAGCAAGGTGACGTCTGCATTATCACGTATTTTAGACCGGCTGCCCTATTCAAACCAAAAGACATCCCCATACAAAAAAAAGCCCAGGCTGCTCAAGGAATTACGGTGGTTTAAAAAAGTAGTGGTATTACTGATTTTAATTATTGCGGGAATCGTCGCCTTTGGCACCATCTCATGGCTGTATGTCAATTTTGATAAAAACAAAAAAGAAGTGGTACTTTCTAATTTTGTAGAATCCTATGCCGGTTCCGTTGCATTTCTAATGGTGGAATACTGGCTGTCCGATACCAAACAAATTATATATAAGAACAGGGTGGAAGGCACAGCCTTTCTGGTGGACAGCAGCGGATATCTTTTAACCAATCGTCATGTCGCCTGTCCATGGCTTGACGACATCTCCCTTTTCCAGGCGTATAACCAATATGCCATTTTAAAGAACCCCATAGAATTTGATTACAGGATGTTTTTATGGTTTGAAGGGAAAAAAGCATTCAACCGTTTGCCGGCATTAAGAGACAGCGTGGAATTGTCGGATTCTTATTATCTTTCATCCGCATACAGTGCCGGTGGCGAAGGCAACCTGAGAATCATCGGGGTTCCAAGGTCTTCCATGAAAACCGGCGAAAGGATAAAATCTCCGTTTAAAAATGATTTTGCGGTTTTAAAAATTGATACTCTTCCTTCTAATCTGAAACCCCTGCCCCTTGAAACGACAATTTCTTCCGATGATATCCAGCGCCTCTCACCTGTGGCAATTTTAGGATTCCCCTTGGGAAACCGCACCCAGGATGACCACATTAATACAAGTATTACAAGGGGGCATGTCAGAAGAACCACCAGGGAAATAATCCAGGTGGATTCCTCTATTTATAAGGGGAACAGTGGCGGTCCTGCCATCAATGCTAAAGGCAATGTCATCGGGATTGCATCGGGAGTGATATCTGATCAGACAAGTGGATATTTTAAAATCAACACGCCTTTATCGGATTTCGGACTCATACTGCCCATCTTACGACCGGCCAGGTTTGTTGAATCGATTAAAACAGGTCAGCCCCATTGGAATGGAGTTCTTGATTTTTCTCTGGAATCCAAACTTGAACAGATTACCAGCCTTGCAAATGAAAATAAGTTCAAAGAAGCCGCAGAACTAAATGAAACCATGCTTAAAACAAGCAAAGACCCTGTCCTGCTATTTTCAGCAGGGATGCTGAATTTTTGTACCGGGGATTTTAATAAGAGCAGGCATTTTTTTAAAAAACTTTCCTTGATTGAACAGGAAAATACCACATCCAGACTGATGCTCTATATTATCGACTGGATAAAAACCCGTGAAAAAACCAATGCACTTACAAAAAGCCTTTTTACTATGGACTGGTATGAAGAAGATGAATTTTTAAGTTATCTGGCAACAATATTAAGAGATAAAAAAAGAATGAATCCTGAATTTATTGACTATGAAAACCGGTCGGAAAAAAGCTGGAGACTGTTTATCGAAGGGCTTATTTTAGAAGATAATAATGAAATGGGGATTGCCGGAAAAATGTTTAAACAATCCATTCTAAATACCGGTATCAATGATTGGGTTTATTATCTTTCTTTTTCAAGGCTGAATCGCATCCAGGAAGAACATGCAAGATATCTGGAAGATAAACATGCGCACAAAAAGGATGTTGAAGCATTCAGGCACAAAGCTCTGGAATACAGGAAACAGGCAGCCGAACACAGGGCAGCGATGACGGCATTGATTAACCAGTTTGAGTCAGTCAAACTTAAACATGAAGAAAAAATCCAACTCTATATCAAGCTTCTTGAACTGGCACCGAAAAACAGGACCATTGTCGGAAGAATCGCTTTTTACCATACCGAGAACAGTGAATGGCAAAAAGTGCTTGATTTCATTGATATTTTTTTTAAGCAGCCCACCCGGGAGTCCGCCTTAAGTCTCAGCCTGGGATTATTAAAAGGAGAAATCCTGAATATCATGGGAAAGCACCGGGAATCAAAGGATCACTTAACAAAATTTTCAAAAGAAACCCTTAACCCCTGGTACAGCATTATCAGCAAACACCTTGTTTTAAAAACAAAAGAAGACCGGCTGATTAAACTTGCCGGTAAAAAACCTGAAAAATTAATTACCCTGCACACGGCACTGGGCTTGTGGGCGGAAGGAGATCAAAACAGGAAAAAAGCAGCCCACCATTACCGGGAGGCATTAAGTTCGTATCTTGATGACTGGAATGAGTACGATCTGGCTCTTGGCAGACTCATGCTTTTCAGGCAGCCCCTTAACTGATTCATCAAGAAGCATTCAATCAATACACATCAGGACTGTCTATTTATGTTTTCTTTTTTAATTTGATCCAATTCTCTATTCGCTGTTTTACGGTTTTCTCGTATCCCCGATCCGTTGGGAAATAAAATCTTTGATCTTCAAGGTCACCCGGCAGATAGGACTGGGGAATATAAGCATCCTTATAATCATGGGCATACTTGTACCCTTTACCGTAATTCAAATCTTTCATCAGCTTTGTCGGAGCATTCCTGATTACAAGCGGGACCGGGGAGTAACCGATTTCTTGAATCATCTTTTTTACTTGTTTATGCGCCGTATAAACGGCATTGCTCTTGGGAGCGGTTGCAAGATAGATCGCTGCCTGAAACAGGGCATCATCTCCTTCGGGGTGGCCCAAAATCCGAAAAGATTTACTGGCATTCAAGGCCATGGTCAGCGCTCCCGGATCAGCCATGCCAATATCTTCTGTTGCAAATCGTATCATTCTTCTCAGCATATAATAGGGGTCATCCCCAGACATTAACATACGTTCAAGCCAATAAACCGCTGCATCCGGGTCACTGCCCCGCATGCTCTTAATAAAAGCGGAAATCAGGTTAAAATGCTCCTCACCTGCCTTATCATATAATAGTGATTTTTTTTCAATGGCCGACTCAACATCCTGGACATTAATCTGTTTTTTTTGTGCAAAATGAAGCATTGCCGTCTCAAGATTGGTCAGAGCAATCCTGGCATCGCCGTCAGACACCCTTGCAATATGCTCCAATGCGTTAAGGGACATCCTCTCCGGTTCAAGCCCCAGACCGTTTTCAGGATCTATCAATGCCCGTTTTAAAATAATCAAAATGCTTTCTTTTTCAAGATTTTTTAAAGTAAATACCCTGCATCGGGATACCAGGGCGGGAATAACTTCAAAGGAAGGATTTTGGGTGGTCGCGCCCACAAGGGTAATCAGCCCTTTTTCCACATGATGAAGAAAGGCATCCTGCTGAGCTTTATTGAACCTGTGGATTTCATCCACAAACAGGATGGTTCTTTTTTTATACAGGGTCCGTCTTTCCCTGGCTTGTTTGATAATCTGCCGGATGTCTTTAACCCCGGACAAAACAGCGGAAATCTCTACAAATTCGGATTTTGTTTCATTGGCAATAATGCCTGCTATAGTTGTCTTGCCGCATCCGGGCGGCCCCCAGAGAAGGATGGAAAACAACCTGTCATCTTCAATAGCCTTTTGAAGAAGACGTCCTTTGGCAATGAGATGCTCCTGACCCACAAGTGCATCAAGGGTTCTGGGGCGCATCCTGTCAGCCAGGGGACTGGTTAAGGATTTGTCCTGATAATTTTGAGATTCAAAAAGATCCATTCTCTTTAAGAGTTGTCCCTATCCCTTTCTCTTTTTCTTTTGCTCTGTTCTTTTCTTAGCTTTTGTTTTTTTGTATTATGTTTTTTCTTTTTCTGAAAAATTCTTTCATCTTCTTTTGATCCACCGGAAAATTTTATTTTCCCTGTCTTTTCCCTGAAATAAAGTTTAATGGGTGTCAATTTTAAAGGAATCATCTGCCGCAACTGATTGATCAAATATCGCTTATAGGAAAAATGAACCGCTTTTGAAAAATTGACAAAGCAGACAAAGCACGGCGGTTTTGTGGCCACCTGTGTGGAGTAAAAAAATTTTAATCTTTTTCCTTTATGCAGTGAAGGCTCTTCCCTGTAAACAGCATCCTCAATAATCCGGTTCAGCACACCCGTATTAATTCTGTGACAATATTCCTTGTGAATCTTTACCACTTCATCCAAAATTTTATGACACCGCTGTCCTGTCAGGGCTGAAACTGTCATGGCGGGCGCATAGGACAAAAATTTAGACTTATACCTTAACTCCTCCATATATTTTTTAATACTTTTTCGTTCTTTATCTAAAAGATCCCATTTGTTTAACAGGAACATGGCACCGCATCCCCTGTCTTCAGCATATCCTGCAATGGTGATATCCTGATCTGTAATACCTTCATCCGAATCGATCAGAATTAACGCCACATCACACTCATCAAGGCTCTTCAATGATTTCAGGATGGAGAATTTTTCAATTTTCCGGGTGACCTTGCCCTTTCGCCGGATACCGGCCGTATCCACAAGGATAAACTGTCTGCCTTTATGTTCAACGCTGAGTTCTATGGCATCCCTTGTGGTACCGGCCTTTTCATTGACCACTATCCGCTGTTCGCCAAACAATCTGTTGGCAAGGGAAGATTTCCCTACATTGGGCCGGCCGACAATGGCGATTTTTATCCGGGAGTCTTCGTCTTCTTCCCCCTGCTCATATTCCGGTAAAGCTTTCACCAGGTCATCTAAAAAATCACCAATACCAATACCGTGTTCTGCTGAAATCTTATAAAAATGATCAATGCCCAATGAATAAAACTCTGAAAGCTCATCATGCTGTTTATAGCTTTCTATTTTATTGATCAGATAAAACACGGGTTTGGACATTCTGCGTAAAAAGTCAGCCAGCTCCCGGTCATAGGGTGACAATCCTGCCCGGCCATCCATGATGAATATGAGGACATCGGCCTGGTCAGCCGCAGCCGTCAACTGGTCTTTAATCTGGGAGGCAAAATAATCATCATCCGAACTTAAAAAACCGCCGGTATCAATCACGGTAAACTCAACATCATCCCATAGTGCATCCGCATAATGTCTGTCCCTTGTCACACCCGGAAAATCATCAACAAGCGCGCGTCTTGAACGTATAATCCTGTTAAACAGTGTGGATTTGCCCACATTGGGTCGGCCAAGAAGGGCCACAACTGGTTTCATGTTTTAACCTCCAAAAATTAAACCAAAATATTTTTCGTCTTATACAATATATTGAAATTTTTATAAATAGTAATGAAATTTTGCGCATAATAATAAAACCAATAAAAACGGCACCCATGGGCAGCAATCCATTGGTAATGGTCTATTTGAAGATGGGATTATACAGGCAGGCTATTGATAAAATATGCTATCAAGCGTAAACATTTATTTCCAAACTCTGCTTTTTCTGAGTAAATTCTCTTTCAATCCTGTTTTTTTCCTGAAGAAACTCTCTTTCAAGTTGTTGGGTTTCACTATTGTAATTTTGTTCCAGTGTATTTTTTTCCCCCTGATATTCTTGTTGAAGCTCTCTTGCTTCACGGGAAATATTTACTGTGTCATTGGATTCTTTGCGGTTTGAAGAAGAATGATCCGCACTATTTGAAGATTTATCGGTATTAGAAACATCCAGTTGAGCCTGGTATCCAGTTATATAATTTATGCCGGATGTAGTGGTCAACATTCATTTACCTCATTAACCTGATAATTTCAGGCCATTATATTAACAATCAGGCAGATCTTATATCCCAGAATCATGTTTAATCCCTTCACGCCACCCTCTGCCTTTGCTTACGATAAACTTTTATCAATGGAGTGTCAATGGTAATTCTATCCGGCAAAAATCAGCAGCAGACACCCATACCCTGTAGCAGGCACTGCAACTTCTACTGCTGGTCTTTTCTGCATCTAAAATTCCTTAAAAATTCTGGCGAGCGGGTGTCCTTTAGCTTCAATGACCAAATCATTGAAATATCCATATGCTGTCTGTAATGCTTGATATTCCGCTTTAACAAGCCTGTCTTGAACTCGATCCAAAAGTAACTTTGCCTGTTCCGGACCTGCTTTTTCTTCAGCCAAATGTGTGAATGAATGTAAAAGGATTTTCTTTACATCCCATTTGCGGGCAAGCCATTTAGCATTTTTTACAAGTTTTGTTTCCGATGAGCTACCATTCTGAATATCTTTTGGTTCAATATGAACAAAAGCAACTACAACCTTTTCATGTTCTTCTGGATCTGAAACTGGAGCAGTTTCAAGGGTCTTTATAGTTGGAGTCCAACCAAATTTATCGCAATACCAAAATAGCACTCTCATAAAGTCACCGGAAGTTTAGCTCTAAAAATTATCATAGCACCCTGCCTATCCTATTTTTCATTTCCTTCATTGTTTTCTAAAAGGTCGTTCTCATCTAAATCAATCAATTTCTGACAATACGGTCATGCTCAACCGTTTCACATTACCCTTCATTAAAAGCTTTTGGCAATGAGAGCGAAAATATGATTTTAATTTTGAATCGCTTTGTATCGGTTGAATTTTCTCATTAAGATTTATTCTTCTGTTCATTTAACCTCAAAAAATCATTACAAGCATTATCGTTATGAATTCTGATCCGCTTTCGTCATCATACATAAATAACATCCTTTGTTATTCGCTCTTTCAAAAGAGGACTCAAATCCTCCCAATAGGCAACAACATCTACAGGCACTCCAAGAAAATCTTCTAAGCTAATTTTTAAACCGATTCGGTTTAACAGATTTCGTTTGTTTAGCTCAACAACTATATCTATATCGCTACTTTCATTAATGGATCCCCTGGCAACGGATCCAAAAACGCCCATTTTAGTAATACCAAATCTCTTGGATTGATCTTTTTTATATTTTTTCAATAGGGCTATGATATGTTCTTTATTAATCAAGTCATGGCCTGATTATTTATTTTTATCTTCATACAGCGAACCTTTTTTACCAGATGTTATGGGTATTACACACAAGGTGATTGATCTTGCATTTATGGGTAGGAATCTATCTTTTGATGCCTGGTTAAAACGGAAGATACTTTCTAATTTTGCTCACAAGAGATAGTTTCGTTTCGATTTTCAGATACAGATTTCCTGCTTCCCTGTCCCCCTTGCTTTTCTCCCCCATACCCACAAGGCGGATCTGTTGTCCATGATGCACATTGGGAGGAATTTTCACCACCAACTTAATTGATTTCCATTTATGATAGTAGGCATAGGGACCGCCTTTTTTAGCCAGGTCGGAATTGATTTGAATGGTATCATGAAGGTTATTACCTTTCAGCGGAATCTTTTCACCTGATATATTTTGCAGCAATGTCCTGGCAAACCTCCTCATTTTGCCTGAGAGAGGAATCTTAAAAGGAAATTTTCCAAACTCCAATGTACCGAGAAAGAAAAAACCTTTAACTGAGAAACCAGAGTCTTTGAATTCAAATATTTTTCCTTTTGTACCATAAAACTCTTTAGAAATATCATCAAAATTTCTGAATCCAAAAGATTTTGCCAGTTCGTTAAACACATTGTGAATGTCGGTTCCAGTAAAAATATCTTGGTCTGAATAACTTTTTCGAAACTGTGAATAAGCATCGGCAGGATCGTATTGTTGCCGCAAAGAATCGTAATCACGTCTCTTTTTGGAATCGGACAATACGGCATACGCCTCGTTTACCTGTTTCATTTTATCAGCTGTATCGGCATTCCCCTTGTTTCTATCTGGATGGAATTTAAACGCCAAGTCACGATAAACAGCCTTTATTTGCAACTTATCAGCATTTTTTGAGATCCCTAATATCTGATAATAATCCTGATTTTCCATAATTTTATTCTAAATCTTAAAGCCTGAATCCCTTCCCTCTTCCCTCTTCCCCCGTACCCCCATCACCCATCCCTGTCATGTAGAGGCAGGATGGGTATTTGTACAGATATGGTAATGTGCAATTGCAAATTTATTTTGCAGATAATTGTTGGACAACTTCTGCCTCCGAGCTATCATCATGATTTGAGTTTCTCTATTAATTTTATTTCATTCATCTTTTTTTATGCTTTAGTTATCTTTTTTCTTTAATTTTTTTTCCATTATCTCATTAAATTTTTCAAGTTCCATGTAAGCCTTTAAAAATCCTGTTGTAAGTCCGTTTTGAACGATGAGATCCAGATCGGAGGAAATACCTTGCAGGCAACCGGCTATTGAAATTTTATGGTATTTATCAAATAGTTCACAATCCAGGCATTGATCTGGAGAATCACCGTACAACATATCCCTTCCCTGGGAGCCAAAGCATTCTTTTTTATTTAATATACTCATTTCCAATAATCCATTTTTAATGATTAATCCCACAACGGGGCAGAGACCTAAAACTCACAATCAGTAACAATTAAATTTAAAGATGTAAAGAATCAGTTAATTGAATTTTTCTATCAAATATCAAATAAAACCAAAAAGCATTTAAACACAAGCAGATTACTCCTTTACAGGAGTAAAAATGATAGACCAATTCAACCACAGAGAAAAATATCTGTACGACAATTATTTTAGTTCTTTAACTGGAGCTAAAATCCTTATCCTCATAAAATTATCTTCGAAAAAAGTTTGCTAATACCAAAGCTTGTCTTCTTTAGCAATATCTTATATTCTTCGTTGAGTCAAAAATTTTATCAACTGTATAACTCAAAAGAACCTCCTCTGGTGGTTTATTGGGGCACAAACTATTTAATAAAAGGGTTATATTCGCTCCTTCCTGGAAAATGGTCATGGGCTCAAAAGAAGGTAAAATTTCCTGGGATGAATATAAGAAAACATATAAGGATCTGATGCGAAAATCATATCAGCAGAACAAAGATATCTGGAATGAAGTTTTAGCCAGAGACGAAGTCACCCTGGTTTGTTTTTGCAAAGCAGATACAAATTGTCACAGGTATCTTCTATCAAAATATTTTTCAAAGCTGGGCACCGATTAATAGGGGAACGTAAACTATGAAAATCAAATACAACTCACCAGTCATTCTGACTTATTCCATAATATCAATATGCGTTTTGATTTTTTACAGTAGTGGTCTTTTAACAAGATACTTTTCTTCTCCGGCTCATTTCTCTTTTTCAGATCCATATTTTTACCTGAGATTGGTTTCATATATTGCCGGTCATGGGGGATGGGGTCACCTGATGGGGAATCTGATGATTATTCTTCTTGTAGGGCCACTACTTGAAGAAAAATACGGATCAGGCAAACTTTTGGAAATGGTTTTAATCACAGCCGTTGCTACGGCAATGCTTAATGCATTTTTATTTTCAACATCGCTTATAGGCGGAAGTGGCATTGCTTTCATGCTGATACTTCTCAGTTCTTTTTCAAACATCAGAGCCAGAGAAATTCCACTGACATTTATTATTATTGCAGTGCTTTTCATTGGTAGCGAAGTGGTCTCAACCCTGAAGATTGATAGGATCTCACAATTCAGTCATCTTGCTGGCGGATTTATTGGTGCGGGTTATGGTTTTATTCGAAGTGGCCGATGATAAAGGCTCCTGCACTGGCGTATTAAATACCAGGAATGCCGATTGGCCCGGGAAGATCTGGTATACCGCAACCAAATAGCAAC
Organism: Desulfobacula sp.; assembly: GCF_021107415.1. Next base: position 14,375 of record NZ_JAIOSW010000422.1, read on the forward strand.
AAAGTCACCACGAGAAGGATGATCGCTATCAAATGTGTTTTCATGTATCTTCACTCTTATTTTTTAAAATTTGAGCTTGCAATGAATCTTAACACTCTTTTTGTAAGACCCCAAATCCACATCACAATATTCGATGTGCATATCAAACTCGTATAGCAGTGGCAACTTAACGAAAGCAAGGGATTTGAAAAACTGAAATAGATAGATGTTCATCAACCGGCACTATTTCTATCAAGAATTGAGTTTGTGTGTTTTGAATCATTCTCATCTTTGCTTTGAATTTACTACCGGTTTTGTCTTTTAGCACATAAGGCCTTGTTGTCTTGCCTGTAAGAAGAGTTTCGATATTCTTTTCCGATAACTTTTTGCCTGAGATTTCCTTCCATATTACAAAAAGGCAATTGCCATCATCAGGCCGCCAGTTTGCGCAGCCATAACCTTTTTTGCCTTCAATTATTTTACCACCGCATAAAGGGCAGGCAGGACAGTTCCCGATGACTACTAAATCTTGAACATCAGTTTTAAAATTTCTTGATTCAAATTCTGCCACTTTAAGCTCGTTTACTGCATCTGTTACAAAATTTTTAATGTTTACAAGAAATTTTGTATCCATGCCCTCTCCAAGAGCAATGTTGTTAAGATTCATCTCCCATCGAGCTGTTTCTTCGGGTGATGTAAGGACAGAAGATACTGGACATTTTCTAAGCATATCAACCAAAAAACATCCTTTATCCATTGCAAGCAGTTGTTTGCCGGATCTTTTAATATATTTTCGAGAAATAAGAGTTTCAATGATCTGGGCTCTTGTTGACTGGGTGCCGATACCGATATCACCACGATAGAACTTTTTTATAGCCTCTTTTGAAACATATCTGCCTGGATTTGTCATATCTTTTAGCAGCAGCGAGTCTGTATATTCTGGAGGAGGTTTGGTCTGTTTTTCATCCGACATTATTTTTTTAGCAATACCAGTATCCCCTTGAACAAGAGCTGGAATATGTTCAACTATATCTTTATCTTTTGTTTTTTCTATGTAAACGCTCCTCCACCCTTGAACAAGTATTACCTTTCCACGGGTCTGAAACGTTTCATTACTAAATACGGTTATTACACGGGTATTTTCAAATTGACAATCAGGATGGAATGCTGCCGCAAACCGCCTCATTACAAGATCAAACACTTTTTTTTCATCCCCTGTTACTCCGGGGGGTAGTGGTTTGAACGGAATCAGAGCATGATGGTCGGTCAGCTTTGCATCATTGAATACTCTTTTGTTTAAAAGAGATAGCCTTTGCTGATCAATGTTTTTAAAAATTTCCAGATAAGAGCTATTAAGTTTTTTAATGATATTTTTAACCATATCGAGATTCTGAGTGCCTAACACCCTGGAATCGGTTCTCGGGTATGATAAACACTTTTTATCCTGGTACAATCTCTGTGCTATGTCTAAAGTTTTTTTTGCAGGAAAACCAAACTTTTTATTGGCTTCCTGTTGAAGATCGGTAAGGGAGAAAAGGAAGGGTGGTAATTCTTTTTTTTTCTCCTTTATTACTGATTGAACAACACCTGGAGATTTTTCATGGGTAAGATTTTTGTAAAGGTTTTGCGCCTCTTCCTTTTTTGTAAGTTTTGTATCTTCATTTTTAAACCAGTGCCCGATCCAATTCCCCTTATCATTGGCAAACAATACTTTTATTGTCCAATAAGTTTTTGGAATAAAATTATCTCTTTCTTTTTTACGGTCAGTAAGAAGGGCAAGAACTGCGGTTTGAACACGACCCACAGAAAAAAGATCTTTGAGTCTAACGGTAAGAACCCGGGTACAGTTCATACCGATCATCCAATCGGATACCTGTCTATAATAACCCGCACGCCATAACCTGTCATAATCAGTTACAGGCTTCAACTTTTTCATGGTGTTTCTGACAACTTCGGGAACAAGTGCCTGACTGGTCCAGAAACGTAAAATTCGGCTTTTATCCAAAAACCCCGACTCAAAAAGGATAGTTCGAGCTATCACTTCACCTTCACGCCCTGCATCTGTAGCTATTATTACATGAGTGAAGTTTTTTTTAGTAAGAAGATTTTTTATTGTCTTGAATTGTCGGTAAGTTCTTTTGATGGGTTTGTATTTAAATTTTTCGGGTATAAGGGGCAGTGTTTCTATTTTCCATTTTTTTAGATTTTTATCATAATCATCAGGTGCGTATAGCTCCACAAGATGCCCAACAGCCCAAGTGATTACATACTCATCCCCTTCAAAATAGCCTTCCCCTTTTTTCTTCACACCAAGAGCTTTTGCAAAATCAGATGCCACGGAAAACTTTTCTGTTAGGATCAAATCGGTCATAAAAAACCTTTTATATTAATTCCAGGATTTGTGCCAATGTTTTTTGGATACTGTTCAAACGTCATTATCTTTATAACAATTCGATCACACAAATTTACAAAAAAATCCAGTTAAGCAGTCTATCTGAAACCATTATCAAAAATGCTGCTAAAATTGTGGTACCGAAATTATCAATCTTAAAATCCTCTATTATTTTATCCGTGATCCATAAAAAAAAGGCATCAATAATAAACGTAAAGAGTCCGAATGTAATAAGTATTACCGGAAATGCAAAAAAGAATAGAATTTTTCCCAAAAGATAATTAATCACACTGTAAATAAAGGCAACAAAAATGGCTGTTCCGAAATTTTTAATATGTATTCCAGGCAGCATTTTTGCCACAATAAAAACGGCCAGACTTTTAAACAAAAAACTTAGGACAAGGGTCATAAAAACTCCATTTGTTTATTTTATATCAATTCTTTTATTAAAAATTTCATTGTACCTTAACTTTTACACCTGGACAAATTATAAAATCAAAATGACCGGAAAATAATAGGATTTCACAGTTCAGCCATATTGCTGGTGGTTTTATTGGTGCGGGTTACCTGAGAAGTATCGGAATTGAGAAAGTAAGAGGTTCGCTTGAAAAATTTTCTAAACACCATCAGAAAAATATTAAAATGAAATTTGCCCTTATTAGACTCTTTCATCATTCATTAAATTCACCATATAATTCATTAAAATATTTAAAACTGGACATAAAGCATTCTTCAGGTGTTTTGGATGTCTCCATAATTTTCTGAAATATGGAATAAATTTCCTCTGAATTCTTTATTTTTTTTTCACCCCAAAAATTAATCTCAATATCGTGAATAATCTTGGCGATCTGTTTCAGAGCAGGATCAGTGATTTTGTGCTTTTTCATGATATATTCAAAGCTCGAAAGTGTATGATAACGCCGGATGTCTGCCTGGGGCACATCAAAGGGAATGCCGTCTGATATGAGTGCCCCTTTTGCAAAAAACCGGAAAACAGCCTGTTTGTCAACAAACTGTTTCAAAAGCCAGGCAGAAGCACATTTATCAATTTCCATGTTCTCCCAGGTTGAATACACCGTCTGTTTTTTAGGGGACTGGGCCATTACAGACTGGGTGATGATCAAAATAATTACGATTGATAAAGATAACACTCGTTTCATCTATTACCCCTTAAAAAAATATTGAATAAATTTTGATTTCGGGTTTTTCACTAATTCCTCTTTAACACCTGTTTGAACAATTCGGCCATTAGACATCACACAGATTCTATCCGACATGAAAAGTGCCTCTTCCCTGTTATGTGTCACATAGATCATGGTGATTTTATACAGTTTAACAAGCTGCTTGATCAACAATAGAATATCATCTTTTTGAACGGTATCAAGGCTGTTTAATGGCTCATCCATTAAAAGGATGTCCGGCTCCAGTATAAGGGTTCTGGCAAGGGCGACTTTTTGTTTTTCACCACCAGACAAATGTTCGGGATACCTGTTAATAAATGAATCAATATCAATATGCCCACGCATTTTTTTTAATTTTTGTTTTCTTTTGTTTTTACTCATTCCAAGCGATATAAGTCCCAACTCAATATTTTCACGTGCTGTCATATGGGGCCACAGGGCAAGATCCTGAAAAATCATCCCAAGTCTTCTCCTGTTTGGCGGAATAATTATATTTTGGGGTTTGCTTGACTTGATTCCCTGGATATATATTTCACCTGCATCCGGCTTTTCAAGGCCTGCAATCAGTCGTAAAAGTGTTGTTTTGCCGGACCCGGAAGGCCCAACCACTACAACAGTCTCTTGTTTCCCAATTTCTAAACAGATATTGTCAAGCACTGTGGCTTTTTTGTATTGTTTTTTCAGGTTCAGTATTTGGATCATATGTTTTCCGTCTGTCTAAATTAGATTTTCTATACCATGAATTGAGCAATAACAGAATTGAAATAGGTATTAGGGTTATGGCAATAAGTATCAGGCACAGGCTTGCCACAAGATTACCCGCTCCATAATGCATCAGGGTATATATTCTTATGGACAGGGTTGCCTGTCCGGGCGGCATAACAAGCAGGCTTGCCCCCAGTTCACCCATACTTAGGATAAAGACCATGATCCATCCGGTAATCAGTCCGGGATTGGCGAGGGGTATCAATATTTTTAAGATCTGATCCTGCCAGGTAACATGTGATAAGCATGCTGCTTCTTCAAGATTGATGTTTATCTGTCTGAGATTTGCCGAGATTGCCTGTAAAGCAAATGGACTGAATCTTGCCATAAAAACAACAACAACAATTGCAGAACTTGTATAAATAAAATCAAACTGAGGTCTATTCCATACCTGTATCATGCCGATGCCCAGAATGGCCGGCAACACAATAAAGGGTAAAAATGAAAAGAGCTTGATAATTCCTTTACCCTGCCACTGGGTTTTTTCCAGGATGTAAGCGATGAAAAAACTTAAAGAAACGGCAACCGTTGCAGCAATTACCGACAAACCAAGGCTGGTCAATATTTGTTTATGAGCTGTTTTAACAGCCGTTATATACGAAGCCAAAGAACCTGCTTCATAAAATAATATTGTGATGGGGAGTACCACTGAAACCAATATGATAAAAACTTCGAATATCCATGCTGCTATCTGCCAGTTTCCCGGATTTATCCGGGTGAGCGTCTTTGCACCGGCTCCAATAGTGATATAAGATTTATCTTTCATGTACCGGTCCTGGACCAGGATCAATATGAAAGCAATAAGGACAAGGGGCATAGACAATGCCACAGCTCCCTTAGAATCATAAAAGGCGCTGAACTGTGCAAAGATTTCTACAGGAAAGACATTGACCCGCAATAAAGACGGTACGCCATAATTTATCATTGAAAAAATAAAAACAAACACGGCTCCAGCGATGATATGGGGCAGCACAAGCGGCAGTGTAATTCTTCTTGTCACATCAAAGTTGTGGGTGATAATTTTACCGGCATCCTCCATCTGTTGATCAATGCTGCGCAGTCCGCTGATGGTTAGGGCCGTAATAATCGGAAAGTAGGAAAGTCCCAAGATCAGGACAGATCCAACCAGACCATAAATTGTAAAGATCGGGGTTTCAAGATGAAATAAATTGTTTAAGAATTGATTAATGAATCCATTTGTTCCCAAAAGACTGATCCAGGCAATAGCATGAATATGGGGCGGAATAATCAGTGGAACAAGGTATAGATATTTGACAAATCGATGAAAGGAAAGATCAACTCTTTCGAGCAAAAACCCTAAAGGAACACCGATTAGTAGAGATAAAAGAGTTGCGCAAAATGCAAGCCTGATCGTATTTAAAAAAAAAATTCCCTGCCCATTTTTCATTAAAACATTTTTATAGCTTTCAAACGAAAGATGACCTTGATGAAAAAAAGAATCCACACCGATCCATATGGCCGGCAGAAGAACAATGATGATAAAAAAAGCCAGGGAGGTAAGAAGGATTATTTTCTTCATGAAAAAGTAGGTTTACCGGAGAAAATAATTTTTTATATATTGTGCGGTTTCTTCCATCTTGTCGGCAATTTCATCATACGAGATATCCATGGATCGTATTGAATCAAAAGAAGGGGTAGTGGCTGGTTTTGTGACATCATTTCTTACAGGGATTTGGACAGACGATGAAAAGGCGAGCTTGCTTTCAATCTCTTTGCTTAAAAGAAAATCAATAAATTTTTTACCATTTTCAGGATTGGGACAATTGTTAATCAATACAACAGTATTGGGGATTAAAAGCGTGCCCATGCCGTCCTGGTCAGGCATCACAATACCAATTGGTTTGCCTGCCAGAATAGCCATGTTGGCATCATCTGTATCTGTCAGGCCGGCCATGAGCTCACCATTGGCCACCTGGTCTTTTACAACAGAGTTGCCCTGGGCAATAATCACATGATTCTCTTTTAATGCTTGAAAAAATGATATGGCTTTAGCATTGCCCAGATAGGCAAATAATGCAGCTGCATGGGTGGCGGTTGTCCCAAACAAAGGATTGGCAATGGCAACCTGCCCGTTCCATTTTCGATCCGTAAAATCATAGATTGATTTCGGGAAATCATCAACATCAACCATGTCTTTATTATAAATAATCACACGGGATCTTGCCGCAAATCCGGTCCAGAACCCTTCTGGATCTTTAAACCCTTTTGGTATATCTTTGGCAGAATCGGAAATATATCTTTGAAGAATTCCTTTTTCTTTAAGAACAATGGTTCGGATATTCTCATTGTTCCAGAACACATCGCACCGGGGATGATTTTTTTCTGCGATTAAACGATTTACAATACCAGTCGTTTTTGTCGCTTCTACGTCATATACCGCCTTGACCTTAATACCTGAGATTTTCTCAAAGAGATCTAAAATAGGCTCGGAATATATCTGGTCGTGGGAAGTGTAGATAATTACATTATTTTGGATACCTTTTGACCAGCCTGAAGATGACAAAATAATGCACATTAAAAATGTATATAAAAACTTTTTTTTATATTTCATATAATTTAGTGTCCCCTGAATTCAAGTATGGTGTCTCTGAATTTTACCCCGAATTACGAATTAAAGTGGATTGCCCTTTGCATTTAATCCGATAATTCTTTGGAACCAAGGTCTGCGACTAAACAGAAGCCACGCACCATTGTTACTAACTGTCAATGTGCTCAATTCTACAGTACTGTTTGCTGCGATGACATCTGCATTCATAATGTCCGATAGTTGTCTGGCAAATGAATTATCACCCTTTCCGGCTTCGCATGCATAGAGTATTATTGTTTGTCCTTTTTTATAGTTATTATCATTTTCTATCATTTTTTTAAGCATTTCTGGCGTTATTATATTTTTGTATCCAGAATTAGGATTAAATTGATAACCATGAGCGACCACTGGATAATAAGGGGTTGGACGTCTTATATCAACAGTATTCCCTAGGGGTTCATTGTTAGGGAGGAGATTAATGCCTTTAGTAACTGTTAAAAGTCCGAAAGGATCAATCATAGTAGTAGGGCTGTTTAAAACGTAATTATACAAATTCATGCTGTCAAAGTAATCGATAGGATCTACTTGGAGGAACCTACCAATAACAGGGGAATAATATCTTGCTCGATAATAATAATTCCCTGTGCCGGCATCAAACCGCCTTCCAGTAAACAAATAGGGGTTCCCAACACTTGATTCAAGCAGAATAGTTCCAGTACTGCTTTTTATTTCCGGTGTGCCAAAAATATCATATGCATACTTTTCTATAATATTGCCAGAAGAGTTTGTTAAGCCCGATACGGAACCCAAACCATCGAAATGATAATAAAACTTGCCTCCGAAAGTCTCGATTACAACCGGTTCATCAATTCCGGATCCATAAACAAATTTGCGTAGTAAAATATCTGAACCATTGTATTCTGCAATGACTTGATTGTTGTCATAGATATATTTTGTGGTTTCAGAGGATCCAAACAGAGAAACACGGCGATCAAAGGCATCATAGGCATAAGAAAAAGTTCCGACAGGAGCTGTGGTCTGAATAAGCCTGTTTTCAATATCATATACATAAATTCGGATTTGATCCTGGGTCAGATTGCCGTTTATATCATATAAAAAAAAGGTTCCATTCACAGTAGTATACTGGTTCAGATTGTTAGCAGTATAATTTACTGTCTCTCCATTTGCTGTTGTGATCCGGTTGCCTGTCTTGTCATAATTATAAACAGTGTCGGGAAAGGCGGCAACTATAGGATAATCAACCCCGGTTAATTGAAAAATTATATCGTAGGTATAGGAATGAATACCATCCAATGCCGTCATGGTTTTCCGGTTTCCTGCCTTGTCATGGGTATAGGCATAGCTTGAAAAAGTTGTATCAGGAGAAACAATTTTATTAGTCAAATTTGTCAGGCGATATATTGCATTATAATTATATTCTGCTGCAGTTCCATTTGCCAGGTTAATCCGGGACCGTTGTTTAACCTTGTCATGGGTATAGTCTGCAATAACAGCATTTGATGAATCTCTGATTATATCAATCTGGTTCCGTGGATCATATTCCCGGGTGATAAAGCTTGCATCAGGATAGGTAATCTTTGTTTTGTTGCCAGCACCATCATATTCATATTCTATTGTTTTCCCATCCTGGATATATTGTAAAACCCGATGAAAGGCATCATAAGAATAGGAAATAGTGGATGAAGGATTGACTGCCGAAATGAGTCTTCCCAGATCATCATATCCAAAAACCGTCTGGGTTGAATCAGGATAGGTCGTAGTGGTCAGCCGGTTCAATTCATCATAGGCATAGGTTATGGTTCGGCTGTCCCTTACAGTTTTGGATTCTAAAGTACCAGTTTTATAATAGGTAAGCGCCTCAAAGGTGGTATCCGGATAGGTTGTTCGGATCAGACGATTGAGTTCATCATAGGTATAGGTGGTGGTATTGAGTCTGGCATCGGTTATGGAAGCAAGATTGTCATGGGCATCATAGGTCATACTGGTTTCATTGTTCATCGCATCAGTGATGTTGACCACCCGGTTAAACAGATCATATGCTTTTAGTGTGGTGTTGTTTTCAGCATCTGTTACTGAGGTGATGTTCCAATTGGTATCATAGGCATAGGAAATCGTATTATTCAGTGCATCTGTTATCTGAATAAGGTGGTCATAGTCATTGTATTCAAAATTTGTAACTCTGTTGAATGCATCTTCAACAGATGTCCTGTTTCCGTTTTTATCATAGGTCATGCGAGTAATATGATTCAACGGATCAGTAATGGTAATCAGCTCATTTTTGTCATTATATTCGCAGGAGGTAGTTTGATCATTTTGATCAATTACACTTTTAAGGTTACCCAGGATATCATAGGTAAAGTTTTGAGTGTAATTCAGTGGATCCCTGATTTCAGTAAGATCCCCATGGACGTTATAAGTAAAATTGGTGGTTTTGTTGTAGGCATTAGTCGTTGATAACAGATCACCGTTGGCCGGATCATATGTAAAGGTAGTCTCTTTGAGCAGTGGATCTGTAATTTTAACAAGATTTCCCCTGGCATCATAATCAAAAAAGATTACTCGCCCCAATTCATCTGTAATGGTTTTAATCCGGTTGAAAACAGGATCATAAGTAAAGGTTTGAATCCCAACAAGATGATCGGTCATTGTCAGCATATTGCCTTTGGTATCCCAAGTATAATTGGTGGTGTGTCCTTTGGGATTTTTTTCCGACATCAGGTTCATGTCTGAGTCATAGGTCTTCTCAGTTGTAATCTTGAGGTTTTCATAATCCTTAATGACTTTGACAGAATTTCCCTTGTCGTTCATTTGGTAAAAGGTTTTTGAAAGGTTTGGCTCGGTCACGATGGTAGTATGGGTCTCAATATCATATTCAAATCCAAAGGTTGCACCATTATAAATTTGAGAGACAACCCGGTCATTCACATCATATGAATTTTGCAGTTCAGTATAACCCCTGGGATCTGTGATGCTTGTCATGTTGTGGTCTACATCATAAGCATAGATATAAAAATCACCGGCAGAGTCTGTAATCTTGATCAAGTTGTTATCTGCATCGTAAGTATAGGTAGTTTCCCTGCTGGCAGGATCAGTAATTTTTGTCAGTCGTCCTAGACTATCGTAGTCAAATGTTATCTGCCGTCCGGATGTGTCGGCTATTTTTTCCAGCCTGTATTCATAGGCAATGACACTGGATGTCAGCGTCATCATATATTTAGACACCCCGACAATGGGTAGTTTACCTGCTGCACTATATTCAAACTGGATGGTATTATCATTAGGATCACTAATACTGGTCAGGTTCCCATTGAGATCAAATTCATATCTCATTCCGGTTTTCAGAGTTTTGGTATAAGTACCATTGGGGTTTTGTAAAATGACATCTTCGCAGCACCTGACCGATTTCCTGTATTCAAAACCGTTTTTAATATATTCAATCTTCCGACCAGTGTTATCGATAAAAAGAATATTACCGGAGCTCAGTTTTCTAATTTTGATATCATAGTTGAAAAACCAGCCGTACCCATATCTGCCATTGAAATTACGTTGACTTCTGTATGTGTGAAATGCATTAATATCAATGTCTCTTCCCGGAATTTTCAGACCTTGTCTTAATAAAACATACTCACCATTAAACAAAGAGACTGGATCGCCATCAAATGCTGGGTTTTCGTCGGCCTCGGGTTTAGTTTCTTCTCCATGAGGAACATCTCCACCGTCAGCCGTTGTTCCGCCTAAATAAGTACCCCCATGAACATCGCCGCCACCATCACCTGCATAGAGATAACCGGTATTAAATATAAGGGTAAAGCTGAGAAGTGTAACAACGAAAGAATCTTTAATCATCTTGTATCTATTAAAAAACATCAGCTATCTCCTTATTATGACTTTCCGGCTTTTTGTACCGCAATGATCATCGTAACTCCAGATATTGGTGGTGAATACATGCTCTCCTTCGGGCAGGTTGCTTGTATCCCAGAAAAAAGTAAACGGTGTATATCCCTCTTCATCCTCGAACAAAAAAATAAGATCAACAAAGAACATGACCTCGAACCGGGAGCTTTCAAGATGTTTCCGGTCTCTTTTAGAAAGAACAATTTTCACAGGAACTATACCGTTTAAAATTGGGATACCTTCTGAATCTTTTTTGTGCTGTCCCGGGAACACTATTTGAAAATCAGGTTCGTGGCAAAGTGCTGCATCATGGGTTGAATGTTTGAATTTGTTGCTTATTCGAATTTTCTTTGGTGAGCGCAATTCATTTTGATCAGGAGGGTTCTTAGAAGGAAAATCTTTTTTCAGAGTCTCTCTACTAAGAATAATACTGTTATCCGGTAAAGAATAAGCAAAAATACTGATCTGCCGGTTTGGCAGTTTAAATAGATTGATCAGTCCATCTTGATCTAATCCGTCCCAGGGCTCTTTCTGCCTGCCTGCTGCCCTGGGTTCCCAGTCTATGATTGTCCGTAAAAGCAGCGAGTTCTCAACACCTGCTCTGATTCTAACCATACCTGCTTTCGGCAGAATATATCGGATTTCACCTTTGAAAGTATCAAGTTGTGCATCCCTTGCTTTGATAAGATTGCCGCCTGTTTCATCTGCAGGATCGTACACTACTGGTTTCTCGTTATTGGTTTTACCCATAATTGTAAAAATATAATACCCCGGTGGTAAAAGATGGTTGTGGTCATCAGTGCCGTCCCACTTTATCTTGTGGGGTCCTTTTTCAAGCTCTTTGTTTTTGACAAGTGTTTTGATCAATAGATCACTTCTATTATAAAGTTTTACGGTAACCTGGCTTTGTTTGGATATATTAAAATGTATGGATACATCTTTTTCTTTTTCAGGAGAAAACACTTTTTTATCCACCCGGATATTGGTGATTCTCAATGGACGGGTATTAAGGGCGGCCATCTCTTTTTCTGGTTTTAAACGGCCCTGTGTGCAAGAGAATAACAGGCCGGCCAAGGCAATGAATAGTATAATATTAAGTGTTTTCATTTTGTATTTATCCAAACAGGATCAGTACACTTTTTATTCATCGGGGTGACAGGTTTTTTATCCGATCCATTGGCCTTCATCTGCCATATCTGAAGCGTTTCCTGTCGGGTTGAAACAAAAAATATGGTCTGATCATTTTCAGACCAGACAGGCTGTGCATCCAACCCTTGGAAACGGGTCAGCCGTTTTTTTTGATTATTGGTTAAATCCAGTACCCAGATATCACTGTTGCCTTCAGCATCAGACGTGTAGGCAATATATCTTCCATCATGAGACCAGCAGGGTTTCATGTTATTATATCGGGTTTCAATCACACAGGCTTTGTTCTCACCTGACTTATCCATCACCCATACACCATATTTTTTTTTATTTTTTACAGCAGACACATATGCAATTTTCCCCCCGTCGGGGGACCAGACCGGATCATACTGCCGTCCCGGCATATCAGTCAGTTTTTGTATGGTCCGGGTTAAAAAATTATATTTCCATATATCGCTGTCATCCATCAGGTCTTCTTTAAAACGGGTAAAGACCATTTCTTGACTGTCCGGAGAAATATCCGGATCAAAAAGGTTTCCATACTTTTCAAGTATTTTTTTTCCATCATTGTTTTCATCAAGCACTGAATATATTCTAGCGTTGCTTGTCCGGTAAAGAAATTTTCTCCCCTTTTGATACCACTTGGGTTCTTTTTTGTCCTGGGAATCAAAGGTTAATTGTTCAGATTGCCGGGTATCAAGATTAAATTTCCAGATCTGCCAGAATTCATCGGTCAGGCAGGAACAACCGATTTGATTTGATGACATCCCTTTGGCAATACAAATATTCACAGGAAGCAAGAAAAATACTGCTGGAAGAATAATGAAAAAAATTATTTTACTAAATTGATTAATCATAAACATGAACATTGACATGCTTGGTGAAGGTTGTGTTATTCCCACTGTCAAAGGCAGTAATAACCATTGTATAATCTCCCTGGGGACCGTTGCTTTTTTCCAATTCCGTACTGCCGATTTTTCCGTCCCATTCAAAGGTATGATTGCCCTGGACTTTAACCATGGCATCGATTAGAGACCAGTTCCCGCCATTGGGATCTCTTAAAGAGATTGAAATTTCCGCCTCCTTGGTCAGGGTATAAAAAATGGTGCTGATCTGTCCATATGTAGGGGTGATTACATAGGGTTCAGATGAAACATCGGTAATTTGCAGTGTATTATCCTGAAGAACGATGGCATTCTCAGACATGGATTCTGCCTTCATATTAATACCCAGTTCCCCCACGACCACAGCACCGGAGGCATTGAGACCATCCCATATTTCTGTTTGAGGGCCCTGGCTTCTTGGAGTGCCTTTAAAAAGAGGATTTAATTTTTTCTGTCCGCCAATGGTCACCCATGCGGCTTGACTCAACTCATACTGAATCTGTATATCCTCATTGGCGTATGGGTTATATTGTGCCGGGTTAACAGACCCCTCGGTTATACTAACCGGGGTTTTTACATAGGCCGGATCATAGACATCAACAAGTTCATCTCCATCAAAGGCTTTAATAACATAAACATAGACAGAATGGTCTACCACATCACTATTCACATTTCTTCCATCCCAGGGAATACTATACATTCCAGCTGGCAGTGGCTTCATTTCCATCAAAGTCATTAGATACGCTCTTTCAAATGTTCCATCCCCAAATTGATCAATAATCATCATCGCCTTATATAATTCGATTGTAATATTCAATGGTACATCAAGATGAAATGAAATCAAACTTGAATCATTGTTGGCAGGGTTAATAAATTCTTGAGATACAGAAATTTGAGTAATCAGAAGATGACCTGGGATGGTATTGCCATTCTCACCATCAAGGATTGTTGATACATCCGCCTGTGCCGATGTATCAGAATCAGAATAATCATATATGTTGTCCCGAATTTCACTTCTGACAATAGTTCCCCACCAGTTATTATTCAAATCAATTAATTGATTTTCAGCGTCATAAAACCACTCGATAGATACATTGTATGCGTCGTTGTTTCCAACTCCGTTATTATAGATATTGTTGTTATTGATGACAGGATGCGGATTTTCATCAACGGAAATGTTACCTCCTTGAATTTTTATTCCGATTAAGTTTTCAATAATTGTATTAGCTAAGATTTGGGGGGAGCTTTTGCGATAACAATGAATGGCAGTATAATTTTCATTTAACAGGCAGTTTTGAATCATGGGTGACGAATCGGTAAGATATATACCATGCCTATTTTTAAAAAATGTGCTGTTGCTGATCAAGGGGCCGGCTTTTTTGCATTCAATACCGCGATCTGCATATTCAATGATTGAATATGTGATTTGCCCTGTTGCATTTTCATTAAAATAAATCCCCTGCCAGGCACTCAGGGCAGGATATAGTACGGCAGAAGTAAATTTTATCGGACTGGTTTCTGTCCCTATAGCATTGAGTTCTCCGTCTACCCATAGGTTTTTGCCTTGTGCAAATTTTATGATGACCCCGGGTTCAATAGTCACTGTAATGCCGGGCAAGATTCTGACATTTTCTGTGACAATGGAAGGGGACTCATCAAGTGTCAATGTCAGGGCAGAAGAGATGATGCCATTAAAATAGATTTGAGTCTGGTTGTCTGATCGCAGTCCGGCCATATGTTGAAGGATGTAGGTTGCATCTTCTCCGCCGGTTTTTCCATCGTCATTAAAATCATATTTAAAAACTACAGAAGGACTTGGTGTACTTGAAATCAGTGTTTGGAGGACAGAACTCAGGCTCGGCCCATTCATGAAAATGAAAGAAGAAAAATCCACAACAGGAGAATTGCTGTGATCTCCAAAGTCATATATCTTTTCTGAAATGGTTTGCACATTACTTGTTCCCCACCAGTTGTGTGTTGCATCAAGGATCACTGCACTAAGATTATGGTATGACTGGACATAGTAATTATACTCTGAATTATTATCAAAATAGCAATGGTTCACACTGGGGGCCGGGGGCTCAGCATAATAATAATTATTCACTCCCATGATACCGCGATTGTTAAGCCGTATTTTTGTGTCTGTGATTTGTGGCGATGTATCATTCAATAAATAGATGCCGATATCAGCATACTCCACGATGCTATTGTTTATAGTCCCTGTAGAATTATGATTAAACCGGATACCCTCCCAGACACCGGGGGCCGGGTCCGGCAGTGCTGAGGTAAAGGTGGCAGGCTGCCCCACCGATGCACCGGCTGTCATTATGGCATTTTCCAGCACTGTCAGGACTGCACCGGACATGAATTTTAACGTTGAACCGGGCAGGATAGTCAGCTCATGGCCTTTTATCACACTGAAAGAATAGGGAACGATATAACTGTCGTCCAGAATCATGTTATCCCGGGTTCCGCCAATTAAATACAGCTCCCCGGTCAATGCATGGGTAATGGGTGTTCCATTCTCAGAATCAAGGAAAGAAGAATAATCCAGGAAAACCATCCGATCATTTTTTCCATTATCATAAATCATGGTTCCGATTTGTTGTGGATCAGCCGTCCCCCACCAGTTATTTGTTGCATCAAGAGGTCTTATATCGTTATCAATGTACTTTGAAACATAATAATTATAATCTTGGTTTGCATAAATTGAACACTGGTTGACTACTGGAAAGGTAAGAGGATCATTGCTATAGCCTCCTGCTTCAATTCCTCTGTTATTGTGACGTATTGTAGAATCAGTTATTTGGGTTGAAGTACCGGCAGAAATAAAAACACCTGTTGATGCATACTCAACCAAAATATTTTTTAAAACAACAGAATCACTGTCATTCAGCTTGATTCCTTCCCAGTCTCCTATGGCCGGGGAAGGTTGAAATGAGGTGAATGTAACAGAGCTCCCTTGG
Organism: Desulfobacula sp.; assembly: GCF_021107415.1. The sequence goes on from NZ_JAIOSW010000422.1 coordinate 30,151, forward strand.
GAATCTCCGGCAGTCATACTCCCATCCTGTGCCACTTCTATATAGGAGCCAGTCATGAACTTTATGATGGATCCCGGCAGTATGGAAAGTTCGTGCCCAGTCTTTACTGTGTAATAGGACGGCACGATATAATCCCCATTCAGAATGACATCTCCCACTGTCATACCTATTAAATAAGTCTCGCCACCCGGAGGAATCACAGGAGAACCGTTTTCAGCATCAAGAAAGGAAGAAAAGTTGACAACCGAACTATAATCATTTTGTTTGTAATCCATTATTTTTTCGATGAAAATCTGTGGGTCAGCTGCCCCCCACCAATTGTTTGTTGCATCCAGAACAACAGAGGAAAAACCATAGGTGTAATAGTTGTACTGCTGGTTATCTGTAAATGAACAATAATTTACAACAGGATTGGGAACACCAGAGCCATAAAATGTTTTATTAACATAGATTCCGGTATTATTAAAACGGAGAGTACAATTGATTATCAATGGACTGGAATTATCAGTGACCTGGACGCCGTACTGTGCATATTCGATAATACAATTATCCAGATTGCCGACAGACCCGTCGACAAACTTTATCCCTGTCCAGTCATTCGGCTCAGGTGTTGCATTTGCAGAGGTGAACGTCACCGGAACCATTGATGATTCACCGGCATTCAGTACGGCATTTTCAGAAACAGTTAAATCAGCACCGGACATGAATCTCAAAATTGTTCCGGGAAGGATGGTTAATTCAAATCCATTTATGACACTATAATAATTTGGAATAATATAAGACCCGTCCAAACTGGTGTTCCCATCGGTTCCGCCAATCAAATATATCTCTCCTGTGGGTGCATGGGTAATGGGAGTACCGTTTTCCGAGTCAAGAAATAAAGAATAATCAACGACAGACCGGCTCGGACTGATGCCATGATCATAAATGGTTTCACCAATTTCGTCAGGATCTGCCGTCCCCCACCAGTTGTTTGTTGCATCAAGGGGTACAGGGTCAAGGGATATGGTTTTTTCCACCTTATAATTCCAGGTATTTCCATACAAGGAACAAAAGTTAATCACCGGACGTGAAGCGATTCCATTGTAATCTTCGACCTCGACGCCATATTGGTTATTTCTGATGACAGTCTGTAATACCTGAACTGAACCACCTCCGGATATAAGAATTCCTTTTTCAGCATACTCAACAACAGCATTCTTCAACTCTACCGTATCTGAATTATTGATTTTGATGCCTTTCCAGTCTGCAATTGCAGGTGCTGACTGCCAGGATGTAAAAATGACAGGATCTCCCTCAAGGTCACCTGCCAGAAGATCAGCACCCTCTTCTATTTCAAAATATCCATCTGACATAAATTTTATGGTTGTTCCAGGTGAAATGGTAAGTTCATGTCCCGGCAGTACAATAAAGTATGCCGGTACGATATAATCACCATTCAGTGTCCTATTACCCAATGTAACTCCATTAAGATATGTTTCTCCACCAACAGGAACCACGGGTGATCCGTTTTCTGAATCAAGAAAAAAAGAAAAATCTACCACCATGCTTCGCGCGTGATAATCACCATAGTCGGAAATGGTTTTTGCAATTTGATTAGGGTCTGCTGTTCCCCACCAGTTGTTTGTTGCATCAATCACTGTGAGAGAGCGAAGATACGATGGAACTGAGAGGTTGTTTGATGAATTTCCATAGAAAGAACAATTGTTAATAATCGGTTGTGGAGTTCTGGTTGAATCTACCGCTCCTATATTAATACCATAGCTATTATTTCGTATAGTGCAGTTCATAATCTGCGGGGATGTTTGTAAGTTTAATTCAATTCCACTGTATGCATATTCAACAATACAATAATTCAAATTCCCATTGGAATTATCTGAAAAACGAATTCCGCGCCAATCTGAAATAGAAGGTGATGCCTGGTTTGAAGTGAAATGGACAGGGTTACTTTCCATCCCGTTAACATTCAAACTCCCATTATTAGTTAATCGCCTGGAGGAATTAAATTTAACAACAACACCGGGCTCTATTGTCAGTGTAGCTCCAGCATCAATATAAATATCTTCTGTAACAATATACGGATTTCCTGTACTGTCCCAGGTAGTATCAGTGAAAATATTCCCGCTTACATTTGTGTCGGCATACACATTTAATGCAAGCACTATACTTAAAATAACAAACAAACTTACCAATATATATCTGGTTTTATTCAATACAAATCTCATGGCTTTTGCATATTTCATTGGCAGTCACTCCTGCCGAAATCTTCGATAAAAAGGTAGAGGTCAATCTCATCAACCGCACCATTGCCGTCCATGTCACAGGTACAGGGGAACTGCGGCGAACAATCAATAATGCCTAATTCCTGGATGAGTACAGAAATATCACTACCGTCTATATCCAGAGTGACATCAAAATCAGCAATGCAGTTTGGGATATCATATTCGTTATTAGGATTCGATATAGATAGAAATTCTCTCAAGTTGCAGTATCCGTCACCATCTGCATCCTCAAATGTATCATTTGAAAAAGGATCCAGACCATATGTTGTTTCAAAATCATCAGGCATCCCGTCATTGTCATCATCTGGATCAGCATTGTTTCCAATGCCGTCGCCATCAGTGTCTTCCCACTCATTCGGGTCTTGAGGGAAAACGTCATATTTATCAGCAACACCATCGCCATCAGAATCCGGTAAAATCTCAATACTGGAAGCAGGATTGGGTGAAAATGAATCGATACTTACTTCAAAATCATCTGATAATATTTTGGTATTCCACTGGGAGGAATTTTTTGGATACGCTTTAATCAGAACCGGAACTCCCGTATAAAGATCTCCATCAGCCTCATCATACAAATTGTTGCCATTAATATCAATTCCCCAGCCAACAAGAGGATTGAACAAAAAAGTCTGTTGAAGTTCAAAATTATAGATGCCTTTAACTGCATTTTCTTTACTTTTGAAATGGATGGTAAAAAGGACTTGCTCGCCTGTGTAATCCCCACTACCGCCAGAGTTCTGATCCATGTTGATATAGGCGCCGCTCAGTAAAATCTTGCCGGGAACAGAACCGTTATGAACCCAGGGAATAACAATGGATGAAGATTGTTCGTCATAAAAGGATTTAAAAAAAACACTTGACACCGAAGTTGACTCAAGTTCAAATATTTCATCAGGGTAATTCAAAGTTACCGTACACGCTGTCTGCCCAGTCGCATCATCAAGAACGATGTCCAGGCTAAAACTGTCCCCTTTTATTACTTCTGATCGGCTCATTCTCAGTGAGATAGCTTCAGCACCTGCACAGACAGCATTCAGCAGAATGAAAGCTAATACAAATAAAATTAATACATGGCGACTAAGTTTCATATCCAATATTTATTTTTTTCTGATTAATATCCATACTATAGTGAATGAGTCATCCCTATATCTGTTGATCTAATATAAATTCTTCTTAATATCAAATTATATTTCAAAGTTGCCCTACTATAGAAATGCAACTGCCACTGCCTACCAGTTTTAGGCTTGGTGCTTTTCTATATTATCACGAATTTAAAGGCAATATTCATACCAGACTTACAATTATAAATAGCTGCATTACGAAAGCGTGGAATTGACAAGGATGTAGATAAATATTATCTACTGATTAATGTATGGATGCAAATCTGCGTAATAAAAAATAATATGAATTTGGTAAAATTTTTTCACAATTTTAGGAAATTAATGTTATATTTTGGGTAAACTTTTTCCATTTTTATGGAGGCAAAAGTGTTTGGAATGAAAAATGTTTGAATTCAATTTTTATGAATTGAAATATTTTACTAGCGATTATGGATGGTATAAAGGCTTACCGACGGAAATTTTTAAAAAACCAGGACTGGCATAAGCAATGTTGGGACAGAAAAAGCCGTCTTACAAATTCAATAAAAGCGTTGAGAATTAAGGAATTCAACAGGCAAGAAATACAACAATATCTGTACGAATGGATGCAGACCTTAAAAATAATGCTGAAAGTATTTTATCTTCCCTGGGTTTGACAGCATCACAGGCAATTAATGTTTTTTATAAACAGATCACATTTCGAAATGGTTTACCTTTTCCTGTGGAAATCCCTCAGAAAAAACCTATGACCGCAAATAGCAGTTGGCATTCATTTTGCGGCTGTTAAGCTGAACAACGCAGAAAATTTTACTGTCAATTCTTCATCTCTTATTATTTTTTTAATCCCAGGTAATGTTTTGCAGTTGTTCTCTACAACTTTCGCCATTTCTTGCTGTACCTGAACAGCATCAATTTGTGAGAATCGTTCCGCCAGGCTCGAACATCCGTTGAGAATAATTTTCATATACTCGTCGTCTCTTAAATTCTGGACCAGAGGGGTATCGGCAAGGACAGATTGCAGTACTTTATTCAACGAAGCCATGCCGGTTTTTTTACGGTTCTGACGCTTTACATCCCGAAAAAATCTTTCCAGAATATTGTTGGTCCTCTGTGGCTGGATATTCCTGACAACTCCATCCGGGCCAACGACCGGTATTGGATCGGCAAATAGTTTTTTCCAGTATTTATCAATCTGGGCAACCATAGTTTTATAGGTTTTTTCCCTGTGTTTATTGCTCAGAAGCCATTTTCTGAATGCAGTCACCTTTTCTTCAATGCTTTTCATGTCCGAGACATCGCCATTATCGTTGATACCGTTTTTACCCTCAGGAAGGGCAATACGCATGGCGCATCGCAGCTTGTCAAATACTTCTATCTTTGCCTCTAATTTTTTGGCAAGCTCATTGAGTCGATTATCTTCTGCGGTTATTTTGATTGCCTTGTATAACTGGATAAAAGGCCTGTTGGCCCTCGCAGAATCGTTGAGATTGATTTCCTTAATCTGGCCCAAAAGAATATGAACCTTTTGAATACGTCGATAAAAATCAAGGTGTGCGTGATCAAATGGAAACCCATATCCATCGGATTCATTTGGGTAATCAAATATCCACTGGATTAATGCATATGCCGTTATCAGGGGAACATTATCGAAATTGCTCGTCTGCCACTTCCCACTTTGAAGGCTTTCTATGATTTCACCAATATCATGGCAGTCCGGGTTGATTTTTTGCTCAAGATATTTAGCCCGCCGTCTCAGTGTTGGCCGGATCTTAAGTTTTCGTAATCGTTTTTGAAGAGCGGTGTAATCATTGTTTAATAAGTCTTTACCGATATCTCGTAAAAAATGAAAATGGCATATGAAATCTGGCGTGCCCGGAAATACTTCTGCCACAGCATTTAAAATACCTTTGCCCATATCATGCACAAGTGCTTTAGGTTCACCATAGTGTTTTTGAATACCCTTAAAAAAAGGAACAAGCTTGTCCTTTTGCTCCGAAGCAATCTTGACCGTATCAAGGACTAATTCTGAGATCCCATCAAGACCACAAAACAAATTGGGGCTATCACCTTCACAGGTCCCGTCCACATGGAGGATATATCCGCCCCTGCGCATCAGAAATTTTCTCAGAACTGGCCGACTCTGTCTGTGTGCCAGGGCAAGATAAATGATGAACTTGCGGCCCAGATAGCTGATTTCTCTCTCGGAGATGGATATGTTTTTTGCCGCCAACGCAGCCATGGTCTCTTGATTGCTGCGGCAATGGACAAAAAGTGAATACCCAATTTCAATGACGACATCAAAGCCGAAAGTACCTCCCTTGGGTACGAGGTTTTGAAGCTGTGTGGATTTATAGGTTCCATGGCTATGGGGACAGTGCAGTATCGTTTGCTTGGCCCCAAAGGCACCGATATCCATGGTGACCACAGATTTTGTTTCCGTTTTCTGAACATGAAGCGTAGAACCACATACAGAACATTTTGAAATCTCTGGGTAAAAATATATAATCGGTCGTTTCGGGAATAATACGTCGGGTTGAACGGCTCCGGTCAGATTAGCTACAAAGGTTTTCAGCAGTTTTAAGGCCTGAAATCCGGAATTTTTTTTAATAGGCCGTGGTATTCCATGAACCCTTTGATGTTGCTTGATGTGATTCTGCGTTTTTTTATTTCCGACAAGGCTGAAATGTCTTCTGCCGATATGCGATGCTGTCGGATGATGGCAACCAAGATCAAAATTGCTTCAGTGTCGGAAATAGTGACGATGGCCGATCTTCCGATAAGAGAACTTCTTTGCAGTACCTGTTTTTTACATATATCATCAACGTCAGAAAAATAGATGAATACACCATTATGTTTTTCACGATAGATGCCCGGACACTCACGGAAATGGTGCAAAAATGACTGCGGTGTAAGCCCGAGAATCCCACCGAGTTGTCTCCCTGAAAGCCCGGTGGATGAAGCTGTCACCAAATGAACAATGGTTTTCTTTAAATTGCCATACTTGGAAAAGCCAACATTATTATATCGCCACAGACCATATTGGTTAAATTGAGGGATTTGCGGCAACGTATAGTATTTGCCGTTCTGGTTATAGCTTGTGTATGCTTGCCATTGTTTGATTTTTAATCTGGCATTTGAGATGGAACATGTGAGAACGGAAGATAATTCTCCAATACTGAATACTTTAATTTTTTCGAAATATCGATATGCGGCCTTGATTGTATCCTGGTTTAATCGAGCCATATTCAACCTATTAAGTATATGTTTTTGTTTTTATAAATAACATATACTTAATAAGAAATCAAAACAAATTACCTAAATTTTCAGTTAAAATGTGTGATAAATGGGAAGAAACAGCTTTTTTGTCCCTTCATATACCTTACATTTCGCACGAACATAAAAAAAATTGGAGCCAAACACGAGAACCCTCTATTTATTATACAACCCATTGATATCGTAGTAGATAATAAATCTAGACTTTTCTATTCGATTGTTCTATAACACC
>NZ_JAIOSW010000029.1 GCF_021107415.1 Desulfobacula sp.
CTTTGAAAATCTAAATATTTTCTTGTTCAAAAGCCAAAACATATACTTTGCAAATGGGAACAAATTGAATTAATAGATAAAAAATCAGATGGTTGATAAAATCCAACCGTCATTTGCGGTCATAGGTCCAGATATATGATTTTGTATCTTTCTTTTCATTTTGATAGGACCATTCTTTACGGATAATATTTATACAATAATCCTCATGAAGGTTTTCTTCTTCTGGAGAAATCCATTCACCTTTAACCCAGCTTGGAAAAGATTCTCTTATGTTTTTATCAAATTTAGAAAGAACTTCTGTCTCCATTTTTGATATAGCGTTATAGATTTCAAATGTTTTGTTAATATTTTTAATTAAATATTCAGTAGCTTCAGACATAATTCTCTCCAAGATTGGAAATTATAAAATTTGAATATTGCTTTGCAGTTGATAAAATATATTCGTTTTTACAATTATTTGCGAACTTTTGTAAAACTTCCGCTATATCTTTCCAACTAATATTAAAATCAGCTTTTCCTGAGTCAGGTTTTCTACCATCAGTGGTTAAAAAGAATACCTTGCACATTGATCGAGGGATGCCAAGAGCCATAGATCTTTTGTTAAGAATCTCATTGTATCTCTCAATTTGATCGTCTTGCTCATTTGCCATTATTTTTGCTTCAATAATAAGCCAGAAATTTTTATTATAAATAGATATATCAACTCGACCTTGCTCGGAATAATTATCTTCAGTGGATACCGTGAAATATCCACCCTCTGTATATTGAAATATTTCTTTGACCTCAAATTTCTTTAAAAAACATTCTAAAAAAAGTTCCCCTTGGCTATGATTCCCACTTGGATTAAAAAACCATGCAAGCAAGGAACAATGTTTTAGTTCATTTTTTCCTATATTGAATCCATCGAATATATTAAGGCTTGGGGGAGTAATGGCGTAATTTTGTTTATCAGATAAAATTTTAGGGACTAAAGTTTCAAAAAACTGAAAATCTATTTTTTTTAGTTGCTTTTTTTGTTTAAAAGGAAATTCTTCGAAAAATGAGTTTATTGTGATCTTTTTAACTGTCATTTTGGTATTTTATTTCTTTTTTCTCTGTATTTAAATATGCAACGTAATTGAAACCGAACGTCTAGCTCAGGTGCAGCCGGGGTTACCACAACCTTTGCTTAAAATATATATTTTAATTTTACAGCAACCTTCGAAAACAGCGCAGACCCCGGCTGTCACCTGAAGCGTTTTGTTAAATTTTCCATATATTCTTATAGGCTACTTCAGCCATTTTATCAGTATGAGTATTAACGTCGTCAGGTGTCCATTCAGTTTTAGCAACTAAAAATTCTGGAATGCTATACTGTTCTTTTTTTAAAAGATTCATTTTTTCTGAAAAGATTTTGGTGCCCAACTTTCCATTCATTTCTTGATCGATAAATATTAGATTGCCAAGCTTTCCGATAGATTCCTCATCCCATATCTCATCAATGTTGGACTGTGGTTGCACATGCTCTATTGTCAGATCGTCAAAATCAACTGAATATTTATAAGAATAATATTCAGATAATTTTCTTAAAATATAGCGAACAAGTTTTTTTTGTTTTGACCTACTATTCGTATAGTAAATCTCATTGAATGCCACTTTGAATTCCTCAAATGACGGATTTTTAGCTTTTAATTTGTCAACAAGGATAGTTATTTCATTAGATGCATCTTGAGAATCATTCGCCTTAAATAGTTTTCGTGCAAATGAGGAATACATTGCCGATATGCCGCCAGAAGAGCGAGAAGAAGTTACAGCAGTAAAGATGAAATGGAATTTTTCAATAGATAGTAAAGCATCTCTTAATTTACCGAATTTAATAATTTTATTTCTGTATGACCTTATAAGAGACAAAACGGCAGGAACTGGCTGAGACAACTTGAAAAGCTGGAGCGCCCACAGTGTTTGTGAAACTTCTCGTTCATTTTTATTCCAATCATATGATGTTTCATAAATAGATCTATAAATCTTAACATCAGACAGTAAAGAATTTAAATATCCTGTCGCCTTTGCTTTTTTGATAGTCTTTTTAATTTTTGGGAATAATTTTTTGAGGGGGACGGCTTCATACCTCGAAGCCCAGAAATGATAGATAAAATTATCTGAAGAAATATCTGCTGATGAGTTGTGAATCATTTCTAAGATTTGTTGCCATTTTAATTTAGCATGGTCAACATCACCTCGTGCCTTAATGTGTTTGGCAAAGTGGTTTTTTACTAAATCTGTCAGCGCAAGATCTTTACCACGCGTGTTAAGCGTTTCAAAAATTAGATAAGCATCATCCTCGTTGTCTAAAGTTACGAAAATAACATTAAGGTTTAATACAGAATTTCTTATGCTTACGAGCTTAGTATTTTTCAGCTCTTTTCTGTCATCTTCTGGAACAGTAGTATCTGAGTCAACAGAATCCATGGCAGAAGCAACATACTTTTTAAACATTTGATGTGAATTCTCAAGATTTAGCTCCTCTGTATTTATTTCAGTTTCGACTTCAGGCTTCGAAAATTTTTGAATATGCTCCTGAAAATATGGGAATGATGTTTCTGTTTTTAAAACATATTCGCTTTGGTTATTTCTATCTTTTCTTTCAATGAGTTGATGGAGTCCTTTTGCAAGGTCATCATTTCCTATTTTTTTAAACTCATCCCTGATTACGCAAAGGAGGATTGTAATGGTAGTCAGGCGTTGTTGTCCATCAACAACACCAAATTGCTGTTTAGCTTTTTTGTAAACAACCATCGAACCAATGAAATAATCTTCATTTTTATTAATAACAAGGTCGTCCCAAAACTCTGAAATGTTTTCAGCATCCCAAGAGTAGGGTCTCTGAAAACGTGGAATATGAAAAAAACTCCCATTAAGTAAGCTTTCTATATCTGTGTCTTTCGATTCTATTTTCAAAGAGAGCCTCCTATATGATTATTGTAGATATCAATTTAACGACAAGTTCACTGGTTGCAGGGGTTGCCAGAAAGCTTGTTCGTGATAATAATGATTGTTAAACCAAAACTTTTCAGAGCGGCTCAGTCCCCTGCAATCCAGTGAAACGCCAGGTTGGACGAAGCCGCTACGCGGCAGAAAAAACCAAAATAGTGTATAACTCCTATCCGTGTCCAATTCCGGATACAATAATTTAAAAAGGAGTATACCATGAAAAAAACAGAAGTAAATCGATTCAACAAGCTTTATGAACTGCATCTAAGATCTCTCAAGCTTCAAGGAAAAGCACAAAAAACCATTGAGGCTTATTCCAGAGCCTTACGCCGGGTTTGTGATTATTTTAATTGCTGTCCCGATAAATTAAAACCGGAACAATTGGAAAAATATTTTGCTGACCTTGTAGACTCTCACTCATGGAGTACAGTTAAAATTGACCGCAGTGGCCTGCAATTTTTCTGGAAACATGTACTCAAACTTGATTGGAAATGGATTGATATTGTAAAACCACCACAAGTTAAAACAATTCCTGATATTATCACTCCTGCTGAAGTTGACAGGCTTATTGCTGTAATACGCAAACTGAGGTATCGTGTTTTTATATTAACTACCTATTCAATGGGGCTTCGTTTAGAAGAAACATTATCTCTTCAGGTTGGTGATATTGATGCAAGCCGGAAACGTGTTCATATCCGCCGTGGAAAAGGTCATAAAGATCGTTTGGTGCCATTGCCCGATCTTACTTTGCAGGGATTGCGTGAACTTTGGAGCAAGCATAAGAATCCCAAATTATTATTTCCCAAAGCCTCAGGTTCTTTTCAAACAATTCAAAAAGCTAAAACTCATATGGATAGGGGTGGTGCACAAAAAGCCATGAAAACAGTTGTGGTTGAATGTGGTATTAAAAAAAAATCTCCGTGCATTCCCTTCGGCACAGTTTCGCCACTCATCTGCTTGAACGCGGCTTAAGTCTCCGCCATATACAGGCCTTGCTCGGTCATGCAAGCCCTCTCACAACAGCACGTTACGCTCATATAACTGACTTCACAGAACAAAATAGTCTGCTCACTATTAATAAACTCATGAACACACTTCATGTTGATTTGAAAAAGGTGTAATCATGAAAATAGCCTCTATTCTCAATCAATACCATGATAAATTTATTACTAAATATGGTGACACTGCATTACCCGGTCATTTAAAGGCAATAAATGCTATTTGCAATTGTCATACTCCTGCCTCGGGTGAACTTTACGTGGGTTGTTCCAATTGCAGCCATACAGAGTGGAAACCTTTATCCTGTGGTCACCGCAGTTGTCCTCAATGTCAGAATCATGAAGCCAGCCGGTGGATCGACCGGCAACAGGGTAAATTATTACCTGTTCCTTACTTTCTGATTACTTTTACACTGCCTTATGAACTAAGGTCATTGGCTTATCATAATCAGAGATTAATGTTTTCTCTCTTCTTTTTTTGTGTTGCAAGTACTCTGAAAGATTTTGGTTTAAATCCAAAAAAGTTGGGGGCTGAGATCGGAATGACTATGGTATTGCACACGCATAGCAGAAAACTCGATTTTCACCCCCACATACATGTTGTTGTTCCTGGTGGCGGCATTGATAAACGCAGACGTCAATGGAAAAAGAAAAAAGGGAAATATTTATTCCATTATAAAGCCTTGGCAATTGTCTTTCGTGCCCGATTTTTAGCAGCCTTAAATGAATCAAAACTTTTTATTCCCAAACAAGTCCCTAAAAAATGGGTGGTTGACTGCTCCCATGCAGGAAAAGGAATAACTGCGATCAAATACTTATCCAGGTATTTATACCGTGGTGTTATCAGTGAAAAAAATATTGTTTCTAATCATAATGGCATGGTGACTTTTAAGTATACTGAAAGTAAAACAGGTGAAACACGATTTAGAACCCTTAAAGGGGAAAACTTTTTAAAACTGCTTATGCAACATGTCCTCCCCAAAGGGTTCCGAAGAGTCAGAGACTATGGCTTCCTTCACAGCAATGCAAAAAAAATACTTTTTCTGATTCAATTAATTTTATACGTTAAAATAAAAGAAATTGAACAACGTACAAGACCGATTTTTAAATGCCCATGCTGTAAGTCACCCATGGTTGTTATAGGGTTTCGTTACACAGGAGAAAAATCCGGATAATTATTATTAACGGCAAAAGCTGCTGTTCATTTTAAAAGCAGGGGGAAAAGAAACTTAAATGAAATAATTATTGCTTTAAAAAACCTATTTTCGGGTTAATGCACCCGTGCGCCTTAAATTTGACTATCCTTCTGAAGGCGCATCATCTTCTCCATATTCAAAAAAAGATATTTTCTTATATATAGACCACATCAAAAATTTTGCCGGGCTTGTCCAACCACCGGATAAGATTGTGGTTCGTTCCTCACACAATCTATCCTTATTCGTTCGGTGATTTCTGACCTGGCATCGTAATAAAACTGATCCGCCTGCTTTTGGTCTCTCTTAAAAACCCTGTAAACAACCATTGGGTTCTTAATAAAATACCAATCGCCAAATTGATCAAATTTCCTGCACGATGTTACAATGTGGGCCTTGCGTATTGTGTAATACCGCTTTCCACGATCTTTTCCATATCTTTTCAAACGTTTACCAAAATCAATATCTTCGATGCAAGCCAGCTTTTCATCGAAGCCCCCAATTGCCTGATAGTCTTTTCTTAAGCACCAGAACATTCCAGCACTCAC
>NZ_JAIOSW010000085.1 GCF_021107415.1 Desulfobacula sp.
AAGGTGTCAGGCGGTCTATCACATCCCGCTTGTCAGACCAGTCTTCTATCGGAACCCGGCTGGGATACATTTTGGGATACGGTTTTTGGGGGTCTGCATACTTATCTGCATTTGCCTCCTGGCAGGCATAAACACACTCTTCGCACCCAATGCATTTGCTGATATCAAGCAAGGTAACCAACGGCTCTTTTTTTTCACGGGTCATAGACTTGGCAGCCCTGGCAATGCCTGTGGTTGCAGCCACAGACCCTGCAGCCGTGATTGAGCCTTTTAAAAATGCCCTGCGCGAAATTTTAGAAGTCATTTTCCCTCTCTTTCTGATACTTCTTGAATCATATCATATTGTTTTTACAAATTCTTGAAAACTCATTTTGTCATAACTTGCCGTATGAATATATTTTAAAATATGTAAAAATTGTTTTGCATCGATAAATCCGGGAATACTGCTGATTTTCGAATTGTCTGATTTAAGAAACCATAGAGTTGGCAGACCCCTGATGCTCCATTGTGTAGCAAGCTCTTGTTTTTTATCAGTATTCACTGTGATACTGATAAAATTGTCTTTTAAATAGTTCAAAACCGCTTTGTTTCGGAATGTTGTCTTCGTAAGCTTTTTGCAATAAGTACACCAGTCTGCATGGAAATATAAGAAAATAGGTTTATTCTCGGTTTTTGCCAATTCCATACCCTGATCATAACCCTGCCAGTCTATATTTGAAGTGCCGCTGATTTGGGCAGGCCCCTTATCTTGAATGGCATCAGCCTGTTTTTCCGATTTCGATTTATTATAAATCATAACACCGGCAAAAGCGATACAGATAATAGCAACAATAAGTATATTTTCCCTTTTCATGTTACATCCTTTATTCGAATTCAGTTCTTTCCCAATATTATTGATTCATTTTTTAAAGCAATGAGTATACCAAAGGAACTTTCTTTTATAAAAAAATTTCTCTGGTTTTTAAGCATGCACTATCATAGCTTTTTAACTACTTCGTCTCTTTACCGTCGTAATCCTTACAGAATAATCTTGGTCTAATATGTTAACAATAAGTTAACATGTCAATGTTATTAATATTATTTGAATAATTTCAAAAATTAACTGCCGCATTATTATTTTATTTGCCATGGCCGATAAAGTTTTTTGAGCTTAACTTTATTCGCTTAACCATCTTTATGTCTCGACAATACGATACATTAATGTTTCACAGCCTTGTTTCCACGAAACAAATGTGACAGAATGTATCCATATCAATATTGCTAAAATCATTGTTTAAATAAATTTATCAAATCATTCAAAACTCCTATCCACAGGCGGATGAATCGTTTATGATATTCCAATCCATTGATCTTATCATTTATTTTAATCTGACTTTTCTTTTATGGCATATTATTTGCTGTTTTAAGTAAAATAAATAAATCACCGAAAGGACCCATTAAGGTATGGCCAATGAAACATAATCTTCTAAATCTTGAAAAACCGGATAATGTTATAAAAATTGTCAATAATATTTATACATTTTATCGTGATGGTTTCAGGGGAATGGTTCTTGGAAAAAAGCTGTGGAAAATCATTCTGATAAAGCTTTTTGTGATGTTTGTAATCCTGAAACTTTTTTTCTTCCCTAACTTCCTGAATACAAAATTTGAAACCGATGAAGAAAAAGGCAATTATGTGCTTGAACAAATCACAAGGAATGCTTCCAAAAGCCAATTGAAATGATCTTTATTAATATAAAACCAAATTTCATTTAACAGGAGGGAAAAAATAATGATGGATTTTGATTTAACTATGGTGAACTGGGCAAGAGCACAATTTGCCTTTACCGCCATGTATCACTGGATTTTTGTACCCTTAACACTGGGGCTTTCTTTTTTGTGCGCCTTTTTTGAAACTATTTATGTCCGCACAGGAAATAAGGAATGGAGAGCCCTTACAAAATTCTGGATGACCTTGTTTGGAATCAATTTTGCTATTGGCGTGGCAACCGGGATCATTCTTGAGTTTCAATTCGGAACAAACTGGTCCAATTATTCATGGATAGTTGGAGACATTTTTGGTGCACCCCTTGCCATTGAAGGCCTTTTTGCTTTTTTCCTTGAAGCCACTTTTTTTGCTGTCATGTTTTTCGGATGGAACAGGGTTTCAAAAAAGTTTCATCTTTTTTCCACATGGATGGTCGCCATAGGTTCAAATCTTTCAGCAGTCTGGATTCTTGTGGCCAATGGCTGGATGCAACATCCTGTTGGCATGGCCTTTAATCCTGAAACAGCACGATTTGAAATGCAAAGTTTTTTTGAGGTTGTTTTTAACCCTGTGGCTGTTTCCAAATTTGTTCATACGTCAAGTTCCGGATTTTTATTTGCTTCCTTATTTGTACTGACCATCTCCTGCTGGTATCTTATAAGAGGCAAGCATCTTCAAATGGCAAAACGATCCATTATTGTGGCGTCTGTCTTTGGCCTGCTTTCTTCGAGTTTTGTCGCTTTCAGCGGTGATGAATCTGCGTACGCGGTTGCCCAGAAACAACCCATGAAGCTTGCGGCTATTGAAGGCTTATACAAGGGAGAAACAAAGGCCGGCCTTGTTGCTGCAGGAATCCTGCGGGGTGATAAACAGCCGGGAGACGGTCAAGATCCTTTTCTTGTAAAAATTAAACTCCCATTTATGCTTTCTCTTTTAGCAAACCGTTCCTTTACCTCATTTGTACCGGGAATTGACGATCTTGTTTATGGGAATGAAGAACAAGGGATAGAAAGTGCTGCATCAAAAATTGCCAAAGGTAAAAAGGCAATAAATGATCTTGCCCAATTTAAACTGGCCCGCAAAAAAAACAATAACCAAAAAGCAGACCTGGCATTGGCAAGATTCAACGAAAATCAGGAATACATGGGATACGGATACCTCAGTAAACCCGAAGAAGCTGTTCCACCGGTTGCTATCCCCTACTATGCTTTTCATATCATGGTGGCTTTAGGTACACTCTTTCCTGTTCTTTTTGCTGCCTTTCTTTTTTATGCTATAAAAGATTCTCTTACCAAAGAAAACCTGAAAAAATGGCTGCTTCCTCTTGGCTTAATATCCGGTTTTCTGGGTTTAATTGCCCAGCAGTCCGGCTGGGTTGTAGCAGAGGTTGGCCGTCAGCCCTGGGCTATTTACGGCCTCTTACCCGTTAAGGCAGCAACAACAAATCTTGCAGCAAGCAACGTCCAGATTACTTTCTTTATGTTTTTTGCGGTCTTTACTCTTTTACTTGCCGCTGAAATAACCATCATGCTTAAACAAATATCCATTGGACCGGAGGAGGGCCGTTAATAATGATAAACTTTGACTATGTAACCTTGCAACAACTTTGGTGGATAATATGCTCCATTGTGGGTGCTCTTTTTTTGTTTCTTAATTTGGTCCAGGGAGGGCAGACCCTTTTGTGGCAGGTTGCCAAAACCGACGTTGAGAAAACACTG
>NZ_JAIOSW010000178.1 GCF_021107415.1 Desulfobacula sp.
CATAAGCTGATGGAAGAAGGGTATTAATAAAAAATTTAGCTGATTCTATCTGGCCTGCATAAAAGGCAGCATCTTTATTTTTGGCAGCTTTAGCCGCAATGGCTTGCCTTTCCATACTTCCCACTTTTTTAGCAAGCTTTGGTGCGGCAACAGATGCCCGCCACAGATGCATCCATGCAAAGGTAACATCCCCTGTTACTTCAAGGAAGGGATGGGCAAAGGAATAGGCATTAAACGCCTTTTCCGACCTGGCTCTTGATCCGATTTCCCGGGCAAGGGTCTCAAGTCTTGATACAGCATAGGTAAATTTTTCAACCAGCCCTTCAATGCCTTCAATCTCTTTGGCCTCTTGGATTGTCTTTTTCATTCTGGCAATAAAGTATTTAAAGCTTTCGCCTTTATTCATGGATAGTTTTCTGCCGATAAGATCCATGGCCTGGATACCATTGGTGCCTTCATAAATCATGAAAATTCTAGAATCGCGCATCAGCTGTTCAACAGGAAATTCACTGATATAGCCGTAGCCTCCATAGACCTGTACGCCATGGGAACAGACTTCCAGGGACTTATCTGTGATATAACCTTTAACAAGGGGTGTTAAAACTTCGATCAAAGCGCTGGTATCGGCTTTAAGCTGTTCATCATCCGTGGTGTGGACAATATCAGAGCATTTGCCATAGTAATAGATTAAAGATCGCATCCCTTCTGTGTAAACTTTCATGTTCAGAAGCTGGCGTTTTACATCCGGATGCTG
This sequence comes from Desulfobacula sp., assembly GCF_021107415.1. Next base: position 755 of record NZ_JAIOSW010000178.1, read on the forward strand.
AATAATGGGAACACTTTTTGCCGCCGGGTCTTTTCCGGCCAGGAGATGTCTTCCCTGAATCCTGTTTCTAGCGTAATCAAGGGCATACATATAAGACGCAGAAGCCACTGCAAATCCCTGCAGACCGACAAAGGCACGGGCTTCATTCATCATTTGGAACATTTCAGGCATGCCTTTGTTTTCTTTACCCAGAAGGGTGCCGATGCACTCCCCTTTTTCGCCCAGGGAGAGAGAGGCTGTGGAATTACCGTGAATCCCCATTTTATGTTCCAGGCCTGTACATACGACATTATTGAATTCACCCAGACCGCCGTCCTTATTCACATGGTACTTAGGAACCAGGAACAGGGAGATCCCGCGGGTTCCTTCAGGCGCTCCTTCAATTCTTGCCAATACCGGGTGAATAATATTATCGCACAGGTCGTGCTCTCCGGCAGAGATAAAAATCTTTGATCCCTGGATGGAATAGGTACCATCTTCTTTTTTTATTGCCACAGTTGTTAATGCTCCCACATCAGATCCTGCCTCGGATTCAGTCAAAAGCATGGTTCCGCCCCAAATGCCGGCAAACATTTTTTCCATGTAGAGCTTTTTTTGTTCCTCATCACCAAAGGCTTCCACCAGCTTGGCAGCACCATGGGTCATGCCGTAGTAGAGCATAAATGCTGAATTGGCACCCACCATGTATTCAAGAGCAGCACATCCGATGAGTTTCGGCATTCCCTGACCGCCAACATCAGGATCATCACACATGGCCAGCCATTCACCTTCACAATAGATATCCCACGCCCGTTTAAAGGATTCCGGAACCGTAACCTTTCCATTTTCAAGCTTACATCCGATTTCATCCCCATCTTTAAACGTGGGAAGGATTTCTTTTATAGACAGGTTTCTTGCCTCTGAAACAATCAGGTCTATTGTTTTCTTATTAAATTCTTCAAATAATTCATGTTCAACCATTCCGATTTGCTCATGCAAAACAAAATCAACATCCCGTCGGTCAGCGATAAGTTGTGCCATATATTCAATCCCCCTCTTTTATATATTGTTATATAATTATTTTTTAAATATACTTTGAACCGCAGTATTAATTTCCTATGCAAAATAAACAGTGTTGTCAACCTGTGATCGTGAAAAAGTTTGATTATCCTTAACTATTTTTACAAATGCTTAACAAATATTTGATTTTAATGATATGCAGAAATATGATCCAGCTTTATGGGCAAGACATCAATGGTATTTTTTCAAGCTGGATGGGTATAAGCTGATCAAAGGGGCTGAGCAGTTCAAGCCTGCCTATGCTTGTTTTAATGGCAATTTTTCAGAGGCTTGCAGCACTTAAAACCAGATCGTTGTTAAAACCAGCCATTTTAATCAGTCCTTTTGCCGAACCAAACTGTCGTTGTCTTTTATGTTTTGATATCCATTACCCCTGCTAAGATATTTGAAGCTTAAAAAATCAATTATTGGTGGACGAAGAATTGATGTTGTGATACAGGAGAGCAATGGATATTAAATGCTGGGGCTCAAGAGGGTCTATATCTGTATCAGGTGATCAATACACCAAGTATGGAGGTGACACAACCTGTATTGAGATTTCTGCCAAATCAGGTGAAACAATTATTGTTGATGCAGGAACAGGTATCCGGTGCTTAGGTAATTCTTTGATTGAAAGGAATATTGATCAGTATTATCTTTTGTTTACCCACTCCCACTGGGATCATATCCTGGGAATTGGTTTTTTCAGACCGCTTCTTTTTAGTAACATTAAAATAATGATCCAGAATCGCAAATTTTCAGGCATTGATACCAAAGATGTTTTAAATGAAGTCATGAGACCGCCTTTTTTCCCCATCAGCTTAAAGGACATGAAAGCAGATATCAAATTTGAAAAAGCATTGAATAACACTTTTACTATCGGCTCTATCAAGATAGAAACTATTCCCATCAGTCATTCCGGTGGGGGGTTAGGATATAAATTCATTGAAGACCACAAATCCTTTGTTTTTTTAACGGATAATGAACTTGGTTTTGATCATCCTGAAGGCGTGGGCTTCGATGCTTATCTGAATTTCTCACGAAATGCGGATCTCTTGTTCCATGATGGAGAATATACCCAGAATGAATATAAACGAAAGGAGAGTTGGGGGCATTCTTCGATTCAGGACGCCTTGGATCTTGCATTAAAAGCCAATGTGAGAAAACTTGGGCTGTTTCATCTGAATCAGGATAGAACCGATGACCAGATGGATCAGATTATTAATGAGTGTCAGACAGATTTGAGAAAGAAAAATTCGGTTCTGGATTGTTTTGCTGTTTCCTGCAATATGGCAATTCATCTTTAAAATAAAAAATATAAGGTTTAAATCACAATACATGGAACAAAAATCAAAGCCCTCTTTCTTACAAATTATCAAAGTCATGCTGTCCTGGAAAATGATCGTCATGTTTTTTTTGGATTTTCTTCCGGATTTCCGTTTTACATTATCAAAGATGTATTAAAATTATGGATGACAGAGTCCAATGTGGATCTTGCAACTATCGGTCTTTTTTCTGCTCTGGGTCTGCCATATACTTTGAAATTTGTCTGGGCTCCGTTGATGGACGGATATGTGCCAAGATTTTTAGGCAGGCGGAGGGGGTGGATACTTATCGCTCAAATAGGGCTTATGATAAGTATCGCACTTATAGGGCAATTTGATCCTTCAAAGTCACTGTTAGGGATTGTTTTCATGGCATTGTGCATTAATTTTTTCGGGGCAAGCCAGGATATTGCTCTGGATGCATTCAGGCGTGAATATTTAACCAATGAAGAACTGGGGTTTGGCACGGGTGTCTGGATGAATGCATGGCGTCTTGGCATGTATGTCTCTGTAGGGCTTGCACTTCTTACAGAATTAAATATCACCTGGGCAAGCATTCATATTATCCTGGCACTGATGATGGGGGTTGGAATTTTAACCACCCTTTTTGTTTCTGAACCAAAAGTCGATGCAGCACCACCGGTTTCAATTAAAGAAGCTGTTGTTGAACCCTTTATTGAATTTTTTAAGCGCCACAGTGCTATTCTTATTCTTTTGTTTATCCTGTTGTACAAAATCGGGGATAATATGGCGGGTGCCATGACTATTCCGTTTATACTTAAAATGGGGTTTTCTAAAACAGAATATTTTATCATTGTCAAAGGGATTGGGATGTTTGGGCTCTTTGGCGGGGTAATTTTAGGAGGCTCTATCATGATTCGCCTTGGAATTGCCAAATCCCTGTGGGTATTTGGGATATTCCAGGCCGTATCTACGGCGTTGTTTGCCATTATGGTTATGGTAGATCACAATTCCATGATCTGGTTGGACTACAGGCAAATTATTCTGGGTTGCATCGTAGGGTTTGAATTTTTTTCCACAGGTATGGGTCAGGCTGCCTATGCAACTTATATGGCGATACAGACCAATAAGCGGTTTACGGCTACCCAATATGCATTATTGACAAGTTTAATGGCTGTCCCGGGGGTTGTTGCTGCTTCCGCTACAGGGTTTATGGCAAAATATCTGGGATGGGATGTATTTTATTTTTTGTGTGCATTGATTGCAATCCCGGGAATGCTGCTTTTGATTAAAATTGCTCCCTGGAATGCAAGTAATGAAGAATTAGAGGCAACGCACTGATCGGACATCCGTAAATAGTGCTTGACAAAAAATGGCCTTTTTTTTACTTAAAAGTCGGTAAATAACAAAAGTCTATAGATTCGTTTTATTTGTAATAAATTTGAAGCAGGCAGGGTTCATAGCTTTAAACTATAAAGCTAAAAAAGGGGTAGGAGGTTAAAATAATGACGCAAAATTTAACACCAAAGAAAGATCTTGCAGGTTCTGTCATGGTTCTTGGCGGCGGGATCGCGGGAATGCAGTCTGCCATAGATTTGGCCAATTCAGGCTATTATGTGTATCTGGTTGAAAAATCATTTGCCACCGGTGGTATGATGGCACAGCTGGATAAGACGTTCCCGACCAATGACTGTACCATGTGAGTGATCTCACCTAAACTGGTCGAGGTCGGCCGGCATCTGAA
>NZ_JAIOSW010000182.1 GCF_021107415.1 Desulfobacula sp.
ACTACAAGGTTGATAGGCCAGGTGTGTAAGCACAGTAATGTGTTCAGCTAACTGGTACTAATAGGTCGTGAGGCTTAGCCACTTCTTACCCCAATAACTTTAAACGCTTTAGTGCGGACATATTAAATTTACTGCAACTAATTATAAATACCAGGATTTATTGGACATGTAACGATTTATATCCTTCAAAAGTTCAGGATCCGACCCTTTTAATCTGGTAGCTATGGCAAAGAGGTCACACCCGTACCCATCTCGAACACGCCCGATTATATGTTTTGGTAAGCTCTTTAGCGTCGATGGTACTGCATGGGAGACTGTGTGGGAGAGTAGAACGCTGCCAGATTATTCTTTGAAAAAGCCCAGACCATTATTTTAATGGCCTGGGCTTTTTGCGTTTTTGAGAATTTTTCATAGGGCATTTAATTTCCATAAAGATGAATGCCGAGCAGCAAAAAATGTGGTTACCTTAACAACGACCCTTTATTTGTGAGACGGTATTTTTGGTTACTGCTTCGGGGTTTTTTCGGTATGGTCATTTCAACTAGTCCTGCTTTCAGGGCAGGTTGAAGATAGGCCGTGGAAAAATATTTTCTGTCCTTAAGAGATAAGGCTTCCATCAACTGGACACGGTTCATTTCTTGGGTAATCGCTTTCACAAGTTTTTCAACTTGGGGGGTAGCTTGGGGGGTAACTTGGGGGGTTAATTCTTTTAAGGCAAAATGGATGGCCTCTAAAAGAAATTCTACCAGAGGTGTGGACTCTCCTTTTGCATCAGAATTTTTTAAGGCTTCATAATATTTTTTTTGTCGATCTCTGATCACAGATTCTACGGGCAGAAGGTAAAAAAGTGGTTTCCATTTTCCCAGGATAAGTGTGTTCCATAGACGACCGATGCGTCCATTGCCATCCATGAAAGGATGAATAAACTCAAGTTCGTAATGCATCACAGCACCCTTGATTAAAGGGTGATCAGGACTATTTTTTAACCATCCGAACAAATCATTGATCAGGTCTGGGACCTTTTTGGCCGGTGGGGCTATATGCACGATTTCACTTTTTCGGTGGATACCGACACCTGTACTTCTGAATTTTCCGCAGTTTTCTTCCAGCCCCTTCATCATTTTACCATGGGCTTCACAAAGATGTGATACATGACACGGGTTCCAATCTTCAATTCGGTCATAAGCAGTAAAAGCATTATAAACCTCCTGGATTTCCCGGGCTGAACCTAAAATCCGTTTCCCTTCAAGCACGGCAGTGACCTGTTCAAGATTAAGGGTGTTTCCTTCGATATTTAAAGAAGCCTGAATGGTTTTTATTTGGTTATTCCGCCGTAAATGAGGTTTGATTGAGATATTTGGAGCCATGGAAATACGTCCTATGCTTTCACCAATGATTTCGACAAGCCGGACCATATTGGGAGTAACTATATATGGCGGTGTATAGGGTTTAGACATCATACTCTTATCTTGCATAAACCAGGGTTGTTTTCAAGGAATTTAAGCAATTTATAATATGAAAATATCTTGACTTTGATTTGTTTTGATTATAGGCAATTCAGCATCCAGACTATGTCAAAAAGACAAAATAAGGACCGGATATGAAAAAAATTATGTTTGCTGTTGGTTTGATCATCATCATTGCTGGGGTTGGAGCACCACTTTTCAGCGGGATTATGATGGAGCGAATCGTAAAACGATCTTTCAGCGATATCAACCAGATCTATACAGATACAGGATCTGATCTTTCTGTTGAAATCAGTCAGTATGACAGGAATTTTTCCTCTTCTCAGATTGAATGGAAAATTAAACTGGGAGCCCTCAAAACAATATACAGTGTTGAGGAAATCATATTTGTAGACCATGCAGATCACAGGTTTACAAGTATTGTATCAACAACAAGTCTGGAGAAAAATAAATGGTTTAAAAATTTTGTGAATAATAAACTTAATGGAAAAAATCCTCTTAATATTAAAACCGAATATAAACTTTCAGGCAATATTGAATCAACACTTGCATTGGATGCTTTTTCATTTAAAGATGGCAGTGTTGTCGTTGAGATAATGCCCGGAAAAATGTTGATTACAGTTGATAAGGGGTTGAAAAACTATTTGTCTGAAATAACCTGGGCAGGATGCTTAGTTCCTGGAAAAATCAGGATGGACAACCTTTCTTTTAGTTCGAAAATGGAAAAAGTGTCCGCCTGTATCTGGGATGGCAATCTGTCTTTTGCAGCTGAAAATATCAAAGCAGATGACGGCAATAAAGAGTTTGTTCTCATAAATTTAAAGTGTGATTATACCCTGGATTATAATGAGACAGAACAGTCATTATCCATTGGAGTGGAATCGGGTATTGACAGAATTTCATCCGGTCAGGGCAATATCAATAATGCCTCTGTTCAAATTGGGGTAAACCGTATAGATGCCCTGGGATATAAAGACTTTATGAACTTATATTTACCAATGATGAACGATGCCATAGAGGAGATTGCTGCATCACAATACCATACTGATACACTGAAAAGGGTTGTTGAAAAACAGATGGCTTCGGTGGGACTTCAAATGGTTGGGGTATACGAGAAATTTTTAAAGAAAGGGTTTGAAATCCAAATTTCAGATTTGAGGGCTCAATTGCCTCAAGGAAAAATTAAAGGGGATGTCACATTAAGCCTGAAAAAGGATATGACCATGGTCCAGTTCATTCCTGTCATGATGCAGCCGGCAGCAGCGCTTGATATTTTCTTTTTAAAGTCCGATGTCAGCCTGCCCTGTGAACTGGGTGGTGAGAATCAGTGGCTGCTCGCACCAATATATCCCGGGATGCAGACCGGCTTGTTCATAAAAAACGGGGATAATTTGACCCATAAGGCAGAAACAAGGGCAGGGAAACTGTTCTTAAACGGAAAAGAAGTGTTGCTAAACTAATTACTTTTCAAAAGAGTAAATTTGTTTTAATAATAAACACTGTTGAAATTTTACCGTGGAGATAAAATGTATTATTGTGAGTTTGAATCCCCTTTGGGAACGCTTTTGCTGAACGGCAATGAATTGTTGGAGAGTTTGCATTTTCCCCTGGGGAAGATGAGGGTTGAACCAAAAAAAGATTGGATTTATTCAAAAGAAAAATTTATGGAGGCCCTTTTTCAACTTGAGGCCTATTTTAAAGGGGGGCTGACAAGGTTTGATCTTGAATTAAATATTCAGGGTACGGATTTTCAAAAAACGGTCTGGCAGGAACTTGTGAGAATCCCATACGGAGAAACCATATCCTATGGTGAGCTGGCAAAAAGAATCAAAAACCCCAATGCATCAAGGGCTGTTGGAATGGCAAACGGGAAAAATCCGATTCCAATAATTATACCTTGTCACCGGGTTATCGGTAAAAATGGAAGCCTGACCGGTTTTGGCGGTGGGCTTGAAGTTAAAAAAAAATTACTGGAACTGGAGAAAAGAAATAAAAAATGATACTTTAATAAATAAAGCATTGATTTATTAGTGAAAAAGGATCATTTAAGTTATAGAGTACTCTTCTTTTTGAAAGGAATTTTAAATATTAGTGAAAAATGATTCTGAACATAAGGAAAAAATGAACTTACGGATTGAAACAAGAACAGAAAGCCGGGAAAATGCCAGTGTTGAATTTATACCCGGAAATAATTCAATGGCTTATCATTTCAAGCTAAGGGATTTCTCTTCAAAAGGACTTGGTATAATAGTCCGGAAAGACTCTAAAGTGCTTAAGCATATCAATACAGGGGATGTTCTGGATATGAGATATTATCCGGATGAAGCAACGGCCAATCCTGTATCCCACCGAACGCAAATAAAACATATCTCAGATCCTGACCCGGGAAAGCACCAGGATCATATGCTGGTCGGGCTTTTGATTCTTGAATAAAGTTGATCAGACCATATTTATTTGTATGAAGGAAAATGAAAAGAACAAAAATTACAGATAAAATCACCTATGTGGAACCGGATTCCATGGTTAATTTTACATCCTGTGCCGGGATCATTGTCCAGTCAAAAAATAAAGTATTGATTGATATGAATATGGGTGCGAAAATAACACCCGGTTTGATAGAAGAAGAAAAACCCGATGTAGCCATCATCACTCATTATCATCTTGATCATTCCATCTGGATCCGCCATGTAAATTCCTGTTCAGATGCGGTGGTCTTTATCCCGGAAGCGGAAGAACCGTATCTGACATCCCTTGACTTTGTAATTGAACATACAGCCGGGCCGTTCGGTATGTCGGAAAAATGGAAGGATTTTGTGGAGAACCGCCTGGGATACAAACCGCTTAAAGTCTATGAATGCTACAACGAACAGACCACATTAAAGGACATGGCACCTGAAATCGTTCTTGTTCAGACACCCGGCCACTCCCCTTCTCATACATCGTTTTATTTTCCTGATGAAAAAATATTGTTTTCAGGCGATATGGGACTTGATCGATTTGGTCCATGGTATGGCTGGGCTGACTGTAATATTAAACAAATTGTTGAATCTATTTTAAGGCTTGATGGCATGGATGTTAAATTAATCCTCACCAGTCATGGCGGTATGCTTAAAAAAGGAATTCAACAGGCATGGGCTCTCTGTATTCATCAGATACAGCAAAGGGAAGAAAAAATTATCCAAAAGCTTGAGGCAGGGATAAGCAAACAGGATATCATTCGACAGGGGGTGTTTTTTTTTGATAAAGAAAAGGTTCAAGATCCCATGAGATCATTTTTAAATATGTGGGATACAGCCATGTACAATCATCATGAAGCCCTTATCAAAGAAGGCGGATTAATTAAATTTTTCCCGGAGATTAAGGAATTGTCAAAAGGGTAAAGCCTGTTTTAATAGATAAATCTTTCTTTAATCTTCGAAATTCCCGGGATAATGGTTTGGGTTCTGTTTATCCCGCTGATTCGCCTTATCCGCTGATCCACAAATTCTGCAATAATTTCAGCATCAGATGCCAGAAAGTCCCTTTTCAGGACGATTTTCACAAGAATATCAATAGCACCGTGAACCGAGTGAACCTCCTGGACTTCCTCGATGGAGAACAATTTATTTATAACCTTCATTTCCGTTGATGTGTTGATATTAATCATTATAAAGGCTGTAATGGTTCGTTTCATTTCAGGATAGTCAGGCGTGGTTTTTTCTATCATGGCGGTTCTGAAGGCCTCCATGCTCCTTGGGATCAGCCGGTCAATACCAATACCGTATCGCATGTTGGAGGTTCTCTCCCAATGGTGATAGGCTATATAGGTGTAAAAATCGGCAACGCTTCTTTTTGGGAAATACCTGGGTAACCCGCCATTGTTTATTATCGTGGTTAAAGGCGTATAAATCGTGTTGTACCAATCCTTGGCAGCCTTTTTAAAATCAGTTTCCTTGCCGGATATATTGGTCAGATGATTTTCATGATTTTTGATTTGTTTTTCTAAATAATTGTATTTTCCAACCTCTGTAAGGCCAATTGTTTCCGCCAATCCGGTTTTTTCGTAAAACTTTTTTCTCTCGATATATAAAAGGTTTTCCATGGTATTTTTCGCAGAAAGCAATTCAATCACTTTTGCCTGGATATCAAACCGTCCCAGCTCTTTTGCTGCTGCAACTCTGTGATTACCGTCCAAAACATAATAATCATTTCGAATTTGATAGAGTTTTATCGGGGGTAGAGACTTTCCGTCACGCATGGCTTTTTTGATACCGGTAAATCTTTTATCTGATACATGCTTTTTGGGTCTGAACTGGGAGTCAAAATCATAATATTTTCCCACACTGCCGATAATTTTTTCAAGATCAATGGTTTTAATACCGTGATCAAGAAGCCCAACATCTTCTTCTTGTGCATGTTGCTCATTAAAGGAACTGACGTGATTTTCAGCTTCATCTTCTTTAGATGAAAAAAGATTTTTAAAAAAATTACTCATGGTTAGACCTCTAAAATGGTGTACCCACAGGTGTTAATCACTTTTGTCGTATTGACTATTGTGATTCTTTCTTCATAATTTTTAAACTCTTTGTGAATATGACCGTGGATAAAAAATTCTGGTTTTCTTTTATCGATTAT
>NZ_JAIOSW010000257.1 GCF_021107415.1 Desulfobacula sp.
AAGGCCATATTGGAAAATTTTGCTGACGCTGATGTAGGCTATGTTACTGGTAAAATGGTATATGTAAATCCTGATGGAACTGTTATTGGTGACGGATGTTCTGCATATATGAAATATGAGAATTTTTTACGGGCAGGTGAAACAAAAATAGGTTCAGTTGTGGGTGTTGATGGTGGTATCGACGCCATTCGGAAAAAATTATATAAATCAATGAATCCAGACCAACTGCCGGACTTTGTTCTTCCTCTCTCAGTTGTCGAACAAGGTTTTCGGGTTGTTTATGAGCCAGGGGCATTACTCAGGGAAGATGCCTTGAAGGAGTCATCGGATGAATACCGAATGCGGGTAAGGGTTTCACTCCGGGCGTTATGGGCCTTGTTTGACAAGAGAGCAATGTTTTTTTCCGGCGACAACTTACTTTATGCCTGGCAGATGTTTTCTCATAAAGTGGCTCGTTATCTTTGCTTCATATTTATGGTACTGGCATTTATCAGCAATCTTATACTGATCAATCAGGGAGTTGGTTATCTATTGTTTTTTTTGTTACAAAGTAGCGCCTATCTATTAGCTATTGTTTCTCCTTTGTTTGAACGTAAGGGAATGAAATTAAAAATTGCGTATCTCTTTTATTATTTTGCCTTAATCAATTTTGCTGCCGGCCATGCCTTTTTAAAGTTCCTTATGGGAAAGAAACAAGTTCTTTGGAACCCTCGCAAAGGCTAAATCCAGTGTCCTTTAGGCAACCATGGTATGAAAATACTACATCTTATTGATTCCGGCGGGCTTTATGGCGCTGAAGTGATGCTGCTATCACTTGTATCCGCCCAGGTTAAGATGGGGTTGGTGCCGGTTATCGGTAGTATCAGAAAAAAAGGAATAGGTGATAAACCTATTGAGATAGAGGCAAGGAAGCTGGGTCTTGATGTGCAAGTTTTTGAAATGCACACTGGGCCCAATTTTTTTGGGATTTGGGAAATTGTTAAGTTTGCCCGGCAGAATAATTTTGATCTTTTCCATTCCCATGGTTATAAAACCAATATCATGCTTGGGTTGATGCCTTCTTTTATGCGTGGACTTCCTGTTATAACCACTCTGCATGGCTGGACCAGTGCCGGTACCTGGAGTAAAATGCGGATCAATGAAGAGTTAGATGCTTTCAGCCTCTGTTTTGTGGATAGAATTGTTCTTGTGAATCAGGGTATGCTGGATAATAAAAAGGTGCGAAAGTTACCTGAAGAAAAAATTTGTGTTATTAATAATGGTATTGAAATAGATGGTAATCCTGGTATTGAGCATTGTTATCTTGAAGAATCTTTAAAAACTGATTTAAAAGCTTTTTGCAGTCAGGGCAGGGTGATTGCCTCTATTGGTCGTCTGTCCCATGAAAAGGGGTTTAATTATCTTGTGGAGGCCGAGAGGATTTTAAGAGATGAAAAAAACGAGGATGTCCGTCTGCTTTTGATTGGTGAAGGACGGCAGCGCAGTAATCTGGAACAGCAGGCAAAGGAATGCGGGCTTAGTGAATACTTTTTTATAACAGGCTATGTCAAGAATGCCCGTGCATTGCTTGAAATGGTGGATTGCTATGTTATTTCATCGCTGACCGAAGGTTTGCCCATTACTTTACTTGAGGTTATGGCATCCGGGACACCCATTGTTGTCACTGAAGTGGGAGGTATTCCCCATGTGGTGGAGCATGGTCAGGATGCTTTACTCGTCCCTGAAAAAAATCCTAAAGCAATTGTAGATGCAGTGTATGAATTACTGCACAAGCCTGAGCTTGCTGCCAGGTTGACAACAAAGGCTGAACAAAAAGTTAAATCAAGATTCACAAGTACTATTATGGCTGAAAAGTACAGTAGTTTGTATTCAGAAATGTTGCAATAGGGTTTTGCGTGTGTTTAAAGTGTACACTTTAAGAGAGACCATTATTAATTTATTTAGCTTCCCGATTAAAAATGTCATGTGTCCCAATTGCTCTGAAAATCAGTTTGTTATCAATATATTCAAAAGTAAATCGATATTTCATGGTAATAGATCCCTCCCATTGGGTTTTAGTCCCTTGAATTCGTTTTACGCGAAGGGAAGGATGTGACATATCCTGCATAAAAAGTTGGATTTTTTGATCAAAGGTTTTTTTGACTTTCTCTGGTAAAGCGGTATAGGCTTTCTTGAACTGTTTGCTGAACTGATAGGCTGTTATTTTTTCAGCCATTTTAATCCTTGTTCTATAGTCTTAAATTCTGGAGATATATTTTTTTTATTGATTTCCACGTCAATGCGGTCTTCCATTTTCTGCCACTCTTTTGTCCAGTACCATCCTTGTGCAGGGTCAATAATTTTTCTTGGTTTTAATACAACCTGTCCTTTTTCTATCTCTACTTCAACATAGTCGCCGTTTTCAATCCCAAGAGTAGTCATAATTTTTTTTGGTATTCGAATCTGCCCCTGGGGGCTTATTTTCATTAGTGCAGATGTTGACATAGCCTCTCCTTTTTAAACAATTAAACTTTTAAACTATTATATGCTTACTACTTTTTTTGTCAAGGCTTTAACAATTATTTTCGCAATTCCCAATTCCGCACCAATTCCGTCAGCATAGCTCTATGCCCTTCTTTTATACCTTCCTTTCTGCTCGCCTTCTTTCCTGAGTTTTTCAGCAATAGTTATTATATTATCCTCCTTTTTTTTTGATATATGTTTGGCGACCATTTTTTTAGGGTCGTTTGGAGTTTTATTCGGTTGCTGGCAAGCTTTTTTAAAAAAGGAAAATTTTCCACAAAGAATTACCACATTGACTTGACCGGATTATATATAATTAACATAAGGTGGCATTAAATTTGCTTATTAATTCACCACGAACAATTATTGTAAAATTATGAGGAGGATTTTATGAACAGTTTTTTTATAAACAGAAATTTTAAAAAGTTATGGTTTGTTTTGATTGTTGCCGGGTTTTGGTTTTTTCTTTTAGGCGGAACGGCCTCAGCAGATTGTGTTGAGATATTTTCCTGGCTTCCCAATAGTGAATCCAATATCACAGGCTACAAGATCTATTATGGACAGACCAATGGCGGACCCTATCCGAATGTGGTTAATGTCGGCAAGCCTGCGCCTGTAGAGGGTCGTATCCATGGAACAGTGCCGGGACTGACTTGCGGGCAGCAATACTATTTTGTATGCGTGGCTGTTAATGATGCCGACATTGAAAGTGCCTATTCAACTCAGGCAGATGTAACCCCTAATAGTGCAGTTCCAGGGTCTCCTGTAAATTTAATGATTATCGAGTAAAGGGCAATAATTGATGAATGACGAAATGACAGCAACTGGGAATGGAGGCATGGTATGAAACAGAAAATTAAATGTTTTTTTATTACAGTTTTTATAATAGCAATATATTGTGTTCATGTGCATGCATCTGACTCAATGTTAAAATGGGATGCTTCAACAGGAGATGTTACAGGGTATACAATTTATTATGGTCTTTCCCAGGGAAGTTATCCTTTCAGCGAAGATGTTGGAAATGTGACACAATATTCTTTAAATAATTTTTCGTTAAGTGAAGGCACAACCTATTATTTCGTGGTTCGAGCATATAATGCTGCCGGAGAGAGTGGCGATTCAAACGTGACAAGCTATGCTGTCCCAAGTGCCGGTGATACAACGCCCCCAGTACCGCCTGAAGGTGTTTCGGGTGAAATTGTAAATGAAGATATATTGCTGACATGGCAAGCGAACAGTGAAAATGATATTTCCGGATACAGGGTATATTACGGTACTTCAAGCAGAAATTATGGCCTTCCAATACCAGAGAATGGGACAGAGTATTCTATTACAGGATTGAATTCTGGTGTAACATATTATTTTGCGGTAAGCGCTGTTGATACCTCTGGAAACGAGAGTGGTTATTCTTCTCCTGAAATTATTAAAACAATATCTGTGGCTGATACGACATCACCGTCAGTATTCATTGAATCACCGACTGATAGTCCTTTGTTTGATACATCGAGTTTAAGTATTGATATCAGCGGATCTGCATCAGACGATAGGAGTGTAACCCAGATTGTCTGGTCAAACTCAGCAGGTGGAAGTGGCGTGGCAGCAGGGACGGATAGTTGGAGCATAAGTGATATTGGGCTTGTTGAAGGTGATAATGTCATAACAATAACAGCTAAAGATGCAGCCGGGAATGAGTCTACAGATACTATTACCGTGACAAATACGCTTGGTAGTTTGCGTACTAAGGTTTTTGGTGCTGTATCAGGAGCTGATTTTCCGCAGACATGTGAAGATACTTTCTTAAATGCAGGGTCAGCAAGTACAAACACTTCTAATTCTTCTGTTTCACTTAATACTTATACCTGGCCAACTGATACTGCGGCTAACAGGATTGCTATGAATTGGGATGTTTCGATCCTTCCTCAAAATGCTGTTGTTTTGAAGGCTAAATTAAGTTTGTATATGTTTGGTTATGATGGTACCGGAGGCGATGCCGGATATGAAATAACCGCACACAAAATTATAAATCACAAACCAGGTATCTCTACTTGTACATGGAATACATACAACGGTACAAATACTTGGACTGGCGGTAATAATGGTGGTGAACTGGATTTGGCACCCGCAGAAGTCGGTGTCATTGTGGATAAAACTGTTGGATATAAAGAATTTGATATAACAAATATGGTTAAGGGGTGGATTATCGATCCTTCCGGTAACTTTGGATTGATGTTAAATTCC
>NZ_JAIOSW010000044.1 GCF_021107415.1 Desulfobacula sp.
GGCATGATCTGGCCATCCGTGCTTGAAGCGACCTCGATTGCTGCGGCCTTTTTAGCAGGGTAGCCGATTTTTTTCATCAAAGGTATGGTAAATGGGCCTGTGGTAACAATATTGGCAATACTTGAACCTGAAATAAGCCCGGTGGCACCGCTGGCCACAACAGCTGCCTTGGCAGCCCCTCCCTTGTATCTGCCAAGAAAAGACAGAGCCAGGTCTGTAAAAAATCGTCCTGCTCCTGCTTTATCCAACAGGGCACCTAAGAGCACAAAAAGATATACGATTGATGAAGATACACCAAGGGGAATACCATAAATACCTTCTGTGGAAAGGGTTATATTGCTTAGATATTTTGTCAGTGAAACCCCTTTGAATGCCATAAAATCAGGCATATGCGGTCCTAGAAAAGCATACCCTGTAAAAACGATGGCAATGATAGGCAAGGCAGGCCCGATGATTCTTCGGGCAGCCTCAAGGAGCAGTATAACGAGCACAACACCGAAAACCAAATCCCTTAAAAGAGGCATCCCCAGCCGCATGCCGATTCCTTCATAATCAAAGGCAAGATAGAGTGCTGCAAGAGAAGCCGTAACGGCTAAGATATAATCTATGACAGGTATATGGGTTGTGGCAGATAAAAATGATAATTTTTTCAGAGGTATTTTAATGCAGGGGCTTGTGAGGAATAGAAGTGAGATTGCAAATGCAAGGTGGATTGCCCTTTCGTAGGTGCTGTTCAGGATGAAAAAACCAGCAAGGGAAAGCTGAAACAGAGCCCATGATACGGCGATAGCAGTAATTAACCCAAGCTCAAATTTTCCCAGTGTCCTGGTTTCACCCACTTCTTTTTTCAGGATATCCTGAGCCGATAGTTTTGCTTTAAGCCCCAACATACAAATATACACTCCTTTTTTTAATTAAAAAAAAGTAATGATCAAACAAACAAGTATGTTTTTATTAAGATTCTAATTATCTACCTTACAATAGATAGATCAGTAATTTCAATAACAAATCCAACAAGTACTCAAATTTTTAGATTAATATCTGAATCAAACGTTTCATAGCCGCTGGATCAGATATAAAAACGTGGGAAACCGGCTTAAGGACTTCAACTTATAAAAATCATAGAGCACTTGCCGGGAGGGGCTGCCGAATTTCAATGGAGACAGGTAGATACATCCTTTGGGTTTTGTTTTGTTGACGCTTTCCCTGACCAGGGTCATTAATGCCGTATAGTGGGCATTAGAAAGCGTTTCATCCATGACAAAATTGCAGGAGATTTCTATATTGGAGGCTGTATTGTTTATGGCCTGTATTTTTTTAAATGCATGGGCCACTTTTTTTGGGGTCAGCGGTTTGCCAAGAAGGTCCAAGGTTGCCTGGTCATATGATTCAAGTCCGATATTAATAAAGGTTTGAAAGGGAAGGCGATTGAGCGTTTCAAAAAGGATCTTGTCTGCATTTAAAAAAGAGTCAACACTACCAAATATAAAAAGGAAACTCTTTTTCATAACCGATGATTGAAACTCAAATGCATCATAGGCATGCTGCACTGTATCCAGGATCAGTTCACAAGGAGCATTTAATGCATCATGCTCCCCTAAAAACAAGGCATTGAAATTGACAAGGTCCTTATCATACAATTGTTTGAGGTGTTTGATCTGGTTGTTAATATTATGGTTTGATCGAATAGAGAATTTTTTTTTGTTTTTCACTTTGCAAAATCGGCATTTATACAGGCACCCGTCAGAAATATTTAGGGGGATAATATTATAGTCAACATGCCGGGCATCGGGCGGCATCACTGTCACCCTTGATCCGGATATGTCAAAAAGCTTTTGGGCTTTTTTGTGCAATCCTTTAGGTGTTTGCTGTTTTATGGCCCAAATCCATCGAGAAATCGGGTCTGGTAAACCCGTGTCCGGCAATTGCGCTATAATTTGATGCCAGTTTTTGACAATAATATCTATTTCATTCTCTTTAAAGGGTTTGCCCCCGAGCAAAGAATTTGTCGGATACATCAGATTGGGCAGATAATATTCGCCCAGAGCTTCATACACGCCTGAGTATCCACCGGTGGAATAATAGATCCAGTCATTTCCCATGGTTCGCTTAAGCCATTCAGACGGATGTATCCAAGCTTTTTTTTTTGATTTTGCATGTCTGAGTTCATGATTGAGATTGAATTCAAAAATATGATTTTTGGTTTCAAGTCTTGAAAAAAGACCGTATTTTACGGGGTAACTGACCTTTATATATTCATTGTTCCCATGGCAGTTCAACTCAATTGAAAGATCCCGATTTTTAAAGATCCGGGTTTTATGATTTTTTATTTTCAAAGTATCAATAGTTTCCATTATTTTTATGCTCTGTTGTTTACAATTGAATTCATCATTTGGCAATGTTTTCTTAAAAAAAATTGCAGTGCCTGTCTCTCAAATCAGATTAAAGGCTTTAATGTAATAATAGATGTTTTTTTGATTTTGTAGTATCATGCTATTGATTCTTTCCTCTTTTTGATCCCCTTTATTTATGATCAATACCCTTGCATATCGCAACAGATGTGTGCTAATTAGGTTCGGTATGAAACAGTATCTAATAGATGGGTTGCGGCTTAAGGATTATGTAAAATTAAAAGCTTATCTGGATAAATATTTGAAATCCTCGCCCCTTGGCGGGATTTACTGGCTTGAACTGGACAGGCAATTGTTGACACCCATTCAAAAAGAGCATGAAGAGTGCCATCCCCATGTCTTTGCATTGATGCTGGAAGAAACTTACCTGTCTTGTGAATTTCTTGTAAGAATTAAAAAAAATATAAAATGCGATTGCATGGATTATGCAACAAGGGAACAACGTGACTGGCTCATTGATCAGGCAGATGCGATTCTTGAAAAACTTGACATTCGCATTTAATCATACTCTAGGAAATCCAAATGCTTAAAATTATTCCCCTTGGCGGGCTTGGCGAAATCGGTCTTAATATGATGGTGGTTGAATATGATGATGTCATATTCATTATTGATGCAGGGCTTATGTTCCCTGAAGACTATATGCTGGGTGTGGATATCGTGATCCCGGCCATGGATTATATCAGGGAAAATCGTGACAAAGTTCAGGGCATCATCATTACCCACGCCCATGAGGATCACATCGGGGCTTTGCCTTACCTGTTAAAAGAAATCAGACTTCCTGTATATGGTACGGCCTTTACCTTGAGGATTGTCAGAAATAAGCTCATTGAGTTTGATCTCAATAAATATATTGATTTAAATCTTGTCAATCCAGGGGAAACCCTTTCAATAGATCCCTTTGAAATAGAATTTATTCGCGTCTGCCACAGCACAGTTGATGGTGTCGGGCTTGCCATAAAAACCCCTGAAGGTGTGATTATTCATACCGGTGATTTCAGAATCAGTCATGATGCTGATAAGATGAAGAGCACAGATATCTCAAGTTTTGCAAAATTTGGTGAAAAAGGGGTTCTGGCACTGTTTTCGGACTCCACAAATGTTGAAGTTGAAGGCTATACAATGTCTGAGCAGAAAGTAGCAAAAAATCTTGAAAAATTGATTGCTGCCGCAACCGGCAGGGTGATTGTTGTTCTCTTTGCCTCAAATGTGTTCAGGATACAGCAGGTGGTTGATATAGCCGTCCGCAGTCATCGTAAGGTCATTTTTAATGGCCGGAGTATGGAGCAAATTGTTGCAGTGGCCACTGAACTTGGGCACATCCAGTGTCCTCCTCATACCATTCTGGATATAAAACAGATCGGTAAATTCAGGGACGATGAAGTTGTTGTTATCACTACGGGCAGCCAGGGGGAACCAATGTCGGCCCTGGTAAGGATGGCCTCGGGTATACATAAGCATATTAAGATTAAAAAGGGTGACAGTGTGATCCTGTCATCCAAAGATATCCCGGGGAATGAAAAAGCCATTGCCAACATGATCAACAAGCTGTACCGGAGAGGTGCGGACGTGGTGTATTCAAAAATTGCACAGATCCATACCTCGGGCCATGCCCATCAGGAAGAGCTGAAATTGATGCTGCGTTTGACCAAACCAGAATATTTCATTCCTATTCACGGAGAATACCGTCATCTGGTGGTCCATGCCAGACTCGCTGAAAAGCTGGGTATGCCAAGAGAAAATGTCATGGTAGCCGAAGATGGAAAGGTCATTGCCTTTGATAAGGATGGCGGCAGAATAGAGGGCCGTGTTCGTACCGGTAGAATCCTTGTGGACGGTAAAGGTATCGGTGATGTGGGAAGAAGCGTTTTAAAGGAGAGGCGGGAACTTTCCGAAGGCGGGCTGGTTGTTGTCACCATGGTCATTGATGAGGAGACAGGCGTTGTCCTTTACGGCCCTGAATTGATTTCAAAAGGGTTTGTTTTTGATTCATCTACAGGATACCTGGTTGATGATGCCCAGTGTGTTATTCTTGAAATTGTGGAAGAGATAGAGTCGGGCATTGAATCCCGGGTTGAACTGATAAGAAAAAAACTGCAAAAAGCCCTGAAACAATATTTTGCGTTTACCATAGGCCGCAGGCCCTTAATTGTACCGGTAATTATTGAAGTATGAAAAAAGAACTTTATGGCATTCTGTTTTTTTTCCTCATCGTCTTAACCGCGGTCAGCCTTTTTTCCTATCATATTTCAGATCCCTGTGCGGGGAACGAGTTTTTTACCATTCCGGATAATATTCACAACGCCTTCGGGCTTTTAGGCGCCCATGTTGCCGGTTTTTTTATTTTCCTGTTCGGGTTAGGGGCATTTTGGATTCCGGTTATCTTAGGGTTTATCAGTGTCTGGTTATTAAAGGGAAGATCGTTAAAAATAATTTGGCTGACACTGCTGGGCGGTTTGTTTTTAATGATTTGCACCGGCGGTATGCTCTTTCTTTTTAAAGACGACTATCCGGTTTTGGGTACAATTATTTCATCCGGCGGTATTATTGGCATCACGTTCACTTCATTTTTATTAAAATATACCAATATCACCGGCTGTATCATCATCCTCACGTTTTTTCTGATCATTGGTTTTATCCTTGCCACAGGGATATCCATCATTTCTATGGGGCTGTTTTTAAGGCAGAAAATTATGGATCTTTTGAAAATCATGAGAGAAGATTTTCAGGAGTTTATTGATTTTTTTAAAGAACAATACAGTAAATGGCAGGAAAAAAGAGAGCAGGCCAAAAAGCAAATTGATATCACCCCTGTATCGGTTAAGGAAGATGCCATCATTAAACTTCCTGAAAAGATTCTCCAAAGAGAAGAATTGCCGGAACCTGAAAATATTTTTGAACCGATCATAAAGGAATTGGAGGAAGACGATTCAGACTTTAAACCGGATGTGGAATTTATGGATATTCGGGAAAAAGTTGAATTTAATCTACCGCTGATTTCATTTTTAGATGAGAAACAGAAGATTGAAAAAAATATTGATACAGACCTGCTGAAAGAGAAAGCTAAAATTCTGGAAAATAAACTCAATGACTTTAACGTGTTCGGAGAGGTGGTTGAAATATTACCGGGGCCGGTGATTACAACCTTTGAATATAAACCGGCATCCGGAATCAAGATCAGTAAAATCGCCGGTTTGTCCAATGATCTGGCCCTGGCCTTGAGTGCCATAAGCATTAGAATCGTCGCACCCATTCCGGGCCGGGATGTGGTGGGGATTGAGATTCCCAACGAAGAAAGGGAAAACGTTAATTTAAGGGAGTTGGTGGCCTCAAAAGATTTTATAGAGTCTGCCTCTTTATTAACTTTGGGATTGGGAAAAGACCTTCTGGGAAGGCCCATGGTGACAAAAATGGATTCCATGCCCCATCTGTTGATCGCCGGTGCCACAGGAACAGGCAAGAGTGTGGGGTTAAACACAATGATTATCAGTCTGTTGTACAAAGGCACACCCGAGGATATTAAAATGATCATGATTGATCCCAAAAGGATTGAGCTTTCCGTGTATAATGATATTCCCCATTTAATTTCCCCTGTGGTGACCGATATGAAAAAGGCAACCAACGCCCTTTTCTGGGCGGTAAGAGAGATGGAACGCCGGTATGAACTCTTAGAACAGACAGGATTTAGAAATATTGTCCAGTATAACAATATGGTGGCAGCGAAAAACAAGGCAAAGAGTAAAGACTCATATGAATCGGATGAGGCCGACGAAGAGCAGTTGGAAAAACTTCCCTATATTGTTGTGATCGTGGATGAGCTGGCAGATCTTATGATGGTGGCCTCAAAAGATGTGGAATTTGCATTGACAAGACTTGCCCAGATGGCGAGGGCTGCCGGAATTCATTTGATCATCGCCACCCAGAGACCTTCTGTTGACGTGCTCACAGGCAGTATTAAAGCCAATTTTCCCACCCGGATTTCATTTCAGGTGTCTTCCAAGGTGGATGCCAGAACGATTTTTGACGGCGGGGGCCCT
Organism: Desulfobacula sp.; assembly: GCF_021107415.1. The sequence continues at coordinate 6,446 of NZ_JAIOSW010000044.1, forward strand.
GAGAGCCTTCTGGGAAACGGTGATATGCTCTTCTGTCCACCCGGGACAGGAAAACTTGTCAGAATTCAGTGTGCCTATATTTCTGAAAAAGAGATTGCCCGGGTTACGAAATTTTTAAAAGATCAGAAAGAACCGGATTATATTGAAGAGATTACAATCGGTAATAGTGATGATGAGGGCGAAGAGTCTGATGAGTCTGACTATGATGAAAAATATGATGAGGCCGTAAGCCTGGTGACCAAGACGAGACAGGCATCTATCTCTTTTGTACAGCGTCGTCTTCGCATTGGTTATAATCGGGCGGCACGGCTGGTTGAAATGATGGAACACGAGGGGATTGTCGGTCCCCAGATCGGTTCCAAACCCCGAGAAGTACTTGTCAGAAGTTATGATGAAGATTGATTTTGATGTATGGGACAGCATCAGGGGTTTTATGGATGATGATGAAGCCAAAAGGCTTTACAGTATTGCCCTTAATGCTGCAGCAAACGGCCCCATCCTTGAAATAGGAAGTTATTGTGGCAAATCCGCCTATATTATCGGATTTGCATGCAAAGAAAAAAATTCCATCCTGTTTTCCATTGATCATCATAAGGGATCGGAGGAGCAGCAGCCCCATGAGGAATATTTTGATCCGGATCTGTTTGATCCGAAATTATCAAGAGTAAATACATTTCCTTTTTTTCAGGAAACAATTACCAGGACATTCCTTGAAAGTACGGTGGTACCCATTGTTGCAGCTTCAAACATTGCCGGTAAAATGTGGAAAACACCCATTTCAATGCTGTTTATAGATGGCGGACACTCCTTTGAGGCAGCTCGTAATGATTATCTGACCTGGGCCTGCCATATTAAATCCAATGGATTTCTGGTAATCCATGATATTTTCAAGGATCCTGAAAAAGGAGGGCAGGCCCCCTGGCAGGTCTACAAAATCGCCCTCGAATCCGGAGATTATGAAGAGCTTGAAATGACGAAAACATTAGGGGTTTTGAAAAGAAAATAAGGAATAAATTGCCATGATAGAATCTGTTCTTGAAAAAATAAAAGAATATTATCTTGAAATGCTCCCTTTTAACAAGGTTCTGGGTATTGATATTGATCTTTTGGACTATAAAACCGGTAATGCCGTCACAAGCTTTAATATGACAAAGGATTTGATTGGAAATCCAACCATTGGAATCCTTCATGGAGGTGTGACAGCCTCTGTTATTGATTTAACCGGGGGACTATCAGCGCTATTATCCTGTGCAAAATTTCATGAAGGCAAATCCCTTGATGTCATCGGAAAAAAATTAGCATCCTCTGCCACCATAGATATGCGCGTAGATTATTTACGGCCGGGTAAAGGCCACTCATTCCAATGCAAAAGCAGGATCATTCGAGCGGGTTCCAGAATTGTAGTTACCAAAATAGATCTCTATAACGAAAAAGAAATCCGGATTGCCACAGGTACCGCAACTTATCTCATTGGTTGAGGTCTTCCTTTTATTAGGAAAAATAAATAATTTTTCATGTGTAGAGGTTGAAATAATTAATTTATTTGTGTATAAATGTTGCATTTGATGCAAACGAATTAAATAATTCGAGCTATTCGAGGCAAACTATGGTAATGTTATCATGAAAAAATATTTTTCTATATCTCAAGTTGCAAAAATATGTTCTGTAAACAGATCCACTATCAATAGGTGGGTTACATCAGGAAAAATTAAATCATACAGCACCCCTGGAGGTCATAATCGTATTTTAATTGAAGACTTAAAGTTTTTTTTAGAAAAGAACCAAATGCCTATTGAAATAGATGAACTTGAGGAGAAGAAAACCAAAATCTTAATCGTTGATGATGATATTGCCCTACAAGAATATTTAAAGATAGTACTGAGTGGAGTTTTTATAGAGATAGAGCTTGCTTCAGACGGTTTTGAAGCAGGCATCAAAATCATTGAATTTAAACCGCATCTCGTCATCTTAGATTTATTTATGCCAAAAGCAGATGGGTTTCAAGTATGTAAAACTATAAAAGAAAACCCATCCACAAACAAGATCAAGGTTTTAATAATGACAGGGTATGGTACAAAGGAGAATAGGGACAAAGTTATTTCTTTGGGCGCGGATGCTTTTTTGAGCAAACCATGTTCAATGGAAGAAATAATTAACCAGGTCGAAAAGCTATTAAAATGAACGTGTTAAACGTTCTGTTTTTCACATGAAAATTTTATATTTTAACAGGAGGTATCATTATGAAAAAAATGGCTATTAGTATTATTGTCATGGCTATTATGTTCTTTAGTAATTTTTGTTTTGCAGAGGGCAACTACAAGATTGGTGTTCTGGCAAAAAACGGTCCTGTAAAAGCACTCAAAATGTGGAAAAGTACCGGGGAATATTTGTCAGCCAAAGTTGACGGCAATTTTGAAATCGTACCCCTTGATTTTGATGCCGTATTCCCTGCTATTGAAAAAGGTGATGTGGATTTCTTTCTGGTCAATTCGTCAATGTTCATAACAGCAAAGGTAAAATTTGGTGCCAAGGCCATTGCGACCATGATCAACTCCAGGCAAGGTAAACCTTTAAAATCATTTGGCGGTGTTATTTTTACCAGCGAAGAAAATGACGATATAAATTCAATGGGTGATTTGCCGGGAAAAACATTTATGGCGGTAAAGAAATCTTCCTTCGGCGGATGGCAGATGGCGTATATGGAGTTGCTCAATCAGAAGATTGATCCTTTTAAGGATTTTTCAAAACTTGACTTTGGCGGCAAACATGATAACGTTGTTCTTGCTGTTCAAAATGGTGTGGTGGAAGCAGGCACAGTCAGGACAGACACACTTGAAAGAATGGCTGCGTCAGGGCTTGTCGAACTATCGGAGTTTAAAATTATCAATTCAAAAAAATATGAAGATTTTCCATTTGTATGCAGTACGGCCCTCTACCCTGAATGGCCTATTGCTAAAATAAAAGGGACGTCTGATCAAATCGCTGAAAAAGTGGTCGCTGCATTGAAGCAATTAAAAACAACTGACAAAGCTGCAAAGGATGCAAAAATAGTAGGGTGGACAAATGCCCTGGATTATCAAGGTGTCGAAGAGTTACAAAGCAAGTTGAAAATAGGCGCCTACAAATAGAAAACACAGTGTCCCATGATAGTATGGACACTCAGTCTGACTTGGTGATTTCTTATGGTGGAATTGAAGATCCTTACAATATTCGTGAATCTCAATTTCACCATTGCCGCAGTGACATGACAAGCTGTCACAACAATGTATGAAAATTTTAATCAATGAGGGAAGTTGAACAGATAATTTATTCCTCGCCACGTTCAAATACAGGAAAAGAATGAAATGATGGAAACCAAAACTGATAAGAAAGCAATCACTCGCCAGGCGATTACAAGCCTTGGTCTAAAACTTTTGGTACCCCTCACACTGGTACTTGCCATTTCACTAATGGGTCTCTCATTGGTCATCATTAACTCCCAGAGCAATTTTTTGAATAACATGGGAACACAGATCAGTGGATTGCTTTCTGAGTCGAACAAGACTGTTGGGCAGGATTTTACAAAAATGAATGATGATGTCAGCAAGTATTTGATAGAGATGTCCAAAACAGCCTCTGACCTGCTGACTCAATCCAGTAATTCTGCTTTATCAAAAGAAAAAAATAAAATTGCCAATGAATGGATTATCACTCTGGAAGAGAGCACTCAATCTCTGGCAACTCTGCTGGTACAAGTCGCACCGTCTGCCATTCTAAACAATGATTTAACTGCACTCATATCCTATACCAAGTCAGCCGGTTCAAATGAGAATGTTGTCTATGCCATGTACTTTAAACCCGATGGTAAACCATATGTAAGATATTTTGATAAAAGCAAAAAGAAAATCAAAGACTATATCATAACAGGTGAAGGTAAAAGAAAGTACCAGAAAGTCATTTCAGCTTCCAAGAATGATCCTGCCGTTTTTATTGTTAATAAAAAAATGGAACTGGATGGAAAAGATTTGGGATATCTTTTACTTTGTATGAATAAGACAAGCGTTCATCAGAAAACGGAAGAAATGTCTTCAAACTTTGACTCTCTTATCAAAGAAAATTCAGAAAAAATAGAATCCATCCTGGAAAATGAGTCTTTAAAAGTAAAAGACAGTATGAGGAAAATTATTGCCCAAATTTCAAAAAAGAATGAAACAGCTGTCCAGAAAATTGGATCAAGCATTTTATTGTTCAGCGCACAGGTAAAGAATCAAACAAAAAATAAAATATGGCTCTTCGGTGCCCTCTGCTGTTTTCTTATTTTTATAAGCAGTTGGTTTTTGTTCAAGTTTCTTGTATTCAATCCGTTGGCACGAATCACGTCCGGATTAAAAAATATTGCAACCGGCGAAGGCGATTTAACCCAGCGGCTTGAAATTAAGACCAGGGATGAGCTGGGAGAATTGGCAACATGGTTTAACGCATTCATTGAACGGCTGAACAATATTATTGTGAATATTGGTGCAAATGCAGAAACAGTTACAGCTGCCTCCGGTGAAATGCTCTCAGTCTCCGAACAGATATCTGATGGAGCAGAAGATTTATCTGACAAGGCAAGTACAGTGGCTGCCGCATCAGAGGAAATGAGTTCAAACATGAATTCTGTGGCCGCCGCAAGTGAACAGGCATCCACCAATATCGGCATGGTTGCAGATTCGGCGTCGCAAATGCAGGCAACTCTTGGTGAAGTAGCTACAAATTGTGACCGGGCAAGAAGCATCTCAAGCGATGCAGCAACCCAGGCTGACAAAGCATCACAACGCGTCACACTTTTAGGTGCCGCCGCAAAGGAAGTTTCCAAAGTGACCGAAGTCATTACAGATATTGCAGCACAAACCAATCTTTTGGCCCTCAATGCGACCATTGAAGCGGCTAGAGCCGGTGAGGCAGGCAAAGGATTTGCCGTGGTGGCAGGAGAAATCAAAAGCCTTGCAGGGCAAACTGCCCAGGCAACTAAGGATATTAAAGAAAAAATTGTCGGAATACAAGATTCCACCGATGATACGGTTCTGGATGTAACAAAGATATCAGAAGTTATTTCTGATGTTAACGAAATCGTTACCACCATTGCTGCAGCCGTCGAAGAACAGTCTGCAAGCGCTACGGAAGTTGCACAAAACATAGAACAGGCATCAACAGGTATTGTTGATGTCAATGAAAATGTTACTCAGAGTTCCCAAGTATCTTCGGAAATTGCCAAGGATATTTCCGGGGTTAATGCAGTGGCAGAAGATATGTCGAAAAAAAGTACACAAATGAATCAAAGTGCTGTGGATTTGTCCAGTTTATCCTCAAAATTAAGGGATATGATAAGCGTTTTCAAGGTTTCAGTCACAGATGCCCAATATGATGACAGCTCGGATATATCGGAAAATGATATTCCGGATCTTATGTCCTGGGGGCCCAAATTGATTCTTGGAATTGATAAAATTGATGACCAGCATAAAGAACTGGTCTCCCTGATCAACCAGCTGCACAAAGCCATGAAATTGAAAAAGGGCAGCCAAAAAGCAGGTGAGATTCTGAAGGAACTGGCTGATTATACAAGTTACCATTTTGTTCATGAAGAAAGCTTGTTTGAAAAATATGGATACCCCGAAAAAACAGATCATATGAAAATTCATAAAGAGCTTGTGAATCAGGTAGTGGACTTCAAAATTCAATTCGATGAAGGTAATGCTGCGTTGACAATGGATCTGATGAATTTTCTGACAGACTGGCTGAAAAATCATATCATGAAAATTGATAAAGAGTATGTCGCCTTTTTAAAAGGGAAAATGTAGAATATTTAGGCGGCACAAGAGATTAGCTTTGCATGACTCCACTCAATCTGACAACTTATTTCTTTACTTTTTTAAAAATGAGATGATTTGCCCAACTATGAATTCAGGCTGTTCTTCCTGTAAAAAATGTCCTGCCTTATCCACGCAGACAAGTGTTGAATTCTTGATATTCTTATGAAGTTGTCGTGCAATTTTAAAAGGAAAAAAGAAATCATTTTTTCCCCAGAGTATCAGGGTGGGGGATTTGATTTTTTGAAGCGCCTCTTTGGGTTCAACCATTTGGTAAGGCGGCATTTTAATGGTTCTTGAAAATGCCTTTTTCCCTTTTTTTGAGTTGATCCAGGGAGTTCTGAAAATATCAATCACTTCAGGAGTAATAAAATTTTTTTCGACTACCGGTCCCTGCAAAGCAGGTCAACAATGGCCTTTTCAATACTTTCCCAGATGATAAGATTTTGACTTAAAGCAGGTTCTGTTAAAAGCTGAAGCCCCATACCGTCAATCATCCCGGTGATGATGGCGGCAAGTGCTTCCACGGGGAGACCCGGATTGATAATTTTTTGTTCTTTTGCTTTTTCAAAACAGGTTTCAAGAGCCTTTCTGAATTTTCCATAAAGTATTGTCAGTTCGCGGTTTACAATCCGGCTATGTCTTGCAACGGCAAATCCTTCAAAAAAAAGGCTGAAAAAATCAGGATCATTTTAATATGTCAATTGTTTTTTAATTCTCTGAAGATTTTTTCATTTTTTGTAAAGATTTTTTGAATTCTTCACAGGGGTCTGCATAGGAGACTCTCTGGGTAAACCAAAGGTAGTCTGCCGGGGGAACCTTTTCAAACCCCTCCAGCTCCAAAGGCAGAATATAGTCTGGTAACTCAGATGGTTTTACACTGATTTCCCTTAAGGCGATGTTGACCTGCTTAATGGTCTTGTCGATTGCGGCAACCCTGTTAATTACACCCAGGCCGTACTCGGTATGGCCGCCGCCGATAATGATGACTATGGGTCCTTTGCCATGTTTATACAGTCGGGTGATGGAGTGTGCCATTTTGTCATTTCTTGCCACCCAGGTATCATACAGTCTTGACTGCATTTTTTCATGACCCATACCGCAGTGAACCGATTTAAAGATGGAAAACATGTAATCTTTGTATGCCTCATCAGACAATTGGGTTGAGAAGAGCTGGTCTTTTTCAATGGGGGTGATACCATTGATTCCTTTTCGTGTAATTCTTTTTTTCAATGTGCCGGGAAGATCAATCCCTGCCACCTGGAGCTTTTCTTTTTTTGCAATGCTTAAAAGATCAAAATAGTAACGCCACATTTTGTCTGACTGGGTATCCCATCCCAGTTTTTTTCTCAGGTCGGCCTCAATAATTTTTTCTATTTTTTTTGAATGACTTACTTTTCCGGAATCAACAAAATTGAGCAGGTCTGGTGTATTATCCATGGAAAAAAATTCAAATCCAATGAAGGGGTTTAAACCGGTTTCAATCAAACGGCGAATGACTCTCTGCTGGATATGATGCTGCTCGGGATTATCATGTTTTTCAGAAAGATAGATCACATCATAGGTGCTGATATCCTTGATCAGGGATTCAAAATCTATAGGTCGGCTTGATTGTGTGTTAATTATTTTTCCGATAAGAGGATCGTTTCTCATCATTGATTTTTTCGTTGTGGCACAGGATTGAATGATGGATATGGCAAAAAAAATCAGGAAAAGAAAAAACAGTCGATTCATTGTGGGTCTCCATGTCTCATGTGAGGTGGTTAGACCCCGATTGTCGTACAATCAAAAGCACATGATTTTGTTGTTTACGTGTGACCTAAAGGTTATCAGCCCCATAATTCTAATGCAAGTGCATATTACCCTTTTGCATATTACCCTTTGAAATTTTTTTCTATTTGTAATTGACAATTTTTTATTCATGTTTTATTCTTGACTATATAGTTAGTCAAATGGACAGGAGATATGACCATGAAAATTGCAGTAAGTGAATTTAAAGCCAAATGTTCCCAAATATTTCGTTCCATTGAAGAACTAAATGAAATTATCCAGGTCACCAGACGTGGCAAAATCATAGCGGTTGTTCAGCCGCCTTTTACTGAAAAAGCCGACCCGGGAGAATTTCTTAATTGTTTACAGGGAACTATTTCATATTCAGACAAATGGGATGAACCTCTAGGTGAGGAGGATTGGGACGTTTGCAGCGAAAATACCTGATTGATACAAATATCTGGTTGTGGATGGTTGAAGATTTTCATTCTCTTCCAAAAAAAATTAAGCCTGTTGTTTCAGATAAACAAAATTATCCTTTTTATTTATCGGCTATAAGTATTTGGGATGTTGCCAAAAAGGTTTCTTTAGGAAAATTAATTTTATCAATTCCTATTCGGGACTGGCTTAAAAAGGCGACCCGTTCACCATTCATTGAAATCATACCGCTTTGTGTTGATGTCTCATTAGAATCAACTATTCTCCCTGGAAAATTTCACAAAGACCCGGCTGATCAGATCATTGTTGCATCTGCACGCCATCACAATATGCTGTTGTTGACAGCAGATGAAAAAATTAATGATTATCCACATGTAAATACGATTTGAACATTAAGTACTTTTCAGGAAAAGATTAATCAAAAAATTGAATCTTTTTTAAAATAGAGAACCAGGCTTTTCCCGAGGAGGGGGTTGAGCAGTTTATCAATAAATGCAGTGAATTTCGGTTTTTTCATAAGATCCCAAACCAGCAGCCTGTGATAAAGGTTTACCAGTTTTGAATCTGTCCTGTTGGGTCCGACAAGGCATTTGAGCCACCAGAACGGGCTGTGGATACTGTGGGCATAATGAGAGAAAAAATACCTTACACCAAAGGATTCAATGACCTTGATCAAGGAAGCTTTTTTATAAATTCTTACATGTCCCATGTTGGCATTAAAATATTCATCGGATAAAAGCCAGCAGATTTTTTCCGGCCAAAATCTTGGAACACTGACAGCAAGAATTTTTCCAGGCTTTAAAATTCTGACAAGCTCGGACAGGGCTCTTTTATCATCCGGGATATGTTCCAGGACTTCCGAACAGATGACAATATCAAAACTGCTGTTTTTAAACGGCAGGTTTGTAACATCCATACAGGAAAGATCAATACTTTTGCAGCAAAGATCATTGAGACCCTGGTGAAACCTTATTTTTTTTTGTGTTTCAATAAGATTTTTAAAACCGAAATCCCCTCCAACGCACAGGGTTTTTTTTTGCCGGCAGGCCTTGATGGTATGCCGGCCTTCACCGCATCCGATATCAAGGATTCTGTCATTGGGATGAATATCAAGTTGATTAAAATCAATGGTAATCATTGATAATCTCTTTATAAGCTTCAACGGTTTTTATGGCGGTTTTTTCCCAGGTAAATTCTTTTAATACCCGCTGGTATCCTTTCTGGGCAAGCGCTTCACACTGGGAAGGATCGTCCAGCAGTTCTAAAATAGCCTTTTCCAATGCTTTTGCATTGGCCGGTGGTACAAGCTTTGCCGCATCTCCGGCAACTTCCGGCAAGGCTCCTCCTGTGGTGCAGATCACCGGAATTCGACAGGCCATGGCTTCTCCCACCGGAAGTCCGAAGCCTTCATATAAAGACGGTACAACCGCAATGCCGGCCTTGGCATATTCTCTGACAAATTGTTCATGGCCGATTCGGCCGGTAAATGTGATGTGTTGTCCAAGCTCAAGTTTTTTAACCAGGTTTTCAATGCCCCCGTTTTTTTTGGGACTGCCGATGACCACCAGTTTGACCGGTCGTGTTTTCAATATGCCTTTTATTGCAAAAAGAAGATGATACAGTCCTTTTAAGGGAGTGTCCGCACTAGTGGTGACAATGATGCGGTTGGGCTGTTTTTTGACAGTGTCCAAAGGATGAAAATTATCCGTATCAATGCCAATGGGAATGGTTTTAAATTTTGATTCAGGAATATTGAATTCTCTTGCAATATCCTTTTTGGAATTTTCTGAAACCGTGATAATACAGGGCAGTTTTTTTGCCACTCTTTTCTGCATACTGATAAACGAATACCATCGAAGAGCCTTGACCTTTTTCAGAAAAGATTTTGTACTTTGAACCGCAAGCCTTCGGTCCACTGTCATGGGATGATGAATGGTTGCAGTAACCGGCATTCTTTTTGCCAGGGACAAAATACCGTAAGACAGGCACTGGTTGTCGTGGATAATATCATACTGTTTTTTTGTATCTTTGATGTGTTTTTTTACCCGCATTCCAAAAGTCAGGGGTTCAGGGTAGCCCATTAAGGAGATATCCAGCCATTCAATCAGGTTGATGGGGTCCTTGAGCTCCTCCAGACGTGGAGTTCTGAAAAGATCTTCAGGATTATAAAGATCCAGGGTCTTGAGCATGGTGAGCGTGACAGTGTTATTTGTCTTGTTGTTTAACCTGTTGTTTAACTGGTTATTTAATAGGGGATCAGGCGGGCCTGCAATGACTTCTACATCATGCCCAAGGTCACAAAGGGCATGGCTCAAGTGCCGGATATAGACACCCTGACCGCCGCAGTGGGGATTGCTCCGATAACTGATAAGGCCTATTTTAAGTGATGAATTCATGAGTGTATTTGGTGCGCCCGGCTGGAATCGAACCAGCGA
>NZ_JAIOSW010000374.1 GCF_021107415.1 Desulfobacula sp.
ATGGGTTTTATCTGTGCCAGCCCTGCTTTGATTTTTGTTTGATCAATTTGAATTTTTGCAGGTTTTTTGCGGTTTATAAATGGATTATTCGGGTTATTCCTTTTATCGGGCAGTCTTATATAGCCTTCTCTGTGAAGTTTAAGCATAAACCCTCTTGCCACCATATTGCGTAAATCATAAAGCAGCTAAATCCAATCAAAACGCAAATGCTAATAAGTATGCAGAATTGAGACAAATAGGCTGCATTAGGGTCAATAAATTGAGGAAAGACTGCGGTAAAAAATACAATCGCCTTGGGGTTTCCTGCGGTCACAAAGGCAGCTTGCAGGTACATTTTTTTTAAAGAATTCCATTTATTGGTGTGATTTAATTCATTTGGTGATAACGACATTTTTGATGAACACAACATACTTATTCCCATATAGATGAGATATGCTGCCCCTGCCAATTTAATGAGTTGAAATGTAGTTTCAGAAGCAATTAAAATTGTTCCTAAGCCTGCAATGGAAATAGATGCTTGAATTAATGTAACCGTTACATTTCCCATCGCTGATGCTATGGTTTTTTTGGCCCCGTAATGCATACCATGGGTCAAAGCCAATAACATACTTGGACCTGGTATAATTGAGGCAACAAATACAGTAATTGAAAATAGCAGTATAAAATTGAAAGGCATATTATTAAATCCTTTATATGATTATAATTCATTTATACACATAACGGTTGAACTGTGCCGCCCGGCTTTTTGGGTCGGCACCAGTGAAGGGGTTAGCTTATTTCTTTATCTTCCTGAAGACACCAGGGTCGTTGAATAGCTCTTTGTTCTCTTTGTGCTTCAGAAACGCCTCCCTCAATCCGTCTGTTGTCTTCAAAGAATCATCCACCAAATCAGTATTCAACAATTTGATCTCCAGTTGGCCATCTGTCAGGTGATACGAGGCCACGTGGAAAAGACCCTTCTCGTTTTTCTTAAAGGGGCCATCGGCAGTTCCGATGATCTGAAGCTGAACACACGATACACCACCAATCTTGATGGGGTACCCCCGATAGTAAGCTTCGTCATTCCCTCCCGGCGGGTAATGAATCAGGTATTCGGTGTCTGAGTATTTAAGGATCATCATCCGTTCGTCATTTTTCGTTTTATCATCATTGACCTGAATCGGTTCCCACACACCAAGCACTGCAGGATCAACCGCTATATTGTGTTCCTTTGTCAACGGGGATTCGTATTCGCAGCCGACAAGCAGCAAGATCGCTGTGACAAACATCATCATTATATATTTCATTGTGACATCCCTTTTTTTCAAAGCTAACTAAATCTGCGGCTTGCCCGCAGCATTTGAATTGTTAGAATTAAGTAAGCTGTCCCCTGATCTCTGATCTAGCTGATCTCCTGATCTCTATCTTGTAATAAAAAGCCGCCCCTTGTTTATCCGGTTGGACCTTTGACTGGGCTGCCTAGGCAGGCATTTGAATCGCTTCTGCATGCAATTTTAAACCAAGAGCACCAATGACTTTGAGGATTGTATCAAAGCCCGGATTTCTTTCACCAGAGAGTGCCTTGTAAAGGCTTTCGCGGGAAAGGCCTGCATCACGAGCAACCTGAGACATCCCCTTGGCCCGGGCAATATCACCCAAAGCCTTAGCAATGAACGTAGCATCTCCATTGGCTTCCTCAAAGCAAGCTTCTAAATAAACCGCCATTTCTTCTGGATTACGAAGATGCTCGGAAACATCAAATTTTGTAGTTATAGTTTTAGCCATGATATACTCCTATAAATTCTGCGCCAATCGTAAGGCGGTTTTGATATCTTATGTCTGGGTACGCTTGTCTCCACCAGCCAACAAAATAATTATAGATTCTCCGAACTGCTTGTAATAAACTCTGTAGCCTGGTCCATAATTAATTCGTAACTCTGAAACACCTTCACCCACTGGTTTAACATCTCCAGGATTCCCATCAGTTAGTCGTTTAATCCGAACCAAAATACGAGCACGAGCGCGGATATCATGTAATTTATCAAGCCATTTGACAAAAAGATCAGTTTTTTGAATTTCAATCATTGTTTAATTGTAGCCACATGGCTACATATTGTCAATAAACAATTTGTGATGCCATGGTCCCAAGTCAATGTTTAGCTCACTGGCTTGTCCATGTGCAGTGGGGTGGTTAATTCACCTTTGACTACTGCTGAAGCAAAGCTTCAGCAGTACCATGTAATCGGATAATTTGCCAGGCCGCCCGCGTGTGTCCAAGTGAACCACTAAAATCACCGGCTCGCAGCCGGTGCATTTTAATTGTTAAAATTTGTTGTTTCTTTTTTCTTATATGCTTTTGGCTTGACATTGCGACACATTTTCTCGATCTGGAATGAAATAATGCCTATCTGCTTCTCCGTTAACACAGAGTTTCCTTTTGAAAGAAAATCAAAGTTTTTCCCGTTGCTTATTCTTAATTCACTTGATTTAGTTTGTTTAATATACCATCCAGGTATTGCCAGAACAGGTGTAACATAATGGCTATCTCCTGTTGAATTTTCTATCCACTTTTGAAGCCATTTGGCTTGGCGAATAGACTGATCAATCGGTTTGTTTCTACCCATCCGGGAAAAAACAATTTCTCTCCGTCAAACTGAAGTTTCCAATTCTCATTTTCTGTCTTTTCAAACTTAGCTCGACCTTTGGTTTCAACTGCATAAATACCTTGGGGTCCGACGGCAATGTGGTCTATATTAAAATTCTTTTGAGCAGGGAAATCATGAAAGATATTGAATTCAGATTTGGCAAGATTTTGCAGTCCCTGTCCAACTGCGACCTCAGACTCATACCCAACTCGCAAATTATTCCTTTGTTTAAACAAGTTGTATAATTTTTTGCCATTATAGATATAAGTTCCAACAAGAAATAAAATAATCAAAATGATTAACGATAGCCCTGGAACTTTTCTCGAAATAGAGTATTGGCTTAAAACCACCGAATAAATCAAGACGGGGTATACGTGAATCCTGTTGGTGCATATAGCATTAGCCGAAGTATTAGCCGAAAACAAGGGCGGAACCGTGAGGAACCGAAGGAACTTGGAGTGCAAAACTATGAGCCGACGAACAGAAATAGCATATAAGGCCTGGTCTCCGGGTAAGTCAGCACAACATGACAAAGCCTTTGGATTCAGCAGACAGGTTAAATGCTGCGGTTGTGTAGTGAAAGTTCACGTTCTTATCCGGGGATATCTGTTTTACATGCCCTGAATTTCTTTTGCAATAAATCCCGGCTTGGGCCATACCGGGACACCAAGGCCAAGGCATTACCGGCTGTTGCCGACGGTGATGAGTCACGAACAATGGGCAGCACCTGTAAAAGAGATTTCATTGCGCCGATCAGGGTAACCTGACAGGTGATGGGACAGAAGTCAGCAGACGTCATAGTAGCCAAATGCCGGGGGTAATGCCCCGGACAGGGTGAAGGACAGAACATCAAACGAAAAGGAGGTATCCATGAACTTTGTATATACAGTGAATCCGAATGGAGGAGTAGTG
>NZ_JAIOSW010000493.1 GCF_021107415.1 Desulfobacula sp.
AAGAACAAACGGCAAAGTCTATGTGGACTTTAAACCCTATTCCATGCTGGGCGGTGAGGTGGAAGTACTAAACATGGTTCAGATGGGTGCTGTTCAAGGTATGGGAGTCAGCTCTGTGGCTGCAACCAACCTGGGCCCAAGATTTGGAATCGTGAATTTGCCTTTCCTTGTGAATTCTTTTGAAAATCTTGATAAATTTATCAACAATAAAAAGATTTTTAATCATTTTTTAAATGCAATGGATCATCAGGGGATTACCGGGCTTGATATTACAGGCTATGGAAACTATGGCTGGGCAACCACCATTCCCGTTAGAAATATTACAGATGCCAAAAAGGTAAAGTTCAGGATTGCAGAAGCCGCTGTTAATCAGTTAAGTTACAGGAATTGGGGATTCAATCCTGTTTCCATGCCGTGGCCTGATGTACCGGTTGCGCTCAAACAGGGTGTTATCACAGGTCTTGATCATACGCTCACCGTTTGCAATGTAACAAAGAAATTTGAAGTGGCCAAGTATTTTACCCAGATCAACTATGCCCAGGGGCTTTTTATCTGGATTTTTAACAAAGCCTGGCTTGCAAAGCTTCCCGCTGACATAAGAGGTGCTTTTATTGCCAGTGTTCATGATGTCTGTGCAAAAAGCAGGGTGAAATCACTCACAGAAGAAAATACCAATATCGCAAAAGCAAAAACAGCCGGTGTTGAATTTTTTCAACTTTCTGATTCAGATATGGCAACTTTGCTGAAACAGAGCAAGGGAACATATGATAAATATGCCCCTGAAATTAACAAACTTTATCCTGGTGATACTTACAAACCGGATAATTTCTTAAAAGAAGTTCAGGGATTGCTACAATAATTTGATTGTTGATTGATAACAAACGCTAAATAGGACTTGGTTTATGCTTGGGAAATTTTTTAAAAAATTAGACACCATTGTCTCCAATATTGAAGAGTGGACCCTTTTTATTATTGTAATAGTAGCTCTTTTATCTCTTTTTGCCAACGTTATTTTAAGGTATGGGTTTAACTATACCCTTGCCTGGAGTGAAGAGTTGGTGCGTATTGTCATTATTTACTCAACATTTGTGGGTGCCAGTGTGGCGATCAAGCAAAGGGCGATGATCAAAATTGATGCAGTTGTTCAGATTTTTCCCAGGCTTAAACCAGGATTGACATTTTATTCCAATATCCTGATGCTTGTTTTTACCGGCATGATGGTTTTCTATGGGTATAAAATGACCCACCTTCAGTATATGACAAGCCAGAAAACAATCATCATGCAGATTCCGCTTGTGGTAATATATTCCATCATGCCTGTAATGGGCGTGATGGTATTTTTCAGAACTGTTCAGGTGATGATTCAAGATATTCAAACCGGATATCCCAAATAGATAAAAGGGTTTATTTCCATGCAGATTAGTGATTTGATTATTCTATGTATTCTCCTGGGTTTTATGACAACATATATACCTGTTTTTTTATGTCTGTTTTTTACAGCAACTATCGGGTTTGTCGTATTCCTTGATATTCCTCCCGCTCTGTTGGCACAGACGCTTTTTCGAAGCCTTGATAATTTTTCGCTTGTGGTTGTTCTGTTCTTTATCCTTTGCGGTAATATCATGACCAAAGGGAAAATGGTTGAAAAATTGATCAACCTTGCCAATGCCTTGGTCAGCTGGCTGCCGGGCGGCTTAGGCATGGCCGGTGTCATCGGCTGCGGCCTGTTTGGTGCCATTTCAGGATCTACGGTTGCAACCGTGGTTGCCCTGGGCGGTTTTATGATTCCTGCATTGATAAAGAACGGATATGATGAAGATTATACCCTGGGGCTGATGACCACCTCTCCAAATTTGGGTGTGATCATCCCGCCCAGTATCAGCATGATTTTTTATTCCATGATCAGCAATGTCTCTCTGGAAGGCCTTTTTATTACAGGATTTGTTCCCGGGATATTGATCATTCTATGTGTTTGTTTTTACTCATGGCTTCTTTACAGAAAGCGGACTGATATCAAGCGGCTTCCTGCACCTGATTTTAAACAGCTCTACCATATATTGAAAGAAGGTTTCTGGGCGGTTATGCTGATCGTGATCATATTCGGCGGTATATTTTCAGGTGTTTTCACTGCAAATGAAGCAGCGGTTGTGGCAAGTGTTTATGCATTTGCCGTGGAATTGTTCATTTATAAGTCCATGAATTTTATAGACGTTAAGAATGTCACGGTTTCTTCAGCGGTCACCAGTGCAACACTTTTATTGATTGTGGCGTCGGCCACATGTTTTGGAAGATATCTCACCTTTGAGAATATTCCCAACAGGGTTGCAGAAATTGTTGTGGCAAATATTGATTCACCCATTGTCTTTTTACTGGCCATGAACATCCTGCTGCTTATTATCGGCATGTTCATGGATATTATTTCAGCGACATTGATATTGGGTCCTGTATTTCTGCCATTGCTGGGTCCCTTTAATGTAGATCCAATGCATTTCGGGCTCATTATGACTGTAAACCTTGCCATTGGATATTGTACACCACCCATGGGCGTCAGTCTGTTTATTACGGGGGCACTCGCCAAGCGGGATATCATCTATGTCTCAAGGGCAGTAATGCCATTTTTGCTTATTCAAATAGGGGTACTTTTCTTTTTGACATATTTCCCGGAAGTTGTACTCTTTTTGCCCAGGCTTTTTGGATACCTGTAGAAAAAACAAAAGGTTATATTCATTGTCTAACAAAATAGCCGGGATTACAGGAAATTGACTTCCTGCAATCCCTGTTTTTTATTTATTTTATGGGGTTATATCCCTTTATCGATAATATTTTTATCGTGCAGCAATCTTTCCTGGATACCCCTTGAAACTTCCCAGTCTTTCTCAAAATCATTCCAGAAATCTTTGTCGTCATCTTTCCAGTCTTTCCCAAAGCGCAGGTTAAAATGGTTCCCCAGTTTTTTAAATAAAAGTTTCCAGGTGGGTTTGCCGTCGTTATGTGCGCCTAAAAGTTCATTAAGCAATGAATCAAGCTCACTTAAATGTTCTTTGGAAAGATAGGAAATAGCTCCCTTTTTAATGGACTGCATCAGGGATT
>NZ_JAIOSW010000466.1 GCF_021107415.1 Desulfobacula sp.
TCCGGTGTCAATGGCTTGCCGCGGCGTGAAATCATAACCTATCCTTATATAGTGGTTGAAATTATGGATAGATTATCATGTAATATCTGTCTTAGTCAAGTATCAATTCATATGCGATTGACTATAACAAATCGCAATTCAGGAATTAAATTCAGAATACAAATTAAAAAAATGGGATTTGATCTGTCCAATGATTTCTATGTGACCAATACAGTAAAATGCTTCACTCCAGGACTTACTCCAGAAGAAAAAATAAAAGTGAAAAATAATTGCATTGTTCACCTGATGCAGGAAATCGAAATGATTCAACCTGAACTAATTGTTTGCGTGGGAGGAACGGCATTAGAAGCAATTTACGATCAAATTTTAAAAAAGAAACCTCCTGGTGTAAAAATTAGTATTGAAGGGGGTGCAAAAAAGGTTGATGGGTATCATGTTGCAACAATGCTTCATCCATCATGGTATGATTATTGGAGTAGAAAGTGGGAGTGGACTGAAAAAAATTATCTAAATGATAGTCGTTCTATTTTGCTACAGTATTCAAAAAAATAAGTTCAAAACAGATAACAAAATATCATGAATTTTAAATTCAATATTACCCATAAGTCGTTTCAAATCTTAACTTCTTACAAAAAATTAAGATTCAATTATATTCCCTAACATGTTTCATTTAGGACATCTTTCCACAGCATTCTTTATAATAGCACATCTTACAGAACTGCTTTGGCGGAGGCAGGGGTGAAGGTGATGCTTTGGGCGGGTTAAAATCGCTGCGGAGGCACGACGCTGAGAGCAGCGATTTCACCTCTTCATCGGACATGGATGTCCGATGAAGTTTAGCCCAAAGGATTGCCTTTACTCCTGCCGGCACATCTGGAATTCCTTCAATCTACTTGCGATCATCCTTAAAAAAAATACCTGTCACAAGATTTTTTTTGATTTTCTTTTGAACAGGACTTTATTTATTTATAAAAATTCAATAAACTTACATTAATTGTCGATTCAAGCTATGTTAAATCAATTTAATAAAGATGAGGAAAAAATGACCCGGGAAAAACTTTTATCTGTTTTAGACATTGCTGAAGAACTGAATACGGGTAAAGCTACGACAAAATTCATGCTGAAACGCTTTAAAAAATGGCTGCCTTGTGACCTCATTGACGGGCAAGCCTTTTATCATCCTGACAAGACTATTAAATTATTATTTATAATACAAGAGAACCTTGACATGGGGATGCTTCCAAGCAAGATTGAAAAAAAACTGGACGTCTTACGCAATGGTAATTCAGATGATTTTTCAAACCCTTCGAAAAATGAAGACATCCGCTTGAATAATGGCGGATTAAATATTATAGAATCACTTATCACCGACATTGGAGAACAGCAAAAAAGGATTGCCAAAGCACATGAAAAAAGGGCTGAAGTTGAGGAGAGAAAGGCTTTTGCCATTGAAAAAAGAGCTGAAGCTGAAGAAAAAAAAGCTGATGCCATGAATAATATAGCCGCGGCTTTGCAGGAAATGAACCGGCTCAGGACAGGCGACCCTGCTGCCCGACAGATAGCCCACCAGGCTGCATCCATAATTGTTGCGGATGAAACTATACAAGAAGACACACCTATTGAGCTTGATGATCTTTCAAGTCTGATTCAAGACCAGGACAATTTTGACAAAACAGATGCCGGCCCGTCTTCTCTGCTTGAAGAGGACGCTATACTTGAAGAATTTGATAATCTGTCATTGTTATTGGATGAGACAGAAGAATCGGATGATAAACCAGATGATAAACCAGATGATAAAATTGATGATCTGTCTGAACTGATTGATGAAGATCCTTTAGCAAGTGCTGAATCTGTACAACTGGATGATTTATCATTACTTCTTGATCCAGCCGCCGCAGCAGATGATATCCCAAAAGATCGGGAACAGACAGATCAACCTCTCGCTTTGGATGACCTATCCGCCTTAATTGACCAGACTGATAACGAACCGGCAATAGAGCCGTCTATTGAACTTGATGATCTGTCTCAACTCATAGACGACTCATCAGATTCCGGGCAGAAAGCCCGGGATTTGGATGATCTCTCTTTATTGATAACAGACGATTCCCTGCAAATGGATGATTTATCAAAACTGATTGATGATCCAAAAACTTATAAAGAACCTTCTTCCGGAAAAGATGAAATAGAAGACACACCAGCGATAAAAATCGATATTTCACCTGAAAAGGATTTGGGAAAATATAAAGCAGCCATCATGAAGATTATTATTGAACTAAAATCGGATGGCTTAAGCGTTGAAGAGGCAACAGACCGTCTAAACAAGAATAAAATTAAAACTTTGTCCGGAAAACCGGAATGGGGCCAAAAAGCAATTTCGCAAATCTATAAATTCATTGAGTCTGCAAAATAATCAAGGTCTATTTTGCACCTGCCTTTTTTGCAAAACTTGTATCAACAAATTTTTCAAGATCAATCAAGCTTGTCATAATTTTCATCTCGTCCATCATGTATTTCTGGATTGTATCAAGATCCTTAATGATGGGGAACAGCTCACCTGTCAGGATACGATCAGGAGGATCAGTGAGCACTTTTTTGATCACTTCTTTATCCTGGGAAAGAAAATCGCCACCAATAATTGAAGCCGGTCCGGGTTGCGCATCTATGGCAAGTCCGGATTTGACAAAACTGTCACAGATTTCCTGAATTGCTTCGGGATGTTTTTCAATAATTTCATTTCGCACGACAAAAACACAGCAGGGATGATTCGGCCATAAATCTTTGGAAAGATAAAATTCTTCTCCAAACCCCTTGGCGATAACCTGTGATCCAATGGGTTCTGCAACAATAAACCCTCCGATTTCACCCTCTTCGTCATATTCTAACGCTTCAGGCATCTGGAAGGGCGCAACAACTTCGAGAGTGACATCAATACCCTTTTCGGTTGATCTTCCGGGCTTTAAGCCCTTTTCGGACAGAAGCTTGTGAAACAGCATATTATGAACTGACAGTTGATAAGGGATCAGAACAGTTTTTCCGGCAAAATCCTCAATCTTCTCAATATGAGCATTTTTACTTTTAACCAAAATACTTCCTGATTTATGGGCAAACAGCAAGAGTTTTATATCAGTACCCGCTTTAAAAAGATCCATAGCCGTCGGAGCAAGTATCAGGGCACCATCAAGGGACTTCACTGAAAGTGCATCCGCCACCTCATTCCATCCATTCTTCAGCACAGGGTTAAGAGTACAGTGTTCAAACTTCTCCATACCCTTTTTTAATTTAAGGTCTGTAACGCCAAGAATAAGATGATCTGTAATTTTAAGATAACCAATCTTTAATGCAGGTTTTTCCGCCATTATGGTACCTCCGATTATGTGCATGGATAAAGACTATTTTTATTATTATGCTTAACTTAATTTCAAAGTCAATAGATATTTTCCCAAAACAAGGTCTTCCGGAGTCGTAATTTTAATATTTAGCTTAGAACCGTTTATGATAACCACCTTGTGACCTAAATGTTCAACTAGTGAAGCATCATCGGTTCCTAAAAATAAAATTTTCCCTGCGTGCTCGAATGCGCGTAAAATCAAGTCCAGTTTAAAGGTTTGAGGTGTCTGGGCGTTATAGAGATTCTCCCTGTTTAATGTTTTTTGAATAAAATAATCACTAGAGACATGTTTTACCGTATCTGTTATTTTAACCCCAGGGATACAGGCACCATATTCAACGGCATTCCAGATACAATCTTTTATAATATTTTGATTTACAAAAGGGCGTACACCATCATGAATCATTATGATGGCTTCTTTATCCCGGCTCATTTTATCACGAATATAGTTCAGGCCTTTTAAGACAGAATCCTGCCTTTTTTTTCCGCCTTCAACTAAATGAATCTTTTTTTTAAACCCATATGGATCAATAATATGGGTTTTGCAATACATTTTTTCTTGTTTTGGGACAACAAGGATAATTTCATGGACCGGGTCACACTTATCAAACGCCATAATGGTGCGGGTAAGGATTGGGATACCATCCAAATGAAGATATTGCTTTTTCATCTTTTGGTCCATTCGCAGGCCTTTGCCTGCGGCAACAATGATGGCAAAATGTCTTAATTCATCCATTTCAGCTCAAATAAGACAGTTCTTTGGGTAAGGGGATTCCTTTACCCATATGGTCTTCTCCATAATTCACACCCGCAAGAATTTGAAGATCGGTTAATGCCCGCAAGTCACCTTTAAACTGAACGATTTCTACTTCTTCTTTTTTTATTTTTCCGCCGGCCCATTGAATATCCAAAACACTTGCAGCATCAAAAATATCATTATTGACAAGCATCCTAACTTCACCGCCATAATGCTGAACAATTTTAGCGACCAAAAGACTTGGACGACTATGGAATCCTCGATCCATGGGAATTCCAACTTCTATGGTAGAGGTTTCCATATTTTCATTCAATATTCTGGATGCCAGTTCTTTTCCTGAGGATAAAAATTTCCTGGCATAAAACAAGCAGTAATTAACCGCCCGATCCAGCAAAACATCCGGATCAATCAAATCGGATAAAGACACACTGACATTTTTGTATACATCCTTAAATCCAATGTCATACATATGACGTTCATAAAAATGTAATAATCTGCCCGCTACCTGAAGAAGATGAAATACAACAGAAAAATGGCTTCTAAGCTGCTCAAGCATAATATCTTCTGACGATGATTTTGTATTTACCACATATGAATCAAATGAAGACTGGATATTATGAATCAACATTTCATATCTTCTAATAGTAACTTCATTGATTTGTTCAGGTACAAGCTCATTTAGTTTTTTTAAGTCATAGCGCTCATAAAATGCTAATTGATCGAAATCTTTTACAACTTCCAAAAATTCACTGGCAATACGCGTCAGGTTCTCTTTTTGTTGATCTTTGGCATTAAAATCATCTATATTGTGATCCAGCTGTTGTGTAGATGAAATTCCAGGGAAATAACTCAAATTATACCCAGTATCCGGTATATTGATTTTCAGACGGCGGGCTTCTTCTATGATCACTGGAGCTGCAAGCCTTATGGATTCCTGTAAAATCTTCAGTGTATCAAACGCTTCAAGCTTAAATGTCTCATAGCGATTTTGTTCAAAAAAATAAAATTTAAACCGATTAAGAATACGTCTTTGAGAATAGCACGCCAATGCAAGATGCCGAATGGTCGCAGACAATTCACGATAAAATACCCATTCTTTATTTTTTTTAGCCCCGTGGAAATCCAAAAAATCTTCAAGGATATGAGAGGTTGTAATAAGTTTTGAGTATAATTTTTTTGTATAGATATACTCATCATCTTCAACTCCAACAACAAATAAAATGCATTTTAAATACTCAAAAGAAAAAATATTGGCTTTTTCTTTATATGAAATATCGCAAGTAAAACTCATAATTTATAATCCAACATCAGAAATAAAAAAAACGGCCTGACCAGTCTATAAGCCGAATTCTGTTACCTGCTCTCGTTACCTTGAACAGGTCAACGATCATTCATCTGGGGTGTACGTTGCCGCACACCTCATGCGACCTACCCGAAAACTCGGGCGGACAACCCTCAAACGTTTTCCTATTTGGTCTTGCACCGGACGGGGTTTACCAAGCTTTTCCAGTCACCTGGAAAACTGGTGCGCTCTTACCGCACCGTTTCACCCTTACCAGGATTGGCCTTTATTTCAATCTTGGCAATCCAGGCGGTCTACTCTCTGTTGCACTTTCCTTCACGTCACCGTGACTCCACGTTATGGAGCGTCCTGTCCTGCGGTGTTCGGACTTTCCTCCAGGGGTTTACCCCCCCCAGCGATCGTTTTTCCTGGTCAGACCGATTGTTCATAATAAAGTATTCTACTGCATTGCGGGCACAAAATCAATGAATCACCCCGCTGCACTTCAATATATAATTGAGGCGGTATATTCATAAAACATCCCATGCACACCTCTTTTCTCACCTTTACCACTGCAAGACCCTTGTTCATTTTTGAAATTTTTACAAATCGGGTCATTAAAGAAGGATCAATATTTTTTCCAATATCTTTTTGCTGGGCAAGATATTCATCAAGAAGCTCTCTGTCATCCTTTGATTTTTTTTCAATATCTTTTTGTTCGGCTTCTATTTGATCCTTTAGAAGAAGAAACTCTTTTTCACTTTCCTGAACGATTTCTTCCATTTTTTCTTTTTCA
>NZ_JAIOSW010000458.1 GCF_021107415.1 Desulfobacula sp.
CCTTGCTTCTGTATAGGGGTTGATGGATCAGAGTAATTATGCCCTGCTGAAAGGATACAGGTGTTTGGGCCAATCAGCACGTAATCCTCAATCTCAAGTCCTCCTTCTCCCGAAAGGTAGCATCCTGCATTGATCATCACATTATTTTTGATCATCATGTTTGCGTCAGGATTTTCCTGCATATCCCCAAGAACCATTCTGTTTCTCGAATAGATTCTGCAATCAGATCCAATATAGATTCCTCTTGTTTCATTTGCAGTACAATTGGAAATGACCACTTCCAAATCTGTATCAATAATTGTATTTGCACCAACCCGATCAATCAGGTTTAAGTCGGATGTATTATTCATATTCATTTTTACATTAAAAATCTATCAAATTGACCATTTTAAGCCTTTAGTAATTTTGGATTTATATAATTTTCATTGCAATTGCAAGATAAAAATCATATGTAAGGTCTGATTTTTTAGTGCACATTATACTTGAGGGTGTGATGTGTTCTAAAATAGTACAGAAGAAATAAAAGAGACAGGGAAATGGCATATAAAGGCATAAAAGGGATTTGTACGGCTCTGAGCTTGAGGATCAACCAATCTCCAAAAAATAAACCAGAAACAGATAAATAATTAAATCAATGAATTATTCGCTGGGATATTGCCTGAATCCATTTAAAATAATTAATCATCTGTGGAATCATCGCGGGCTTATTGCAAAGCTTTCAAAAAAAAATATTCTTGTCCGGTACAGGGGCTCCCTGCTTGGGATTGTATGGGCTTTTATACAGCCTTTGATACTGCTGGCGGTTTATACCTTTGTATTTTCTGTTATTTTTGAAGCAAAATGGGGACAGGAGCTTGACCAGGGACGGTTGTCTTTTGCTTTAGCCCTTTTTACCGGTATTTTAATTTTTAATATCATAGGAGATACCGTGAATGCATCTCCGGGGTTGATCCTGGGCCACGCAAATTTTGTGAAAAAGGTGGTGTTCCCTCTGGAAATCCTGCCGGTGGTAAAACTTATCGAGTCTGTTGTATTTTCTTTGTTTGGCCTGTCAGTACTTGTGGTTACAAAAATACTTTACACCCAGACTCTGAGCTGGACCCTGCTGTTGCTGCCCATTGTATGGCTTCCAGTCATTATGTTTACACTGGGATGTAGTTATTTTCTGGCTTCATTAGGTGTGTTTATCCGGGACATCGGTTCAATAATCGGTGTTGTTGTGACCATGCTCCTCTTTATGTCTCCCATATTCTACCCTTTGAAAGCTGTGCCGGAAAGCCTGAGGGTTTATTGCCAGATAAATCCCATAGCAGTATTTGTTGAGGATGCTAGAAGAGTGATTTTATGGGGTCAGACACCCGATTGGCCATGGTTTGCAATCTATTTTATAATTTCGGTGATTATACTTGTTTTGGGATTTACCTGGTTTATGAAAACCAAAAGAGCATTTGCGGATGTACTTTAAATAATAACGTCAAAAGATAAAATGATTATAGATGTTGTTGAGAAAAGTACAAAATAATTTTAGGAGTTTGAATGTGAAAGTATTATTTGTTTATATAAATCTGGAAACATACAATTTAAAACATTTTCCATCCGGAATAGGGATTCTTTCCGCAGTCGTTAAACAAAAAGGTCATTCAACCGATTGTTTGTATGTGGTTGATGATATGCAGGATGATTATATTCTTTCCTATATCGGCAAAACCAATCCGGATATTATCGCTTTTTCAGTTGTCACCCATCAGTGGCCTCATGTGAAAAGATGTGCTGCTTTGATCAAAACAAAATTTCAGGCCCCTATTATTTGTGGTGGCCCCCATGCTACATTAAATCCGGAAGAGGTTATTGCCGATCCCAATATCAATCTGCTTTGTGTGGGCGAAGGGGAGTATCCCCTGGCAGACTTGCTGGAGCGTATGGGCAACGGAGGGAATCTTGCAACGATTCCCAATATCTGGGCAAAAAATGAACAGAGTGATATTTTTAAGAACGAACCCAGATTCTTGATCAATGACCTGGATACGATTCCATTTCCCGATAGAGATCTTCTACCATTCCAGGAAATTGTAAACAGTTGCAAGACTGAACCGGTCATCATTTCGTCCAGGGGGTGTCCTTATAGTTGTACTTTTTGTGCCAACACTGCATTCAAGGCCATTTACAAGGGAAAAGGAAGCTGGGTCAGACAGCGGAGTCCGGAAAATGTCATGGAAGAAATACGGGAACTTAACGATAACTATACCATCAATACCTTAAATTTTTATGATGATTATTTTGGATACAATAGAAAATGGATTAAAATTTTTTGTGAGCTATATCAAGCAGAATTCGGATTTCCGTTCGGTTGTTTTATCCGCGCTGAAACCATGGACCGGAAGACATTTCATCTGATGGCGAATGCCGGCCTTTCTTTGATTTATATTGGTCTTGAGTCAGGCAATGAGCATCTTCGGCGAAAGGTGATGAACCGGAAGGTTTCCGACGAAAGAATCATTGCTGCATGCAGGGATGCCCAGGCAGAGGGAATTCAGGTCTGGACATATAACATTGTTGGTATTCCTGGTGAAACTGTTGAAACAATAGAGGAAACCATGGAATTGAACAGGATAATTAATCCGCATTTTGTCAGTGTTTCTTTGTTTCAACCATTCCGAGGAACTAAACTTTATGATGAATGTGTTGAAAAAAAATATTTTTCAGGTATAACCGAATCAAAGAATTATTATGATGATTCAAGTTTGAATCTGCCGACAATTACACATATGGATTTGATCACTAAATTTAAAGAGTTCCAGGCCCTGGCCAATGAGATTCGGTTGGCCCATGAAAAGAAGGGTGAAAAGATCTTTTTAGCAGATATATAAAAGAGCAGGCTTTTATATGAATTTACCAATTCATGTTGAAAATCTTTCCAAGATTTACAAGCTGTATGATGATCCTTCAGGACGGCTCAAAGAAGCCTTGTTCAGGGGAAGGAAGAAATTCCATCGAAAATTTACAGCTCTCAAAGATATTTCATTTTCCGTGGGAAAAGGGGAGACCATTGGTGTCATTGGAAAAAATGGTTCCGGAAAGAGTACACTTTTACAGATTATTGCATCAATCGTGACCCCGACTTCAGGTACCATTGAAGTCAATGGAAGGATTTCTGCACTTCTTGAACTTGGAAGCGGATTTGATCCTGAATTTACCGGAAGAGAGAACGTATATCTAAATGGGTCAATACTCGGTATTAAGCATGAAGAAATATCAGCCAGGTTTGATGACATTGAAAAGTTTGCCGGGATTGGTCATTTTATTGACCAACCTGTAAAAAATTATTCAAGCGGTATGTATGTAAGGTTGGCTTTTGCCACTGCTGTGAATGTTGATCCTGATATACTGCTTGTTGATGAAGCCCTGGCTGTGGGAGATATATATTTTCAGCACAGATGCATGGCCAAAATAAGGGATTTCCAGGAACACGGAAAGACCATTTTTTTTGTTACCCATGACACCGGGGCCATCGTTAAATTATGCACAAAGGCGATACTGCTTGACAAAGGAGAGATGATTTCCATAGGACAGCCTGATGATGTGGTTCAGGAATATTACAGGATTATCTGGAATGGCGAAGAAGACAATTGTGAAAAGGATGGTTCTGTCTTAAATGAAAATGATGATAAAAAAAATCAGGACTGCAGCCTTGATAATTTTGAAAAAATTAAACACTTTGATAACAGGTTCGGCAATGATAAGGCAAAAGTCATTGGATTTACAGTGACTGATTTTGAAGGTAAAAAACGTGATACCTTTAAAGTCGGTATGAAAATAAGATTGTCTTTGCATATCAAATGTTTTGAAAATATTGAAATGCCCATGGCAGGATTTATAATTAAAGATCTTCTAGGCAATGAATTGATCAAAACCAATAGTGATACGGATAATGCTTTAAAATCATGCCGTGCCAATAGTACTTTAAATGTTACATTTGTTTTTTCCATTCCCCAACTTCGGTCAGGCAGTTATTCAATTTCGGCAGGATTTGGTGAAGGCACCATTGAGAACCATATCGTATATGACTGGCTCGATAATTTTACAGTCTTCACACTTGACAGTCCTGAACTTTCATATGGGATGCTGGATATACCTGTGAAAACAGAAGTTACGACCTATGAGTAAATTGAATCTTAACGGATATAAAAATTTTTAAATTGGGTGAAAAACGGTTTTGGCAGATTTAAAATATAATTATGAGTTAGATCTTGAAAACAAAGACTCTTCCCATACAAAAATATTGGAAATGGTGGGTAAGGGCAGTTATGTTCTTGAGCTTGGCTGTGCATCCGGTTATATGACCCGTTACATGAAAGAAGAATTAAACTGCCGGGTTGTATGTATTGAAATTGATAAGGATACTGCAGGCCTTGCTGCACCGTTTTGTGAAAAAATGGCAATCGGTGATGTGGAAATCCTGGATTTTAAAAAAATCGGCCTGAATAACATATATGATATTATTATCATGGCTGATATTCTTGAACACCTGAAAGATGCCAAAAGGTTATTGGTTAAATTAAGGGAATATTTATCGCCTGAGGGTTTTTTATTGATATCCATCCCCAATGGGGCTCACGGTTCCGTGGCACTGGAATTTCTCGACGGAAAAGTTCAGTATCGTGATACAGGCCTGTTGGACAACACCCACCTGCATTTTTTTGATAAAGACAATTTTACCCGGATGATGGACAATGCAGGATACCTGGTTTCTCATCTGGACAGGGTCATTGTCCATCCAAAAGATACCGAACTTAGGACCCAGTGGGAAAAATATCCAAGACAAGTCACAGCCTATATCGAGAAAGTTAATCCGGAGTTTCAAACTTATCAGTTTATTATTAAGGCTTTTCCCGCAACTGTCGACGGGTGGAAAAAAGGTCTCGAAGATGCAGCACGATCACAAAGACAGATTCGTCTGGACATTGAAAGCAAGATGGTTTCAATCCAAAAGGATCTTGACTGGCATAAAAAGGAGATCCAAAGACTTAACAAGGAACTTGTTGAAAAAGAAGAAAAGTATCATCAAGTATTATCCGACGAGAAATCAAGATTAGAAACTGAGATTCATACACTCCATAAAGAATACAAAATTGAAATAGATCGGTTTAATAAGGAACATAATCAGACAATAAACCTGCTTAACAAAGAATATAAAGATGACCGGACTGTCTATGAAGATGCAGTAACCCGCCTGGAAACTGAGATGGAAAACGTTCACTCAGGTTACCAGGCTGAAATCAAAAGGCAGCAGCAGGAAATTAAAAAAAGAATCCTATCCTGTGAAACTGTTAAAAATGATTTTCAGTATATTCAGGCCCATGCCCATATCATTCAGGAACAACTTGATGTCATCCATCACTCCCTGGCATGGCGCATGCTTCAAAAATACAGATCGTTCATTGATAAGCTGATGCCGGAGAATACAAAGTCAAGAAGATGTTACAGGCTTTCAATGCTCGCCCCTTTGGTATTGTTTAAAGAAGGTCCCGTTTCTTTTGCAAATAAGATTATTAAACGGTTGCCCGGATTGCCCCAAAAAAAAGATGCCGTCAGGTACGATTTAACCTTTGTACAACAGGATGAAATTATCATCAGTATTGTTATACCGGATTACAATAAAGTTGAATATACTTACAAATGCCTGAAATCCATTGTCGAAAGTTCAGATACCAGGCTTTCCTATGAAGTGATTGTGGTTGACAATGCATCTTCGGATACTACGCCAAAGCTTTTAAAGGAGACAAAAGGTCTTGTTGCTATTATCAATAAAGAAAATAAAGGGTTTGTAGAAGCTTGCAACATTGGAGCCGGACATGCAAAAGGTCAGTATATTCTTTTTCTAAATAATGACACTGAAGTCACTTCACACTGGCTTGACAAAATGCTTGAACCTTTCAAAGCTGATGAGAAGGTTGGAATAACAGGGGCCAAATTGCTATACCCTGACGGGAGTCTTCAGGAAGCGGGAAATATCATCTGGCAGGATGCCACCGGGTGGAATTACGGCCGTGGGGATAACCCGGATCTGCCGGAATATTCCTATAAAAAAGAGGTGGACTATTGTTCCGGGGCCTGTTTGATGATCCCAAAGAAGTTGTGGGAAAAGGCCGGCGGGTTTGATATGAGGTATGCACCGGCATATTATGAAGACACCGACCTTTGCTTCACCGTAAGAAAAATGGGGTATAAGGTTATATTCCAGCCGGAAGCAAAAGTGATTCACCATGAAGGTGTCTCAGCCGGAACAGATATCAACAAGGGGGTTAAGAAATTCCAGCAGGAAAATAATAAAAAATTCTTAAAAAAATGGAAAGAAATTCTTAAGAGCCAGCACTATGAAGGCCCTGAAAAACTTTTTGATGCACGGCAGAGATATAGCGGTAAAACCATCCTCGTGGTAGATCATTATGCGCCTACATTTGACAAGGATTCCGGATCCTTAAGAATGTTCAGTATTTTAAAACTTCTTGTGAGCTTAGGTAATAAAGTAATTTTCTGGCCTGAAAACAGAGCCTTTAATGAGTATACAAAGCATCTTCAGAGAATTGGAGTTGAAGCCCTTTATGGAAATGTCCGATTTGAGGAATATCTTCAGACTAATGGTCAATATCTTGATTTGATAATATTTTCCCGTCCCCATGTTGCCATTAATATGATTTTTTCTGCAAAAACCTATACAAATGCCAGGATCATATACGATACAGTGGATCTGCATTTTTTAAGGGAGCAAAGAAAATCCAGGTATGATTCAAATTCTGATTCTCATTATTGGAAAAAGATTGAATTTTTTCTTGCAGATATGGCAGATGAGATCCTTGTTGTCAGTGATGTGGAAAAAAAGATCCTGGAAAAAGAAGGCTATGAGAATAAAGTTTCTGTTATCACCAATGTTCATGAAAATATGGGATGTAAACTACCTTTTGAAGACAGGAAAGGACTTTTATTTATCGGCGGATTTTTTCATTCCCCCAATGAAGATGCTATGCTCTGGTTTATTGAACGAATTTTTCCGAAAATAGAGCAGGCTATCAAAGGCATTACATGCAGTATTGTGGGAAGTCATCCCACAGATGCAGTCAGATCCCTTGCAGGCGAAACTGTTTATGTAACAGGATATATTGAAGATGTAACACCCTATTTTGAGAATAGCCGGGTGTTTGTGTCACCGTTAAGATACGGGGCCGGGGTAAAAGGCAAAATCGGTCAGAGCCTTTCATTCGGACTGCCGGTTGTGACTACGTCTGTCGGCGCCGAAGGCATGGGCTGTATCGACGGTCAGAATATACTTATAGCTGAAGATGAGGACGAATTTGTTCAAAAAGTGATAAAGCTGTATCATGATCAACAACTATGGCAGAAACTATCGGTTAATGGAATGGAGTTGATACAAGAAAGGTTTTCACCGGAAGTGATTAAAAAGGGTTTGGACAGTCTTTTGAGATCAGTAAATTAGAAATAGGTAAATTAATGAGAATTGTTATTCTGGGAGGCGGGCCCACAGGTCTTGGCGCGGCATGGCGTTTGAATGAACTTGACCATGATGACTGGGTGATATGCGAAGCAAATGATTATTGGGGAGGGCTTGCAGCTTCATTTCAGGATGACCGGGGATTCGTATGGGATTTTGGCGGACATGTCCTTTTCAGCCATTATCAGTATTTTGACACTGTCATGGACACACTCTTTAAAGCATCAGACGGATGGCTTGTTCATAACAGGGAAGCATGGATCTGGATGCAGGATCGGTTTGTTTCCTATCCATTGCAGAATAATATCCATAAATTGCCGGAACAGGTATACTGGGAATGTCTGGAAGGTATTATTGATATTCAAAATACTGGTTCTCAAAAAAAACCAAAGCATTTTGGCCAATGGATTCAGGCCACCTTTGGGCAGGGCCTGGCCAAGTGGTTCTTAGATCCGTACAATTATAAAGTATGGGCATACCCAACCGATCATCTTGGCTGGTCCTGGGTGGGTGAACGGGTTGCACCGGTGGCGTTAAAACAGATATTGAAAAATGCTGTTTTTCAGAACAATGATACCCAATGGGGGCCCAATTCTAGATTCAGGTTTCCTGCCAATGGCGGAACAGGGGCTATCTGGAAGGAAATTGCTTTAAAACTCCCCCCAAAAAAGGCCCGGTTAAATAAGAAAGTTGTGGCCATTGATACAAAAAAGAGAGTGGTGAGTTTTTCCGACCAAAGGACTGAAAATTATGATATCCTTTTAAATACCCTGCCGCTAACTGATTTTATCAGGCTTGCGGATTTTGAAGGGTCTTTAGCAAAAGTGCCTGTATTGAAATATTCCTCCACCCATGTTGTAGGGCTTGCCCTTAAAGGGAAAACTCCTGAGACACTTGCATCCAAGTGCTGGATCTATTTTCCGGAAAATAATTGTCCCTTTTACAGGGTGACTGTTTTCAGCAATTATTCACCCAATAATGTCCCTGATATCGGGTCGCAATGGTCT
Organism: Desulfobacula sp.; assembly: GCF_021107415.1. The sequence continues at coordinate 8,515 of NZ_JAIOSW010000458.1, forward strand.
TTAATGTGTGAAGTCAGTGAAAGCAGCATGAAAAAAGTCGATGCGTCAACCGTTGTGGAAGATGTTATCCAGGGAGCACTGAATACAGGTCTTATCCGGGATCGTAAAAGCATTGATCATACCTGGTATCGTTTTGAGAAAAAGGCATATCCCACGCCTTCAATCACAAGGGATGAATATCTGGTGCCTTTGTCGACAAAGCTTTTTGAAAATAATATTTATTCGCGGGGCAGGTTCGGTGCCTGGAAATATGAGGTCGGGAATATGGATCATTCATTCATGCAGGGAGTTGAGTTTGTCAACACCTGTATGGGGTATGCCGAAGAAATAACACTCTGGTATCCTGATATTGTGAACAAACCGCATCCGGGCGGCAAAAAAAGATAAGGCATCCATAATTTTTTTTCTTGCCATGTTTCATGATAGCATGATATTATGATTTCATAATCTAACTATAAGATTATTTGGGAGGATAAAAATGACTTCACTAAAAACCATTGGTAATAGCGGTCAAATTACTCTTGGAAAGGAATATGCCGGCAAACAGGTGGCTGTTGATTTAATTGAGCCTGGAGTATGGGTTATTAAAACAGGACAATTTATTCCTGATAATGAAAAATGGCTGCACACGGCAATTGTAGAAAAAAAATTAAAAACTGCTGTTTCATGGGCAGAAAATAATATTCCCCGGGGAATTGATTTAACAAAGCTTGAACAAATTATTGAGAACAATGAACCCCATTCTTCTTGATCTTAATAATCCACAATTCCAACAGGATTTGTTCAGACTTTCAAAGAGAGAGCAAACTGCCCTGTTAAAATCATTAAAAAAAATGTCTCAAATGTCATGGTCACAGCTATATTCAGATAAAGGATTTAATTGGGAAAAAATAATTTCCAAACAGGGACCGCATGGGAAGCCTATTTATACCATTAGAATCGGCAAAAGTTTTCGAGCAATTGTTTTCAGAGAGGAAAATTGGATAAGATTCCTCACCCTTCATCCTGACCATGATTCTGCATATCATTAGTAAAAAAAAGATAATGAAACTTGTGTTTGACCGGATTTATTCAAAGATAGCAATCTATAAAAAGAGAATACGTGTTCTAATAACGTTTTTCCCTCCCTGGCCTTTAATCTCTGTTTTAATGCCTGTTTATAATACCAAACCTGAAATATTGCGGCGCAGCATAGAATCGGTTCTTAATCAAAAATATTTGAGATGGGAACTTTGCATAGTTGATGACGGATCTACTGATGTAAATGTTATTAATATTCTTGAATATTATGTACAAAAATCATCCCGTATTAAACTATTATGTAAAAAAAACAATGAGGGGATTGCCGCCACAATAAATAAAGCGGCCCAAATGGCAAAGGGAAAATTTATCGGAGTCCTTGACCATGATGATGAATTGGAACCGGATACCTTGCTTGAATACGCAAATTTTATTATTCATCATCCTGATGCAGATTGTATTTATTGTGACGAAGATAAAATCGACAAACATGGAAAATTTTGTGATGCCTGGTATAAGTCGGACTGGAATCCTGATCTTGCCTTGTCTTTTAACTATGTTATGCATTTTGCAGTATACAGGCAAAAACTTTTTAAGCTGATCGGGGGAGTTCGAGAGCTGTGTGAAGGTTCCCAGGATTATGATCTATTACTCCGTTTTTCTGAAATTACCGACAGAATATATCATATCAGTAAAATTCTTTATCATTGGCGTATGGGAGAATCATCAACCGCATTAAAACCTGAGACCAAACCTGAAATATTTGAAAAGGGACTGTGGGCACTGAATGATGCACTGAGACGAAGAGGGATTAGTGGTGTTGCGGTTCATGCACCAGATGCCTGGTTAGGAGTGTACAGGGTGAACCGAAGTATTGTTAAATCTCTGTCATGTTCCATCATTGTGAGCTATAGGGGAAGTGATAACGGACTTTTTCGTCTGATGGAAAGTATTAGAAAGAATATTAAATCCTTTGCCTGTGAAATAATTATTTGCCCTGATTCTTACTATGATATGAAAAGCTTGAACTTTATTAATAAGTATAATAATGTCAAAATTATTAAAACTGAAGAGTCAATGTCTGTTCCAAAAACCTACAATGTCGGAGCAGAAGATGCAACAGGGGATATACTTTTTTTTGTTGATGACTCAATTGAGCTTGTTTCAAAGGAAAGCTATACTTGCCTTTTTGAGCATATCCAAAGGGATGAAGTGGGAGCTGTAGGTGGAAAAGTTTATTATAACAATAAGCTTATTGAACATGCAGGCATTATCTTTGGTCCCTTTAATATTATGGGCTATGCACACAGGGCAACGCCGGATGATCCCGGCTATGTGGGATTGAAAAACATGATTGGAAATTACAGTGCTGTTATGGGTCTGGGCATGATGACCCGTAAATCCGTCTTTGATACTATGGGGGGATTTGATGAAAAATTTGAAAGAGCATATTGGGATGCAGACTATTGCCTTAGATTACGAGATAAAAAATATCTCATAACTTATACGCCTTATGCAAAATTAATTCACAACATACCTGTAAAATTATTAGAAGAAATGGTTATTGAGCCTGATGCGTCCCTGTTTAGGGAGAAATGGCAGCATATTATTGATAATGACCCGTTTTTTAATATTAATTTTACCAGGAAACTGGAAAATTTTACTTGGGAGAGGACTCATGAAAATTAAAGTGATTATGTTATCAGTGCTTATTATTATCATTTCATCCAACATTGCTATGGCTAAGTATGATTTTTTCGGGCGATTCATACCCCAGGGTACACCTGTGGTTGATGGTAAAATAGTTCCGGGTGAATGGGATGCAGAAGAATCTGTTACCCTTTATAAATTTTTTGGTGAAGATGCTCAAATTAAGATATATCTTCTGTGGGATGCTAATAATCTTTATCTGGCAGCAGATGTTGAAGATTATGAACTCTGGGTGGATGATTATAATGCTTCAACACCATGGGTGAGTACCTGGGATGATGATGCCTTTAAATGGGAGATTGATCCGGGGTACAGCCGGGATGAATATTTTCAATTGGATGACAGGGTTTTTGCCGTTAATGCCGATGGGTCGGCATGGCGGTTTGATAAAGGTGACGGTGCCGGTGGTACCACTGGTGCAGATCAGATTGCTTCTTTATCGGTTGCTGCAAAATATTCAGGCACCCTGAACGATTATACATTTAAAACCGTCACATCTCAAAATCATAAAGATTCAGGATATGTGGTAGAAGTTGCCATACCCTGGGTTAATATTTTTGGTTCAAGCGCTTCTTCTGCTCCTTCGGACGGATATTCCCTGGGTATGAATTTTACATCCATTGAAGATGATACCGGCGGTTCCATGGATCCCGAATATTACAAAATATGGAAGAGGGTGTATGATGAAATTACAAGATTTATGGGAGAAGAGGGAATTCCCGAGAACTGGGCCGAGTTCGTAATCTCTTCACAAAGTGATAGTGTGGCCCCGACCACAATAGCGAATTTAAGTGCAGGCAATACAAATGCTTTTTCCACATTATTGTCACTGACCGCCACAGGTGATAATGGGAACCAAGGGTATGCCAAAGCGTATGATATCAGGTATTCAACATCTTCAATAAGCTCAACCAACTGGAACAGCGCAACTATATATAAAAACAATTTCAGGCCGCAGAAATCAGGGAAATCCGAATCTTTAAAAATTATTGGTTTGTCACCAGGTACGAAATACTATCTCGGTGTAAGGGCTGTTGATGAAAGAGGAAATGCATCTGATATTGCAATGGTCTCCTTTACCACTTCAGCAGCGGATTCCACAAGTGACAAAGGGTATTTAACCGTTGATCCCGGGCAGCGCTATTTAACATGGGAAAACGGGACGCCTTTAGTTGTCATTGGTGACAACCAGGGTATGCCCTGGCCCCATATCAGGACTTTTTATAATGGAAATATGTGGGATGAAACCCAAAGCAAGTATCGCAATTTTTATACTGAAGAAGGACCTGCCGATGGAAGACAATATCTTGAAACCTTAAGCAATTACGGAGTGAATACGCTGAGAGTTATGCTGGAGTCTTATGATATTTCAAATCCGGTTTATCTTTTCTCAGATGTTTCACAAGGTGCTTCAAATATTCAATATAATTCAAACACCCTTGAGTTTTTAAAGGATTTCATGGATGCATGTGCAGATTACAATATTAATGTAATCATCGTGCCGTTTGATACATTTTATTATAAGGAAAAATGGTCAAAGGTACCTTTCAGCACACAAATGGGTGGTCCCATGTCGAGTTGTTCTGATTTTTTCAACTCTGATTATATTGACTATTTAAAAGCAATCCTGAAAAAGCTTGTTGATACGGTGGGGGATCGCAAAAATCTGCTGGCCTGGGATGTTGTAAATGAATTTGACAGCGATGATCCTGATTTCGGGTGGAACAGGGCAGATTTTGATGACCGTGAAGATATGGTTAATGCCCTTTGCGCTTATATGAAAACAATCGATCCCAATCATATGGTTTACAGCTCTTCGGTAAGATGGGATCCCAAATTCAATCGTCACCAGACACAGACCGGTGATGGATCTGCCATTGGATCTGATGCTGCAGTGGTGCTGAATAATTCCAATTTTGATTTTAATTCTACCCATGCCTATTATCACAATATCCGTGATCCCAATAATAATGATCCTAATAATAGTACCACGCCATATTTTACTTACCAGGTTGCAGATCTTGATAATACAATTGGTCCTGCTGTATGGATAAAACAGGGGATTCAATTTTACTATGCAAACAGCCTGACTCCTAAACCCTATTTTGATACTGAAGCCGGACCGATATATTTTTTTACCACAGGATATGATCAGTATTTTACCAGTGAGGATGATGATCAGTATTTTCATAATATGATCTGGGCCCATCTTGCTTCAGGTGAAGTCGGGACAGGACTCAGGTGGCCCGGAGAGGTGTTTGCCGACCATGCTTTGTCTGATCAGATGAGAAAATATCAAAAGGCTTTGAATAATTTTATTGCCTCCAATCTGAATTTTTCAGGTTTTCAGCCCGTCCAGATAGGAAGTGGAATACAAATTGCCAATATCAGTTCACCTGTTGTCAAGACCGGCATAACTGATGGAAACCAGGGGATTATCTTTCTGGTTAATGATGAAAGAAAGCAGACGAACGGTACGATCTCCGGTGCTCAAATAAATGTACCGGAACTTGCACCTCATACAACATTCAGCTTTGAATTCTGGGATTCCTACGATGAAACTAAAACAATAGCTGCAAGCTCTGTCTCAGTTAAGTCAGACGGTCAGGGAAAGGCTTTGGTTAGTGTTCCATCATTTTCAACTACCCAGGTCATTAAATTTTATAGAACAGATGCAAAGACCGTAAAAAAAGGTGTCCTGGTGACGGACGATCTGTGGATCAGGGCAGAAATCCAAACCGAAGAAAAAGGGGATATTGAAGCAGTATGGTATAAAGGCGGAGATGCTTATACTTCACGGGGAGACAGGGTTATATGGGGGTATTTCTATGCTGACTCCACTGATGTTTCCTGGGGAGACCTTAATAATCCCGAACTCTTTGTAAAAATATGGATAGATATCGGCGGCAGGGTGGATGTCAATTATTTTCATGTTTCCGTACCTGATATTAAGGTTTATTCAAATTATTATTATGATGGGATACCGGATGTTCAGGGTACATGCACAACAGATAAGCGATATATCCGTCAATATTATGAAAATGGAGAGAGTTATTCAGAGGAGCAGACAGAGAACGGGGAAGCTCCGTCAGGATATTCTCCCGCAGGAAACCCCGCAGGTTCTTCAGTTATCAATAGTTTGAGAATAGGTGCTATCATCAATACGGTTGAGACTGTCGGGGCAATCGAGGCTATCTGGTCGCAGGGAGGACAGGCAAGTACATCCCGTGGAGATCAGGTTGTATGGGGGCTCTTCTATGCTGACCCCACTGATGTTGCCTGGGGGAGCAGTGATAATCCTGAATTATTTGTGAAGATCTGGTTTGATGCAGGAGGTAGAATTGATGTTAATTTCTTCCATGTTTCCGTACCTGACATTGAAGTATATTCTGATTTGCCCAATGATTCAAAATATGACAATCAGGGTACTGCTATTACCCAAAATAGATATATAAGGCATGAATACTCGCAATAGACATGGTTATTAGCTTCTGGGTCAGGGATTAAAAATATACATATGGAATTAGATGCCCAATTTCCAATGGTTGATGTGGTGATTGTTACCTGGAATAAAAAAAATGATGTAGTCTCTTTATTGAAACAGCTTAATAATTTTGATTATCCTGATGACAAATTGAATATAACAGTTGTTGATAATCATTCCAGTGACGGGACTGCAACAACAATCAAGAAAGATTTCCCCGCAATTAATCTTATTATAAATGAAGATAATTTAGGAGGAGCCGGCGGGTTTAATACGGGGATGCGCTGGGTCCTGGAGAATAGGCCGGACACTTCATATCTCTGGTTGCTGGATAATGATGTTCAACTGGATAAAAAAGCCCTTAAAGAGCTTGTCGCCGTTATGGAAAATAATCCTGATGCTGCAATATGCGGGTCAAAAATAGTAAACATTGATGATTCCGATGATGTCATCGAAGTGGGCGCATTTATTGATTATAAAAAAGGTGGGGTCAAAAGTAATAGACCCGAAGATTATGAAAAATCATGTCAAAAAGATGTTTTTGAAGTTGATTACGTTGCGGCATGCTCCCTGCTGGCACGGGTTAATGCAGTAAAAAAACACGATATCTGGCACGAGGAATTTTTTATATACTGGGACGATATGGAGTGGGGTGCACGTTTTAAAAAAGCCGGTTACAAGGTATTGGCATCCAATAGATCAATAGTGTATCATCCAAGCTGGGTTGCAAGAACCATAGATAATTCAGCCATATGGAGAAATTATTACAGAACCCGAAATTCTCTATGGTTTTTTAATCATTATACTTCAGGATTTCAAAGATATATTCTTTTGACCAGGATTATCGCCAGATCAATGAGATGGGCTGTGGTTGCACTGCTTGAAGCGAATCCAATTCTATCAAACGCATATATAATGGGCATTACCGATTTTTTTCAAGGGAAATACGGCAAAAGGGCGATTGAGCTGCCAGAGTATGATTTAAATAAATATATGCAGAATTTTTCAAAGATATGTATGTGTATATTTATACCGGATGAAAAGATCGGTAAAACAGCAGAAAAATATTTTTATACTGTAAAAAAATATAAACAGGGGGTTAAAGTAATTGCTGTTGTTCCTGAAAAAGAAAAATACAGATGGGTGGATATTACAGGTCAGGATAATATTATAACCTTCAGCCAGAAAAAAAGCAGATTTGGTTCGCTCTTGGAAAAAGCAAAAATTATGCTTTTTTTAAAGAAAAAAAAATGGAACTTTTTGCTTTCCCCGCCTGTACCACCAAAGCTTGGTACGATATGGGGCAAAGATGTGGCAAGAATTGACTATGAAAATAATACCGTAATAATGATCGATAGGGTAGATACAAGATTTTTATGCAAAAGTCCGATTTACTTTATCCGTTATATCTTATGTTTGATTTTTAATTGTAACGGGATCCTTAAGGAGAAGAAATTATGAATAAATTATTTATCTTAGCATGTATCTTGTGGATGAATGGCATGATGGCATTGAACGGATACGCCTATGATTTGTCAGAATATCATCCCTTAATACCTGGCTCATCCTGGTGGTATGATTGTGCAGAATATGACAGCAGTGATCAAAAGACCGGATCATGGCGGGAAAAAAAGGTCCATGGAAACTATGAAACCTTTAATGGAGTTAAGACTGTACCTCAGGCATGGTATACTTCTGGTTATGCCAGTATGACCCTTGTCGATGAGCGGGATTTTTTATTATATGACTCAAGTTATTTTTACCTTTATGGCTTTGAGCAGGTGGGTAATCCTGACTGGAATGATGAACCTCTTGGCAAGTATATTTTTACTCCCCCACTCAGTTTTAAACGCAATATGGAAGTGGGGGAAACTTGGACCCATTCAAGCACTATGACTGCCCCCAACGGACAGTCAGAATCCGTTACCATGACGTTTACACTGGAGGGTTTTGAAGATGTGGAAGTGCCTGCCGGTAAATTTGACAATTGTATGAAAGTAAAAGCAGAGTTCTCAACTGAACCTGATGATACCGAATACTGGTGGTGGGCCAAAGGGATCGGCGAGGTAAAATCTGTTGATTGTGAAAGGGATGAAAATAATACCATAAAGGAAACCAATATTTCAGAATTAACTTCATACGTGCTTGACGGTACGGATTGGGGAGACTCCATCACACCAAGTGGTAATCTTGTTACATCCGATCTCTGGATCGGTGCTGTCATTATTACCGAGGAAAAAGGTCCCATTGAAGCGGTCTGGAAAAAGGGTGGTGAGGCCTCAACTTCACGCGGCGATCGAGTGATCTGGGGCCATTTTTATGCCAGTTCATCGGATGTGAGCTGGGGAAGCAGCGATAATCCCGACCTTTATGTTAAAATCTGGTTTGATGCCAACGGCAGGGTGGATATAAATTATTTCCATGTTTCCGTACCTGATATTGTCGTTTTTTCTGATTATTTTTATAACGGTGTCGTGGATGAGCAGGGAACAACCACTACTGACAGGCGTTATATCAGGCAATATTATGAAAACAGCCATAGTTATTCAAGCGAGCAAAATGAGGATGGCACTCCCATCGCCGGTTATTCTCAGACTGGGAATCCATCCGGTAATTTGACCATCAATGATCTCAGGATTGGTGCCATGATCAACACAGAGGAGAAGGGATTAATAGACGCTGTCTGGCGTCTGGGTGGGCAAACGACGACTTCCCGTGGTGATCAGGTAGTCTGGGGCCATTTTTATGCAGATCCTTCTGATGTGAGCTGGGGAAGCTCTGACAACCCCGATCTCTTTGTTAAGATTTGGTTTGATGTGAGCGGCAGGGTGGATGTCAACTATTTCCATGTTTCAGTACCGGATATCGAGGTTTATTCTAACTATCCCGATGATACAATGTATGATCAAAAAGGGACAACCATAATGACAGACAGGTATATTCGCCATGAATTTTAGTAGATTACGTGGGAAATAATTGTTTTAACACAAACAAAGGAGAAAAAATTGAAACGATTTAAATTATTATTTGTTGTTTTTGCCCTGTTTTTAGCATCAGTATCTATCTCATATGCAAGCAGCTACACAGTCACAACTGATCTTACTATCAGAGCCATCATCAATACGGTAGAAAAAGGTGCCATTGATGCTGTCTGGAGCAAGGGAGGAGAAGAGACAACCTCGTCCGGGGATAAAGTTATCTGGGGCTTTTTTTATGCAAGTTCTTCAGATGTAACCTGGGGCAGCGAGAACAATCCTGATCTATACGTAAAAATATGGTTTGACCATGGCGGCAGAATTGATGTGAATTTTTTCCATGTATCAGTTCCTGATATTGATGTTTATTCCGACTATTCAGGCAGCAGTACTTCAAACCAGCAAAGCACGACTACTATGGAGAACAGGTATTACAGGCATGAATACAACTCCAACACAGCGGCATGCTCAGATGTTTCGGGTGCCTGGAGTTGGAGCCAAACAGTAGATGCTACTGCTTGCGGAGAAGGTATTTATACAGAAACAGGAATCAATACCATTACACAGAATGGGTGTAATTTAGTTGGAGATGATGGTAGTTACGGAAGTATAAACGGCAATACGGCAACTATGACAAAAACCTGGTATGAGGAAGGTTACACTATTACGGGTATATATACTATGATTTATTCAGGAAATTCAGTTACCTGGACGGGAGCTTTGACCGCAAGTAGTCCATTTGGGGGGACCTGTACCGGTAGTTCAACAGGGTCCGGATCAAAATAATAATCGGAATCGTTCAAAATACTCCGGCATAAGGTCATATAGTTATACTATACGATCTTTGCCGGTTGCTGGACAAGCCCGGTGTATCTTTTTAACGGCCATACCAGCAAGACTGGAGCTTTGGAATATTTACATGCGTTGCCCCTGAGACAGGGGCTTTACCTATTGACTATCCAATCTCAAGTTGCTAACAATCTTAATCAAAATACAAGGCAAAGCCAAACATGTTGCAAGGTAGGGACAGAAAATCACGGATCGGATTTTATACTGGGCTTATCGGGCAATGACTGATTCCAGAAAGGAACAAGAAAAAGGAGAAAGAAATGAAACGATTTAAATTATTATTTGTTGTTTTTACCCTGTTTTTAGTATCAGTATCTATCTCATATGGAAGCAGCTATACGGTCACAACGGATCTTACCATCAGAGCCGTCATCAATACCGTAGAAAAAGGCGCCATTGATGCTGTCTGGAGCAAGGGAGGAGAAGAGACAACCTCGTCCGGGGATAAAGTCATCTGGGGCTTTTTTTATGCAAGTCCTTCAGATGTAACCTGGGGCAGCGAGAATAATCCTGATCTATACGTAAAAATATGGTTTGATCATGGCGGCAGAATTGATGTTAATTTTTTCCATGTATCAGTTCCTGATATTGATGTCTATTCGGTGTATTCCGGCAGCAGTACTTCAAATCAATATAGCACGACTACTATGGAAAACAGGTATTACAGGCATGAATACAACAGTAATGGCACTTCGTCCTCCGATTATTCCGGAACCTGGAACGGCACATGGAGTTCCCAGTATGGAACAAGCGGAGGACTCACTATCAACATTACCCAAACAGGTGAAAGCTACTCCGGGACTATGGATATTAAAAACACTGACTGCGGGGATGTATATGGTGTTTCAGTCAGCGGAACAATATCCAATAACATCATAACAGTGAATGCGTCCTACAATTGTGATGGTGATATTGCAACCCTCTCAATAACCTATGGAATAATTTCAGGCAACAATATTACCGGGCCGTATACTCAATATGTAAATGGATCTCTTTATGATGCCGGTACGTTTACCTTGTCAAAATAATATATAATCACAGGAAAAAGAGATAATGATAAAAAGAATTATATTACTTGGCTTTTTCTGGGTGTTGTTTTTTATGCCGTCATCCCTGGTATTTGGAAGCGAATACCAGGTTACAACTGAACTTTCAATCATGGCTGTTATCAATACCGTGGAAAAAGGTGCTATTGATGCAGTATGGAAAAAGGGCGGTGAAGAGACAACTTCGTCCGGGGATCAAGTCATCTGGGGCTTTTTCTATGCAAGCTCGTCAGATGTAACCTGGGGCAGCGAGAACAATCCTGATCTATACGTAAAAATATGGTTTGATCATGGCGGCAGAATTGATGTCAATTTTTTCCATGTATCAGTTCCTGATATTGATGTCTATTCGGTGTATTCCGGTAGCAGTACTTCAAATCAGTATAGTAAGACCACCATGGAGAACAGATATTACAGGCATGAATACGGTACAGGATCTGAAAATAATACCCAATACAGTGCATCTTACTTTCCAATAACTGCGGAAGACTCATGTGGGAAGGTAATAGCACCCTATTGGATCTATAAAATTAATGGAGGGAATCCCCTTTCAGTCTCTATGAACAATATTAACCTGGGCATGCAGTTTAGTGATCTTAGAGTTGATATCAATGCTTCCGGAACTAAAAGATCCGTAAAATTTAACGCCTCAGTTTCCGGGGATGCTACGGGTACCATTGATGTAAATGTAGACTCAGATCTTACTGCATCTGTCAGTACAACACTGATTCAAAACGAAGCGTTGACAATGGACATGTCTTTGTCGGTTCCGGGTGAATCTGTGACTGTTAAATTTTATATGAATATTATTTTTTCACCTGAAGCAGAATGGTTTCTTGACAGGGAAGATCTGGACACCTTTTCTGTTGGATATATTTTTAACGAGCAGAATATGGTAACTGCTACGATGGATGGGTATATTGATATATCAGGCTATGGAATAGAATATTTTGATAGCAGTGGCACCTCGGCTGAAATTTGGGAGATTTTAGCCAAAGATGAGATAGTTACCGTCAATGGAATAACATACCAGAATGTAATTAAAGTAGAACGTAATACTATTATACCGGATATGAACAGCACTAATGGAACCCAGGACATGACAATTATATATTGGGTTGCAAAGGGTATTGGCATGGTAAAGGGTATGGGTCAGTACTCAATTCTGGGTGAACAACTCAGCATTGAACTGACTGGAACAAATTTGATATCCAATAATTGATGGTTCCGGTAAGATGAAAATAAATAGGAATGGTTATATTTTTTTTCTGTATATTTTTCTCTCATATTTTTTTCTCAATCAATTTTACATTGGTAATGCAGGTGTTGAAGCTGATAAAGGACCAGTATTTTCCCTTGAATTGAAAAATACATCTTTCAATTTTTGCCTTGAAAAAATTTCCAAACTGTCTGGTTATGAAATTTTTGTAACAGGGGAATCTGTTGAGTATAAGATCAGTATCAATTTAAAGAATGTAACCATTGAAGAATCACTTACACGAATACTGAAGGGAATTAACCATGCAGTGAAATGGGATGATAATCACTGTAAAGTTACTCTCTTTTTATATGGTATTCCAAAAGCCCACAATAAAACGAAAAAATTCGCAGGATTACCGTCCATATTAAGTATTAAACCCGAGCCTGGTCTGCCAACACTCCAAATGCCAAATGAGTATCAGTCAGAAGGTTTTGAGGCAGGCAGAAGCAACAGGGACCATCTCCGGGACAGCAATTTGAATCTTAACGTTTCAGGAGCGAATACAACCTTTATCCAGGGAACCCCGACAGGGCATTTGGGCCCATGATCATAAACCAAAAATTTCTGGTTTTATGGACACTGATTATAGGTGTTGTTTTTATTATCCCTTATGCCTATCATCCTTTGACAATTGATCCTGTACTATCGCTTCGATTTAATATCTGGGCTGTTTTAACCTTTTTTCTTTTATTTCTTGTGACGTGTATAAAATCAAAAATAATCAAACCAGATCATTTTAATATTATCTCAAGGCCAATTTTTATATTTATGGCCTGTTTCGCCGTAATTGAGATTCTGTCTTTCACAAGATCGGTAAATTGGGCAGAAGCAGTTTTTGATTTGCAAAAACTGCTTCTTTTCTTTCTTTTTTTTTATGTGGTCTCGATTATTGCGGGTTTAAACAAAGACAATGTTTATTTAATTGCTAAAAGTGTTGTTGTTTCAGGGATAATTTTTTCCATCATTGGAATTTTAGACCTTTTCAACTATCGTCTCTATTCATTAATGGTAAATAAAAATCTTTTTTCTTCCTCTCTTTTTCTTATGTCTCCATTTGTACTTTTTGGCCTATTTAATTTTTCCGGTCTTTGGAGAATTTTGAGTTTGATATCTGCCATAAGTATACATTGCGCGATTTTTTTGACAGGAACACGGTCTGTCTGGCTGGCAATCGGTTTGTCCGCAGCCATTCTTGCCTGCACAAGCCTTTATTATAGAAATCATCGGAGAAATTATGTATTCAACAAAAAAATAATCAAAATCATTGCAATACCGGGCTTGCTTTTTATTGTAAGCTGCAGTTTTCTTTTTTTCATGGACCACTCTTCTTATTCTTCAGTTTTATCCACAAAAAATTTAGAAAAAAGAGTTGAACTCTGGAAAAATACAATGGATATGATCAAGGATAATTCTGTATTAGGTGTAGGACCCGGACAATGGAAAATTAATTATCCTCGGTATGGACATTTTGAAACAGGACAAAATGCATCCGGTCAAAAAACAGAAATAGTTTTTCAAAGACCGCATAATGACTATTTGGGTGTCCTTTCAGAATACGGTTTTCCTGGGTTCTTTTTTTTTATTGGTTTTTTTATAGTTATCATCTCATATAGTATAAAAATACTATCACATGATAATAGCGATAAAAGAAAATCATTTGTCCTGTTCATGGCATACGGCGTTATAGGATATATGGTGATAGCTTTTTTTAGTTTTCCAAGGGAAAGAATTTTCCATAGTACATTCCTTGCCCTTATTTCAGGTTCGATTTTTTCAATATATCACAGGTTATTCCCCCTGCTAAAAACAGACAAACGTTTGCCAATAAAAAGATTTCATCTTGGCATGATGGTTATGCTTGCCTTTTTTATAGTGGCTGGATTCATAAGAATGAATTCGGAAGTGCATGCAAGAAAGATGGTTCAGGCTGTGAAATCAGGCAAATGGGATATTGCCATATATGAATCTGATCTGGCAGAATCTTTATTTTATAACATGGATACGGTTTCAAATCCCATAACCTGGTACAGGGGGCTTGCCAATTTTTCATCAGGGCACATTGATGATGCAATAAATGATTTTAAAAAAGCGCTTTTATTACATCCCTGGCATATCTATTCCCATAATAATCTTGGTGTTTGTTATGCAAATACAGGTGATTTGAAAAAGGCCCGGACCTGTTTTCAGAATGCGATTTTAATCTCACCGGTTTTTAAAGACGCCCATCTGAATAAGCATGCCATCTTGCAATTTACCGAAAAGAAAACAGTCCGATAAAAAAAAGTTGAATAGCCAGAAAAGCAGAGCCAAGCCAATGACCCTGCCTTTTTGATTTATTATTTCATATTATTGTTTTGTAAATTCATGCCGTATATATCTATTATCCATTGTGGTTGTCCCTGTTTGATCATAGGAACCATCGTAGGGATAATCTGAATATACAACAATATCAGGAACAGAAACATGGAAATAGTTAACGTCTATTCTACCGCTTGGATCAAACCATATTTTAACATATAAATCAGGATTTGCTCCATCTCCCCAGGAGACATCGGAAGGATTTGCGAAAAAATGGCCATAAACCACAGTAGCACCGCTTGAAGTTACTTTTTCACCTGACTTGTTAAACACGGCATTAATGTCACCACCATCAGCCTCTATCACAGCCTTGATCCACAAGTCCGAGGTAGCAAGATACCCATTGTTTACAGATGCAGCATCTGAAAAAACCTTCATGTCATCGGCATATAATATGGTGACATCCTTGACTGTTCCTGAAACGGCACTACCAGCTGCCGGACCGGAAGTTATTTCGATGCTTCTCTCAATTGATGACAGGGGCAAATCAAGTTTTACTTTTGTCACAGCATCAATTTTGGAGGTATAAAAGCAGATATCATTTCCAATAACTCCCATTCCCACGGTGACATCTTCATTCATCTCCCACATATTTCTCCAATGCCCAAGTACGCCGTTTGCAAGCTCCTCAACTGTGGTTCCATCCGTAAGCCTTTCTCTAACTCTAAAGTACATCCGATGATCACCCTTGTATTGGGACACGCTAACTTCAGCCAGAATACGGTTTCCAGAAGATGTGGTGCCAATATATTTTCTTAACCGAATACCACTTTCATCTCCACTATAACTGCTTACATTTATTGTTGCCGTAATGCCGGATGCATGCTCAAAATATTTGGATAAACTTCCCCAAGCCCAGTCGTCAATAGAACCTGCTCCACTTACAGACACTGTGGAACCTGATACTGTAAACTGGACGTCACCCTGTTCAATAAATTCATCCCAGTCTGATAGGTTTTCAGCAGCATTTGACGACAAACAAACCATTAAGAACATTGCCAGAATTAAAACAATCCATCTGATTTTTTTCATTTCATTTTCCTTTAAAATTAATAATACGTTTTTTAAAAAATAGATTCCCTTATCGCTGGAACCCGGCTTTTTTTCAGACCGTGACCTTCCATCCCTGCCTCGCAGAAGGCTTAGCTTTGTCCTGGAGTCTGAATTTTTTTAGTAGATTAAAAAAGAATTGTCAATAGGGGAAAACCCCTACTTTTGGAATAAAAAAGGCTTGACCATTTAAAACCGTTAAAATAGAATCCTCCCTCAAAAGGGGAAAAATGATAATTAATGCCGTCATAGTAACGTATAACAGGAAAGAACTGCTGCTCAGATGTATTAAAGCTTTGCTTGGCCAGACCGTTCCGTTGACCGGTATTTATATCATCGACAATGCCTCTGTTGACGGTACAAAATGGTTCCTGCTTGAAAAGCGTATTATTGAAAAAACCGGCAATGAATACACAAAACAGATAAATAACACGAATATCCATTATTTTCGATTAAAGGAGAACAGTGGTGGTGCCGGTGGTTTTCATGTCGGAATGAAACTGGCATATCATGATAAACCCGATTATATGTGGATTATGGATGATGATGGTTATCCTTTAGACGGTTGCCTTGAAAAACAGCTGGAACTTACCGACAGATTTGATTATATTATGCCCATCAGTCTTGATACTGAAAAAAAGGATAAACTCACCTGGTTCATAAGAGACAGGCAGAAAAAATGGACCCGGTCTTATTTTAAACTTCGTTCTTCCTTTAAAAACAGGATCATGGAGTATGCAGTTCCTTTTAACGGTCTTTTGATGAGCCGCAATATCATTGAGCATGTCGGATGGCCTAAAAAAGAAATGTTTATATGGGGAGATGATTTTGAACATCAGTACCGGTGCCAAAAAGCCGGTTTTAAAACCATCACTGCATTGGATGCAATTTTTTATCATCCCGAGGACAAAGCAGACCACCAGAGAATTTTTTTTGGTAAAGTCCCGGTTAATTATTCAGAATCAAAATTAAGATTCACATGCCTGATCAGAAATAGTACCTATAATTACTGGCATTACAGAGGAAAGCATTTTATTTTAGCAAAATTTTTAATTTATACCTGGTTCTTCCTGATTAATAGGAAATTAGCATTCAAGGAATATATACATTATCTGAAGTGTGTTCTGGATGGTATTCAAGGTGATTTTAACAGACATAAACAGTTTTTAAGTTGATTTTATGATACAAAGCAGTTTAATTTCAATAATCATTCCCATGTATAATGGAGTTGATTTAATCGGAGAAACAATTGATTCGGTTATCAATCAAACTTATAAAGACTGGGAACTTATTATTATAGATGATTGCAGCTCGGACAGCGGGGCTGGTATTGCAAAAGTTGAAAAATACATGGCAAAAGAGCCTCGAATCAGGTTGATTTCCCTTTTAAAGAACAAAGGGTCTTCCGGAGCTAGAAACGAAGGAATCAGGGCTGCAAAAGGAGATCTTATTGCGCTCCTGGATGCGGATGATTTATGGTCTGAATGCTTTCTTGAAAAGCAGATTGATTTTATGAGGCTAAAAAATGCTGCCATTGTTTTTTCATCCTATAAACGTATTGATGAAGGCAATAAAAGGGAAAGGCTTACGCCGTTTATAGTTCCTGATAAGGTGAATTACAATAAAATATTGAAGTCTTTACCTATATTCCCTTCAACCGCAGTTATAGATATTAAAAAAATAGGAAAGTTCTACTTTGACGAGAGCATGGGCAGCATACGTGATGATTATGTATTCTGGCTTAATTTATTAAAAAATCATGTTGATTATGCCTATGGTAACAAGGAAGTGCTGGCCTGCTATCGCATGAGATCTGACTCGGTTACGGCAAATAAGCTCAAAGTGATAAGACCCCACTGGAATGTACTGCGAAATGTGGAGCAGATTCCTTTTTTGAAAAGTGTTTTTTATTTATTTTTATGGGCATGTACCAGTGTCTGGAAGTATAGCAGATAGCTAAGGGATATCTGCTTTGGATTTTGTTTTGACTAAGGGGTGTCTGGTAAGTATCCCGGCAGGGAAATAGAACAAGAATATTATAGACTATCGGTGGGAAGATCATTGAAGAATTACAGTTTAAACCCAAATGGAATCTGGCTTCAGGTATGAAAGATGTCATTACAAAATAAATGCAAGGTTTCAATCATTACAGTTGTATACAATGGTGGAAAAACCATAGAAGATACAATATTGTCGGTTGACTCCCAGGATTATCCGCTCAAGGAGCACATCGTTATTGATGGCGCATCAACAGATAACACCCTGTCCATCGTAACGAAACACAGATCCAAAATTACACGTTTTGTTTCCGAACCGGACAATGGCATTTATGATGCAATGAATAAAGGGATAGATCTTGCAACAGGAGATGTCATAGGTATCCTGAATGCAGATGATATTTACTACGGGACAAATTGTATCAGCTCTGTTGTCCATGAATTCAAATCCAAACAGGTTGAAGCTGTCTGCGGTGACCTTGTTTATGTTTTGCCTGATAACCTTGACAGGATTGTAAGGTACTATAGTTCAGAAGGATTTCACCCTGATAAATTTGCCTATGGTATCATGCCCGCCCATCCTGCTTTTTTTGTGGACAGGTATTGTTATGAAAAATACGGACTGTTTAAAACCGATTATATGATTGCTGCTGATTTTGAACTTCTGGCAAGATTTTTAAGAACAAACAGGGTGAGATACTATTGTTTGCCTCAGGTTCTGGTTAAGATGAGAACTGGTGGTATCAGTACAAGAAATTTAAAGAGCAATTGGATTCTTAACAGGGAAATTGTAAAGGCCTGTAGGGAAAACAATATAAAGACCAATATTTTAAAAATATATTCAAAATATATTTTTAAGGCCCTGCAATTTATCAGAAGACCTGACCCGGTTATCGAGCTTCAGGATCAACTGAAATAAAAGAACGGTTCTTAAGCATTAAAGCAGCCGCATCCATACTCATGACCTCTCAAGGATATTTATATTCACTCGGACTTTATAATGTTTTTACATATTCTGAAAACGGCATTTTTTGATAATTATCAGTGTGGATAAATTTCAGAATTTTTAAAAAAAGTTCTGCATCAAGAAAACCGGGTCTCCCGGTAATCATGTTCGAGTTGGGTTTTAAAAAGAACAAAGTCGGCAACCCCCGCACACCAAACTTTTTGGCAGTATTTTTTTCTTTATCAGAGTTCACTGAAATATTTATGAAATATTTGTTTAAATACTCTATTACTTTTTGATTTTTAAACGTTGTTTTTTTTAATTTCTTACAGAACGTACACCAAGCCGCATGAAAATTTATAAAGATTTTTTTATTCTGTTTTTCGGCCAGAGACAGCCCTTCTTCATAAGTGTTCCATTTTATTTCATCCGCGGCAAATGCCTTTGTATCTATAACGGCCATCATCGACACAAAGAGAAAAGCTGCTATAAGAAAAATAAATTTTTTCTTCATGCTTGAATCCTAATTCTATGTGATTACAAGAAATAAAAATCTAAAAAAAAATTTTTTTAGATTTTTCACGTATAAGCCCGATTTTTACTTATTTATAACAAACTCGTTGGTAACCTCAGTACCCTCAAGAACGGATTGAAAATTATAATCCGGATTGGGGAATAAATGCAATAGTTTTTTAAATCTGGTCTTGACTTCACTTTGAATTATTAATAACAATATCCAAAAAAAATACTAAGAAATAAACTATTTACTTTATAAAACGCATACTTCTGACGATTGTCATTCCATCGATCAGATTTGAGGAAACAGCAGAATAATGATTTTTAGCTCAATTTCTTTTCTTTTTTATTTTTTACCCGCTTTTTTAATCTTGTACTTTCTTAGCAGATTCCGCAATGCTTTTTTGCTTGTTTCAAGCCTAATGTTTTATGCATGGGGCGAAATTGAATATGTCCTGCTTCTTATTTTCTCCTGTCTTGCCAATTATGTCATTGGACTGCTCATAGAAGCCTATAGGGAAAGATGGGGCCATTTTTTTCTATACACAGGCATAGTGATTAATATTTTTGTCCTTGGTGTTTATAAATATCTCACATTTATTATACATTCAATGAATTCAGTGCTGGCCTTTTTGAAAATTTCTTTAATTGATGAAATAGCGGTTCATCTGCCTTTGGGAATTTCTTTTTTCACATTCCAGGCAATTTCATACCTGATAGATGTTTATAGAAAAAAAGCCTCGGTTGAAAAAAATCCGATAAATGTCGCACTTTATATTTCCATGTTTCCGCAACTTGTGGCAGGACCCATTGTGAGGTTCAGTACTATTACCAGACAGATTTCCGGCCGTACCATTACTTGTCCGAAATTTGCAGAAGGAATCAAATTTTTCATCATCGGACTCGCTCAGAAAATGCTTATTGCAAATTCAGTTGCAAAAGCAGTTGACGAAATTTTTCAGATTCCGTCCCATGCACTTGATACGTCACTTTCCTGGGCTGCAGCCATCTGCTATTCAATTCAGATATATTTTGACTTTTCCGGGTATTCCCATATGGCAATCGGTCTTGGCCTGATGATGGGATTTAACCTGCCTGAAAATTTTAATTATCCCTATATTTCTCAATCCATAACCGAATTCTGGAGACGCTGGCACATCACACTCTCCACCTGGTTCAGGGACTACCTTTACATCCCTTTGGGCGGGAATAAAAGAGGAAAACAACGGACATACATAAATCTTGTTATTGTATTTTTTCTATGTGGACTCTGGCATGGTGCAAGCTGGACTTTTGCTGTTTGGGGGCTTTATCACGGTCTTTTTATGGTCCTGGAAAGGTTAGGGTTCAAAAAGTTTTTGGTGCGAATGCCAAGGATTTTACGCCATATCTATTGCCTTGGTACAGTGACCATTGGATGGGTATTGTTCAGGGCGGAGACTTTTGACCGTGCAGTCCAACAACTTAAGGCAATGATAGGATTCGGTACTGGTGACGGGAGTCTATATCCATTGCTAAAATATCTTCAGCCGGATGTTATGATTGCGCTTTTTGTGGGTATTTTATGTTCTACACCCTTTATTACCGAAATATCCAGGCTAATAGATGATTATACTTCAAAAAAGCTGCCAATCCTCTACCGGGTCTGGATTATGATGTCAAAGCCTGTACACCTTCTGATCCTTATATTTATATTTTCAGCTGCTGTCATGGGACTTTCAGCAGGTGTGTATAACCCGTTTATTTATTTTCGTTTTTAAAATGAGCAATTTAATAGAAATCAATAAAACAACAAAGACATATGAAACAATTCATGATTTTATTGTTATCTTTCTGTTTATTAGTGCGATTCTTATTCCTGCTGCCGGACATATAAGTGGCGTTTTCGATATTAATTATATAAAAAAAACAGAAAAAAGATCTCCCAACCATATTCCTGAATTTCCTGACAGTCTTGAAAAAATAAGGGCATATCCCAAGCGGATAAATGCATATTTTAATGATTATTTTGGTTTTCGGTCATGGCTTGTTTCAATGAATAATAAGTTTCGCCTGAAACTTGGTGCTTCGCCTTCTGATAAAATAATCAAAGGCAAAGAAGGCTGGCTTTTTTATACCGGCGGAGACATGGTGGATCAGTACAGAGGAATAAACCTCTATACTTCCTCAGAACTCAAACGTTGGATTAAAGCTATGGAAGAAAGAAAAGCATGGCTGGCAAAAAAAGGAATACCCTTTATAATAGCAGTGCCACCAAACAAGATGACAATATATTCAGAATATTTACCTAACTGGATTTCAAAAGTGTCTTCCCTTACTCGAATTGATCAGCTCATGTCTGAAATCGACGGCTCTCAACTAGATTTTGTTGATCTTAGAAAACCCATATTTGAGGCAAAAAAAAATTTCCAGTATATTATATGACAGATTCACATTGGAATTATCACGGAGGGTTTGCAGGGTATCTGGAAATCATGAAAAGAGTGGAAAAATATTATCCCGATATAAATCCTTTATCTATAGAGGATGTTAATATTTCATATTATAAAAGCCCTGGAAAAGACCTTTGCAATATACTCAATATATCAAAATATAAAAAAGAACCCTTTGCTGACAGGGTTATTCTTAAAAAACTTTCAAATATACTTTCCGTAAAACATCCCGGAAAGGGATACATCCCTAAAATTGTAACCACCAAGGCCTCCGGTATGCTTCGGGTCCTGATATTCCGGGATTCATATACTATTAACATAGAACCATTTCTCAATGAGACATTTAAAGAAATCACCTATGTAGGATATGACAGTCTGAAGTTTGATACAGCCATGATAGAGAAATACCAGCCTGATTTGGTTCTTCATATAAATGTTGAAAGGTCTCTCAGATACAGACCTTATAATCCACCGGGCGTTGGAGATGACAAACTTCGAATTTCAAACTGGGGGCCTACCACAGTTCAGATCGGTAAAAAATTTAATGTCCAGCCAAACAATATGTCAGCCTTCTATCTTATAGGAGAAAATATTTCTCCAGACACTGTTATTATATGGAACAAAAGTCAACTTAAAACAATTATTGATATAAAAAAGTCAGTTCTTTCAGCCTTGGTACCGGACAGTCTCTATACTGCTCCTGGAAAATATGAAATAAGACTGTATGATCCTGTTGGGAATAAATATTCGGAAAGTGTTTTCTTTATTGTTACCGAATAAAAGAATATCCCCGGTCATCAGAGCCTTGGATGGAAATTTAGGGGAATCCTGATACATAGTGATGGTATTTGCACGCCTGAAGTACATTTGATATCTGGTTTATTTTCAGAAATATTTTCTTGACAAAAAAAGAGTCCCTATCATAAGCTATGACCGTAAATGACGTTTGGCATTTGTTTTGTTACAGTAGTAAACAATGAAGATACTTTTATTGTCAAGTCAGACTTTTTTATCATTTTTTGATTCCAGGCAATATCCTTTTTCTGTTACCTTTCGAGTCAACAACATCATAGTTGGATGTTGTGATGCTTGCAGTTGCCGGATCCTGGCCTGATGTCCAAGGCCCGAATGCCAAGGGTATCTGTTCAAGCTCCCGGGCCAGCGTTTCAAGAACCAATTGCCATTTGGTTTTATTGGACGGTATCTGTGTGCCGATGGTGTTGCCGATCAGCTGGTTGACTTGATCATCTGTCAGTTGAAGGTTACCCGTGTGAATATCCTCGGCATAAAATGAAAACCCTCCGGCATTATCGACAACAATACCACCATAGGTTCTTAGTGCTGTGAGAAACATGAGCATAATTGGCGACACCCCGGATTCAGCAATGGTCTGTCCATTTTCATTCACTATGGTTTGCTTGAGACGAATTCGTTGTCCCGCTGCCAGTGCATTCGGATTAGTGCTGTAATAATCCGTCTCTGTCGTAGAAGCGGGTGAAAAATAGTCGGAGGAAAGAGGTGTAAAAGGGTCTGCCGTGTTTAAATTCCGGGGGAAAGGAATGGCGAAACCCAGGGCATGATTAATGCTGCCACTTTCAATATCTTCGGGCAAAATTAGACCTGCCAGCAGCGGTACTCCCGTTGCTCGGGCGCTGGAAATGCCATCCGCATTAACGCCGGTCCCATTCGTATCAAAATAATCCACAGCACCCATTGCCAGGATAGCGGCACCGGTTTGTCCTCCGCCAAGATTGTTCCCGGACATGTCCTGGGCCGTCGTTGCCTGCCAAAAATCATACGCCTGTCCAGTCTGTGTATCAAAGAGCACCAGGTGTCCATCGGCACCAGTGTCTTGGGGGCCGGCTGGACGAATATTGCCGGCGGAAGTCGGCACCTGGATCATACCGTTTTGCCCTGTGGGTAGTTTGGAAGTATTCCCGCTGGCATTGCCTTTATAATCTTTTACGATCACATTCTGCACACTACTCCCCATTGCAAAAATCGAAACAGAATAGGCATTATAATTAATATCTATAAAGGGCCAGGTTGTCACAGGAGTTGTGGTTACCGGGTGAAACCCTGTTGTATCACCGCGAAGCACTTGGTATAATGTAAGGATCTGCTGATCGTTTTTTGTCACCACTGTCGCGTTTATAATTTTTTGGTTCCATGGGCTGGCCGATGAAAAAAGAGGAAGAGAAAAGGAAAAATTACGCAATTGAGCGGATGCAGTTATGCACAATAAAAATGTTTCTATAAAGAGAAAAAAAATTACAAGAAAAGTGTTCTTTAACATTTTATCTCCTTTAACCTATTTAAATTAATCAGTAAATTTAATCTAACATAAACAGGAAATCAACACAAGGTCATTGAGTCGCTTGTCTGCCCCAACTGCACTTGATATAGACAAAAAATATTTCATGCGTCAGCCGTGCCATTCGAAAAGCGTCTATTTTGTTGTTACAGACTAAATGTGATATGGAATATTTCTTTGATATCTATTTTATTTCAGAAATATTTTCTTGACAAAAAAAGAGTTCTTATCATAAGTATACACGGTTTTATGAATTCACACAGAAGGTTGAACTTAGCTGATCCCCAAAAAAACAGATATGAATAATCAATTAGAAGAAAAAAAAGAAATCTGGTTCATGAATTATATGAAGTTTTTTGGAGTTTTTTATTTATTAATATATCATTCTGCCATTAAACAATTAAATATTTTTGTAATATTATTTTTTCTCCAAATGTTCATATTTATTTCAGGATATTTCTACAAGGATAAATATACTCAGAATCCGGGTTTGTTTATTAAAAAGAGAATCCGATCATTATATCTGCCGTTTATTATATATTGTTCATTGTTTCTTTTTTTGAATAATTTTTTTGTTGACATCAAAGTATACAAGCCGGGTATGTTGTTGAACAATGAAATGATGTGGGATCAGTTTTTGTCTATTCTGAAATTGAGACCCAGGCAGCAGATGGCAGGAGCTATGTGGTTTGTCTCCTCGCTATTAATTACTTCCACACTGTTTTGTTTATTAAGTTTCATATTGAAATTCATTTCAAAAAAACAACGCACCTATTTACTCTTTTTTTGTATAGCGGCTATTTTCATGTCAGGCATTCATTTGTCTGTTTTAAAAATTCAGATTCATCCTTATATAGACATATCGTTTGTTTTATTAATATTTTTTTATGGCGGATATCTATTTAAGAAAAATGAAGATAAGATACCCATCAACATTTATTTGGCAGTAACATCATTTTTAATGCTTCGTATATGCATGGAGTTTGGTTTTCCTCAAATTCCTGCAAGACGGTATATCAACCCGCCTTTTTTGTTAATGACCGGTTTTGCAGGCATATATTTAAATATTTACATTTCCAAAAAATTGGCTGAATTTAAAAAAATAAAATTACTAAACTATATCGGTCAAAATACCCTTGCCATTCTCGCTTTACACTTCCTGTCATTCAAAGTGATCAATTTACTGGCAATATACTGTTTCAACCTTCCCTTCGATCAACTGGCATCTTTTCCTATAATAAAGAGTACCAGTCAATATTGGCGGTGGTTGTATGTATTGGCAGGACTATCCATACCAGTAGTTTTAAAGTCAATTTTTAATTTGGCATATATAAGGGTTGTTAATATTAGAGGGCAGAGGATAGAGGATGTTGAAAACTATAACGAGTTCCAATAAAAAATATTATCTGATACCACTGGTATTTTTTTTAACAGTATTTTTCATCATTCCCTATGAATTGTATTATAATGCACGGGAATACTGGGAATGGAAAAAACAAATCCCTTTACAACTCAATGTGGTTGGTATTTTTGCGTATGCAATCCTATTGATCTGTATTCGGATACTGTTCATTTTTTTCAATGAAAGAGTAGCCAAAATAGTTGCTTCTCTATTTTTGTTTGCAGGAATTTTCATCCTTGTTGCTGATGTATTTGCCCCGTTGCAGACAAATCTGGCTACCGGTGAAAAACTGGTGAGCACGGAACCCCTTTTTTATACAATAATTGAAACGGTTTTTTTTGCAGCATTTTTACTCTTTTTTATAAAACAGTCAATAGAGTCATCCGCGCGAAAGGGCATATATGCACTGTTGGTCGTTGGTTTGATTACATTTGCTTATTTTGGTCTCGTCATTTTTTCCGTAAAACCGGAAATAATTTTGCAAAAAACTCAAAAAGCATCATCAACCATAACAGGAAACGTATATCATATTCTTCTTGATGAAATGCAAACCGATGCGGCTCAAATATATCTTGATGAAAATAATAATTCAGTTAAGTATGACGGATTTGTTTTGTATCCTAACACTCTTGCAAATTATCTAAGTACGCATGCTTCTTTTCCCAGTTATATCACCGGCAGTTTTTTCAAAGGAGGCTCCTTTGAAACATGGTATAAGTCTGTATATAAAGATAAAGGTCTTTTTAAGGCGTTGTATGAAAAGGGGTATCAAATAAGGCAATATGCATATTCAAATAATTGGCGCGTACCTTTTATAGAAGAGTTCCATACTTTAAATGATATTTATGAACAAGTCACTCAAATACAAAATAGGGAATATCAGGATTTTATTCAGATTCTGATTGCCAGATCCGTGCCGAATCTGTTTGCCAATGAAGCGCTGGCCATAGGAAAAAAAATCGGTTCCCGGGTGTATAATCAACTATTATCTGATTCCAAAGAAAAGACATCGGCCATCCCCATTGCCTATGAAGACGGTAAAGAACCATTTTCTTCAGTTCTGGCATTCAAGCATATGATTAGAACGGAAAAACAAAGACCGGCTAATGGGCAGTATATTTATTTTCATTCCGTATTGCCCCATCCACCTTATGTGTACGATGGAAATGGTCATTATAGTCTGGAATACAGGGATACCGGTACAAAGGGATATTATGGGCAGGTCAGATATGCGTTTAAACTTGTTGAGGAACTTATTGCTGAATTAAAGCGGCTTGGACGATACAATAATTCAACCATTATCGTGCATGCAGATACCGGACACAGCAAAGAAGGTTTCTTTTTTAAAGAGAACAATGTCGTTCACGGCACTCTTGAGAAAATTAAAGCCAATTCGGATCTTCCCCGCATGGGTGATTTTTTTAAAAGCCCGGAGGACATACCCGAAGAATTTTATAATTATCTGAAAGATCATATTCTATCTCGTACCCATGCCCTGCTGATGATTAAACCGGCTCAAAGTATCGGTAAATTGAAGATTTCAACATTGGAGACCCAGTTGATTGACTTGTATCCTTCACTTTCAGATCTTTTGGCCCTTCCCGGTATCGACTTTGAGAGGGTGGAAGGGATTTCAGTATACTCAAAGGTTTTTCCTGAAAAACGAGATGCTTCCTTTTTCTGGTTTCCAAGCAAAGAAATTGAACCGGATATCATAAAGCTGAATATTTCCAATTATAAAGATCTTAAAAATGCACTGGTTTCATTTGGCGGTAAAATAAATGAAAAAAAAGTCATAGCCTTTCCAAAAGATGGTGTGAGCGAGAAAGTCGGGTCAGAGAATGAAGGACGGCTTAAACTGGTCAATTTCAGTCATAAAGGAAAAATGGGAAAGGATAATAATTATCGATGGGCGGTTGGGAAGCACGGACAGATAATTTTTACGGGACTGAGGCTTGACCAGGATTCGATGATGGAGTTTGGTTTTTCATTAAAGCCATTTCTGGTAAATGAAAATACTGAAATGATAGTATCAACCTCTCTTTCTTCTGCCGGGGTTTTTCTTAAACCGGGTTTAAAAAAATATCAGATCTCTTTGAAATTTCCAGCTGACAAGGATCCTGTCATCGGTATTGCTTATGCTGATGCACAGAGCCCTAAATCCCTTGGTATGGGAAGCGATGTGAGAGACCTTTCAGCCCTTTGGACTAAAATATCACTTCATTTTCCGGGAACAATCAAAGAAAATCAGAATACCGTTAAACCGGAAAAATTATTCTTAAAGGATGGCATTTTCTATGATCTGGGCTCTTTTGATGAAAAGGGGATTTTGCTGCAGGGCTTCGGAGGTAAAGATAGTAATTCTAAAGGAACCTGGCGCTGGGCTGTTGGAAGGGAGAATAAAATGGTACTCCAGGGTTTAATTGTTAAAAAAGATACCCGGATTTCCATGGAGTTTAAATTGATGCCGTCCATCATTAATGAACAAAAAGAGATGATATTGAAAACAGATATTTCTGAAGTAAAGGTCTTGTTAAAACCCGGATTAAATAGTTACAATGCTATACTTACATTACCGAAAGGGCATGACCCAAAAATTCAAATTATCCATTCTGATGCTAAAAGTCCTCTTGAATTGGGAACAGGAACAGACATAAGACAGCTTGCTTCTTTATGGACTGAAATGACGATTGTTCCTGTTGGCTTCGAGGACAAGCTCTGACATCTGATCTTATTTTTTTTTGCAGAGAAACAAAATTCTTTTGTTTTGTAGAATTTTTTGATCACAAAATTCAAAATATTTGCCAAACCCTGACTTAAAGATGTCAAGAGTATAGGGAAGATGCTCCGGCCGGTTTTGAACCAGTTTTTTTATCATGGGGTCTTCGGGCGGCATGAATTCAACAACCAGATTTTCACACAGGGAGGCAAACCATCCCGCGATTCTCTCCAAAGGAATATTAGCTGAAAAAACAAGATGATGTATCAGGGCCAAAGCCAGCAAAAGGTCAGCCGGGCCTCTTTGATTCAGGCTTAGCCGTTCTTTGTTTTCCCATCCCAAACCACCCGATGGATTTGCAAGATCCATGGTCAAAGGAATAATTCGTTTGCCGTTTTGTGTTTTTGTGATTTTTGTATAAATAAGTTCGGTACACGCGGGATCTCCGTCGATACTGATAACCCATGCGCCTTTTTCGGCGGCAATAAGTGAAAATTCACCGGTATTACCACCAAGATCCCATACCATTGAAGGACTTAATTTTTTGATTGCAGTCCTTATATAATCGGCTTTTTCTTTGATATCATCAGTGTCATATGTTCGGATGTCGTCATAGCTGGCCCAGATTTTTGAGTTCTTTTTCCAGTTGATATTTGTTATGCATTTTTTTAAGGAGTTGATAATGCCTATCAATGACAATTCATTCATGCTGGGCTTTTTGTGCTTTTTATCCAATAAAAGATCTTTTTTCTGATCCGCTTTTTTTTGAAACTGGGCATGCAGGGTTAAATGCATAAAAAGTCTGGGGGAAAATTTTTTATAAAAAGGAATCATTTTAACTGCAAGGTCAAGTGGAAACCCATCAATATAGTTGCGCCATAACCCCATTGTTCTAATATCACAATAAGCTGCGGTCGCAAGAGGTGCTAAAAAATGTGAACAAAACTGGCTGTAAGCCACCCAGGGACTTTGGGGCGGCTTTTCGCCAATGGATAACGTATCGATGAGCAAAAGGCCGGTATCACTATATTGAGTGTTGAAAACACTGGCATCCCTCAGCCAGAAACCCTTTGGGATAAGATATTCCATGATCTGAAGATGAAGCAAAGCAGCATCTTTGAGCATGGAAAATGACCATTCCCAAGGGTAGCTTATGAAGGGGAGCCTGGGATGTTCCAAACAAATTTCAGTAGCATCAGGTGCAAATTCAAAATTGGCTTCAGTATGATTAATCATCATTTGTTTTTGAATTAAATCATCATAAATACTTTTTTCACTGGCCAAATGATAATCTTTTAACCCGGGTTGATAAATACAGCGGTAAATTTTTTTATTATAAATAAATACCTGTCCGGAAGGGTCTCTGAATGACCCGGTTTCTACTGCCATTTATTTAAGCCTTTATTATTCGTTTTTTGAATTTTTTTTTGATCCGGTGAAAAATTCTTTGATTCTCTGCCAGAATATTCCAATAGCAGTTCCTATGAATAAAAAAGTTCCAAGAATTGCTTGCAGGATCATGCTTCCGGTTCCAGGGTCTAAATAGGCAAATGCAGTATCAATACAAATGAAAAACACACCGCCACCGATCATTAAATATATAAAAAATTTTTTCATAATTACTCCCATAACGAGTTTTAAAATTCATTGATCAGAAAATCCTGATTCTGATTAAGTGAGTTTATTGTGAATATTAAAATATTTGTTTTGTTAGTATCATAATAGATATCCACAATCAATCTGAGACTTTGTTTTTTTTATATTGGGATATATCAATAAATTGGAAAAAATTGTATGATATGGTTTATGGATATAAAAAAGCGAGTGTGAAATGAGAAAATGGTTAGTCATAATATTATTTTTTGTCAATACAGCCTGTTTGTATGCAGCGGATCAAAATCTGTTTTATTATCATATTCCTGAACAAGGAGAGGCAGCCGGACCCGGTGTGTATCCAATCAAATTAGTAGAGGGCCTTTTTGAGAAGCCCATTGGATCGGAACTGAACCTTGATATTATCGGTCATCTTGATTATGTCATTATTCATGACAATAAAATCATCCATAAAAACGGGGATATATCATGGTTCGGCTATTTGAAAGGCTTTCATAAGAGTTTCAGGGTCCATCTTATAAAGGGGAAAAATCTTATTCAAGGGCAGATTCAAACCCCTGAAGGCGTTTATAAGATAAGGAGTCAAAAAGCCTTTGTTTTTCTTGAAAGTATTGATGAAAAAGGTCTGATTAAGGCCCCGTCTATTCAGGAAGATTTTTTGGTCCCAGACCCTCCTGTCCTTGAAATGAGAGTAAAAAAAATAATAATTGCGGCAAGTGATGATGGCAGTATAACCACTATTGATATAATGATTTTATATGATCAGGATATGGTTGATAAATATCCCGGGTCACAGCTTGAGACAAGGATTAATGAGCTTGTTGCACTTTCCAACCAGGCATGTACTGACAGTAATGTAACTATAAATTTTCGTCTGGTCTACTCAGGATTTGTAAATGAGTCAAATACGAGTTCAAATCATGATGCTCTATACAATATGACTGACGGAACAGGCAGCTTTTTCCTTGTACCATCGTTACGCAGCCGGTATGGTGCAGACCTTGTCATTTTTTTAAGGCCTTACAATAACTCATACCATACCAGCTGCGGTCTTGCCTGGCTTAATGGACTGAATGGCAGAGATATCTCCCTGGATTCTGATAATGGATATTGTGTGGTTTCAGAGGGACGAGATGGTTTATATTATTGTGATGATTATACCATGGTCCATGAAATGGGCCATAACATGGGGTGCTGTCATGACCGTGACCATACAAGCTCCCAGGGTGCATATCCATATTCCTATGGGCATGATGCAGCAGGCGTAAATGCATTTGGAACCATCATGAGCTATGATGGGCCGACCCTGGGCTTTTTTTCAAATCCTGATATTACCAAATGCAATGGTTTACCCTGTGGTATTTCTATTACCCAGACTAATGCTGCAAATAATGCACTTTCTTTGAACAATACAAGGCTTAGGGTGGCGGCTTTTGTGAAGGAGACTGATTCTTCAGATACTGTGAATATTACAGGCATAGATATCAGCACTATGTCCGGACCTATGATTAATGATCCAATCATGGTGACGGTCAGTGCAAATAATCCTGGAAACCAGACGCTCTATTATAAATTTTATTACAGAGCAGGTTATGGAACACCCAGTTACGACACGTCTCCCTGGATAGTCCTTCAGGATTACTCTACCAGTAATATGGCCAGCTTTACGTTTACACAGGCAGGCAGCTATAGCATTGGGGTTCGGGTTGTTCTGGACCCAAATAATGAGCCTGTAGCGCTTCCCCTAATCGGTCAGACCATCACGGTTGGAGACCAAAGTGAGGTTTTTATCCGGAGCATGACCCATAACCTGTCAACAACAGCGACTACAAATGACACAGTGACGTTTAGTATGAGTGCATCAACTAAGGCAGGAGAAACGATTTATTATAAATTTTTTTATCGCGCCAATTACGGAGTATCAAGTTATGATTCTACCCCATGGACTGTCATGCAGGACTATTCGACTGTAAATAGTTGTCAATACATTTTTCCCAGTGCAGGTGATTATATTATTGGTGTCCGTGCCGTTACAGATCCTTTCAATGAACCTGCTGCACTTCCCATCTCAGGCTTCGTCATCCATGTAGAATGATATTAAGGATTATTGGTTTGCAAAAAGCATATTATTTTTGTAATACATAAAATTATGGATCACATATTAATTGCCATAATTCCCTTAATCCTTGGCGGCGGCGGGGCATGGTTTGTCTCAAAATACGGGATTAAACTGAGACTTATTGATGTGCCCAATGAAAGGAGCTCTCACACTAAAAGTGTTCCTAAAGGTGGTGGTATCGGGATACTTTTCACATTTGTTTTTTTTTCACTTTATCTTAATTTGCCATTTTTTTTCTGGCTGCCTGCGGTTATTGTGTCCTTGTTGAGTTTGCTGGGGGACAAAAATGAGCTTTCCGTTAAATCAAGGCTTTTTGTTCAGATAATCTGTTCTATTGCTGTTTTGTTTGAGGCATTGCATGTAAAAGACACCCATTTCTATTTGTTATTGCCTTTTATGATATTGTATATTGCCGGAACCGCCAATATATATAATTTTATGGATGGCATAAACGGGATAGCCGGTATCACAGCTGTGATTGCTTTTATTTTTCTGGCTTATTATGCAGCTCTTATTGGTGCCCCAAAAGAGTATATCCTTTTGTGCTCAGCCATGGCTGTGTCCTGTTTTGCCTTTCTTTTTTTCAATATACCGACAGCAAAGGTGTTTATGGGGGATGTTGGAAGTGTTTTTATTGGATTTGTTTTTGCATCAATGGTAATCCTTTTGGCTATGGATTTTACTGATTTTATCTGCATGTCAGGATTCCTTTTCCTTTTTTATTTTGATGAATTGACTGCAATGATTGTAAGGGTGGGCAAAAAAGAGAATCTGACCAAACCTCACAGGAGACATCTTTATCAATTACTTGTGAATGAGATGGGACTGACCCACTGGAAAGTTTCTTTTGTATATGGTTTTATTCAGGTAATGGTTTGTTTGACAATTATCCGGCTCATTCCGGCCGGTATCGGGTTTGTACTTTTGTCCTTTGCCGTATATGGTCTTTTCTTTGCACTGTTTGCTGTCATAATTCGAAATAAGGCTGTAATATAGATGAAAATAAGGCTATCAAGAAACTTTTTTATTGTTTTTTTAGCAGACATTGGTTTGCTGTCCTGTTCTTTTTATCTTTCCTATATGATCCGTTTTGATTTTCAAATCCCCGAATGGGCCTTTGAAAACTTTATTGAGATTTTGCCCTATGTTTTGATTGTCAAGGTCCTGTGTTTTCTCTTTTTTGATTTATATAAAGGAATGTGGCGGTATACAAGTCTGAATGATCTTGTTAATGTTACCAAGGCATCAACGATCGGTGTTTTTTGCACTATTGTCCTTGTTCTTTATCTGAATAGATTTGAAGGTACCCCGAGATCTGTTTTTATTATTGACTGGTGCCTGACACTTATTTTTATTGGAGGCTTAAGATTTGCTGCAAGACTTTTATTTGACCAATTCAGTGATAAAAAGAGCCTGAAAAGTTTTACAAAGGCAATTCTTCAGATTTTTCATAAAAAACACAGGGAGAGTACCGGCGTTATAATTGTTGGTGCAGGCAATTGTGGAGAAAAAATTTGTCGGGAAATTCGGGATAACCCCATCATTGGGTATCATGTTTCAGGATTTCTGGATGATGATACTGCAAAAATAGGAAGAAAAATCCATGGTATATCTGTTTTAGATAGTATTGATGAAATTGAGTACTATACGGATGTGACAGATGCCAAGGAAGTCATCATTGCGATCCCCTCAGCCAGTGCCCGGAATATGAGGCATATTGTTGATTTATGCACACACGCGGATGTTAAGTTCAGAATTGTTCCAGGCATGGGGGAACTGATAAACGGCAGGGTAACCGTTAATTCCATCAGGGATGTTGAGTACAGGGATCTTTTAGGAAGAAAACCTGTTAATCTTGATCAGGAGAAGATAGGGGGATATCTTAGAAAAAAGCGGGTTCTTGTTACCGGTGCCGGAGGATCTATCGGAAGCGGTCTGTGCAGGCAGATCTGCAGGTATTCCCCTGAAAAGATTATTCTGCTTGAAAGAGCTGAAAGTCCTCTTTACGAGATTGATTTGCAGCTTAAAAAAGATTTCAGGCATATAGAAATAATACCTGTACTTGCAGACATCCAGAATGAGGATGAAGTAGAGACTATTTTTAATGATTTCCATCCCGATATTGTTTTTCATGCAGCTGCTTACAAACACGTCCCAATGCTTGAGGAACATCCGTGGAAGGCAGTGGAGAACAATATCACAGGTACCCTTAACATGGTGGAAATCACCGATAGGTATGGATGTGAAAAATTTGTACTTGTTTCAACGGATAAGGCTGTCAACCCGACAAATATTATGGGTGCAAGCAAAAGGATTGCCGAACTGATTGTTCAAAAGAAGAATTTGGACGCCAGGTCAGAAACCCGATTAAAAATCAGGTCAAAAACAAATTTTATCACAGTCCGGTTTGGTAATGTTATCGGAAGTGTAGGCAGTGTTATCCCTCTTTTTAAAAAGCAGATTAAAGAGGGTGGCCCTGTAACGGTAACCCACCAGGATATGATTCGATATTTCATGCTTATTCCTGAAGCATGCCAGCTTATTCTTCAGTCCGGAGCCATGGGAAAGGGAGGAGAAATTTTTATTCTGGAAATGGGAAAACCAGTTAAAATTGATGATATGGCTAAAGACCTGATAAGATTTTCAGGGCTTGAGCCAGGGGTTGACATTAAAATTGTATATACAGGTCTTCGTCCGGGTGAGAAACTCTATGAAGAATTAATGACGGCCAATGAAGGTGTTGTCCCGACAAAGCATGACAAGATCATGGTCTTGAACACACGACAATGCAATATAGACAAACTTTCCGAGAATATTGAAGTACTGAAAAAGCTTGTAAAGAGCAGGGATAGAAAGCTGATAGTTGATCAATTGACAAAAATGGTTCCTGAATACACGCCGGTATAGGAAAAAGAGTTTGGTACAGGATATAAAAAAAAAATTAATTAAAAATTATCAGAAACGTAAACTCTGGTATGGAAATAACAGTTTCCGGGAATCTGTTGAGTTTTTTGAAATCGAAACTGCCAGGGCAGGTATTAAAAAAAATGACAATATTCTGGAAATAGGGTTTGGGGAAGGGCTTTTTCTGGAATGGACCCGAAAATCAGGTTTCAATATTACCGGAGTTGAGATCAACCGTGATTTTTATGACCTGGCAAAAGAGCAGGGCCATAATGTTTATTTGGGGGATGTCAAAGATATCTTTGGCGGGTCGAAGAAAAAATACAATGGTATTTTTCTTTTTGATGTTCTTGAACATCTTACCTTGGAAGAGATTTCGAATTTATTTGATTTTTTTCAAACAATCCTTGAAAAAAAAGGGAGTATTCTTGCACGATTCCCCAATGGTGGAAGCCCATTCGGCAGGTTTCTTCAGCACAGTGATGCAACCCATGTCACTGCTTTAACCGGATCAAAAATTCAGGATATTGTACAGCTTTCCGGGTTGGAAGTAAAAGGGATATATAATGGCGCCAGGACTAAAAGAACCGGTGCTCATAAAAACTGGATTTTAAAATGGATTGCCTATGGATTAAGAGATATTATCCAACTGATAATTGGTTATTTGTACTATGGGGAAAACATCCCGTTGGACCCAAATTTAACAATCGTAATCGGTCATGTTTCTGAGGAAGAATTATGAGCAAGAAAGCTTTGATTATTGGTATTACGGGGCAAGATGGCT
This sequence comes from Desulfobacula sp., assembly GCF_021107415.1. The sequence continues at coordinate 44,015 of NZ_JAIOSW010000458.1, forward strand.
CTTACCTGGCAGATTTTCTTTTGGATAAAGGATATCAGGTGGTTGGGACTTCTCGCGATGCTTCTCTGGCCTCTTTTTCAAATCTTATTCATTTGGGGGTGCGGGATAAGGTGCCGGTTGAGTCTGTTTCTTTGAACGATTTTCGGAGTGTTATACAGGTATTTAAAAAACACTGCCCTGATGAGGTCTACAACCTTGCCGGTCAGAGTTCTGTTAGTTTGTCATTTGAACAGCCGGTTGAGACCTTTGAGAGCATAAGCATAGCAGTCTTAAATCTTTTAGA
>NZ_JAIOSW010000467.1 GCF_021107415.1 Desulfobacula sp.
AAAATATGTCAGGCTGAATAGAACAATCAATACACCGATCAGAGTCGGTATGGTCCATAGTGTTCTTTTAATTATATACTTTAAGATAGCCAGCCCCTCCTTTAAGCTAATGGAATTGCCTGAAAAAAATTTGTCGGCCTTAAATTACAATGGCCTGTCATTTTCAAATATCCCTTGAAAAAGAGTATGCGATCAAAGTTACATATCGATCACATACTCTGAATTCTTAATTATTTAAAGCTGATGTCCCAGGGAGCCAGGCGGCCATCTGGATAGAGTTTTCCTAAATTCAGGTTTTTTTGAGCAGCAACGATCCTTATTCCGTGAGTGAGCCATATGGCAAAGGCATCTTTATCCATTTCTTTTTGTGCATTTATGTAGATTTGGGCCCTTTTTGCAGAAACTGTTTCCACCATGCCTTTGGTGATGAGAGCATCATATTTTTTGTTGCTCCATTTGCTTAAGTTCCATTCTTCTCCACTGACAAACCAGGAAAATGCATAGGATGGATCAATGGTAGTATTGAAATAAGAAAGATACATATCCGGTTCACCGGATGTGGTTGCCTTGTTAAACGCACCGGTTTCTTTAATCTGTATATCAATATCAACACCAATTTTAGCAAGGTCGGCTTTAATAACTTCTGCTGTAACTTTTACCTGCTCGTCAGGCCAGATATAGAGATTGGCTTTAAACCCGTCAGGTTTTCCACCTTCTTTGAGCAATTGTTTGGCTTTTTTTAAATCAACTTTATACACAGGGGCATCTTTCCAATGACCCAGTAATCCCGGAGGAAGAATGGTGTTGGCTCTGGGAGCAATATCAAAGAAGGCCGCTGTTAAAATTTTATCCACATCAATAGCATATCTGCAGGCCTCTCTTAGTTTCTGGTTGTCAAAAGGGGCTTTGTTTACGGTAAATCCCACCCACCAGTGTTTTAAAGAAGGTTTCACCACCAGGTTCAATTTAGATTTCTTTTTGTAAATGGCAGCATTGATTAGGGCCACCCGTCCAATATCAATCTCTTTTGTTTTCAGTGCCATCTCACATGTGGCATCTTCTACAATGGGTATAAATTTAACCCTTTTTATGGCAGGTTTGGTTCCCCAATACCCATCAAAGGCTTTGAGTTTTACATGTTTTTTGGGTTCCCATTGATCCAGTTCATAAGGACCTGTTCCAATTGGATTAAAACTGAATTTTTCCCTGCCCATTTCCTGAGCGGCTTTTTTTGAAACGATAAAACCGGAATTGGAAGGCAGGGTTGAGGTGAACAATTGTACCATTCTATCTTTGAAGATCAGTTTAGCCGTATATTGATCCACAACTTCCACACCATCAAGGGAACCCCAGTTTCCTTTTTCAGAGGATGTGCTGTCCGGGGCTATAATACGTTCAAAGGAAAATTTAACATCCTCGGCTGTCATTTCACCGTAACCTTTTTGGAATTTTACTCCTTTTCTGAGATGAAAAATAACCTCTTTTCCATCATCGGAAACCTCCCATGATTCTGCAAGGTCGGGTACAACCTCCCAGGATCCTTCCTTATATTTGACAAGACCGTTATAGATACATCTCATAATAGTCAGTTCGCGATCCCCGCTTGTCAGCCATCCCGGATCAAATGTGTTGATGTCATCCCATCTGGCAATCTTAAGTTCGTTTTTGTCCTTTGCAAATGCGGGCGGCAAAAATATAAATAACGCCATAAATATACATGTAAACAGTGTGCCAAATTTCTTCATCTTTTTCCTCCAGATGTTAAAAGTTATATTCAAATTTATTTTTCACATTCATCCGGTGGATTAAAAGAGTGGCCGGACAGTTATGAAAATTACTAAAATACTTTTTAATAGTCATGTTTTTTCAGGATATAGAGTTAATGAATTCCTCCCCTGAGTCTAATATAAAATCATGGTTATCGATGACAGGCAGCTCTTCAATCAGAGCATGGGTATACTCTCTTAGTTCCTTGCCAACTTTTGGCTCCCCTTGTTCCTGCCATTTTTCCAAAGGAATAAACGGCCATATTTTACTTTTTGTTAAAGGTTCCCTGAATTTTTTCATGGTCAGATTTGAAGTAAGATAGCTCGCGCCGGGGCCGAGAGTAATAATTTCATCAAGGCTGACTTCATCGGGATCAAGAGAAAATCCTTTATTAAAATCCCTGGCCAGCCGGATGATTTCTGCGGCATATACCACTGTTGCCGGTGAAAATGCCAGGGAATCAAAATTATTTCCAACAAATGGAACCAGATCAGGGCTGCCCAGAATACTTGTCAGATGATTCTGCCAGAGCATGGAACCTGCCATCAGATCCGGCCCTCTTCCCATCCATCCCCCTGAAGTACCGCAGTGGGGGACCTTATAATGGTTCATCATTTCCCCGCAGGCAAGATTGATCAACATGCTTTGGGGCGTGTAGTAACTCTGCATTTTTTTCATATCAAAGGCTGCAGGCAGGCTGCCTAAAATAACCGGGGTTCCTTCTTTTAATAACTGGCCATAGACAAGCCCGGCCAATAGCTCTGCCGTTAACAGAGCAAGGGTCCCACCCGGGGTAATGGGGCAGGTTGCTCCTGACATACCGTAATTTGAAAAAATAAACGGCATCCCTCTTTTGACAGTTTGTTCCATTTTTATTGATGTTTCTGCATTCAGTATGAGCGGAGTGATGGGATTAAAATAAGGAATGATGGAAGTTTGTGTTGCTTTTTCACCAATCAGGGTATCACACATGGTAAGGCATTTTTCAAATGTTTCAGGCTCTGAGATAAGAAGTGTAATAGGCTTTGC
>NZ_JAIOSW010000027.1 GCF_021107415.1 Desulfobacula sp.
GTTCAGGATCTGCTCACATCTGAAACAAATCTTGTGGAAACCTATCCCTTGCGCTGGATGGCCATTAAGCTCATGGAAGGAGATGAGGCCATCCAGAAGCTGATCCGAAAAAAAGCATCGCATCCAGACCAAATTCTGACCAAAATTGAGATTCTCAGAGACAAATTCGATGCAGCCTTTGATGAAAAAACTGATATGTATGTTGCCCAATGCCGGTATGTGGCAGCAGAAGGTGTGTGCAGGCCCTGTCTGACCCGTTCTGCTAAATCCGGGAGACCCCTTTCAGACAGAATTGATAACCTGGTCTGCCATAAATTTTTAGGACCGGTTATCATGGTAGGGATGATCTGGCTTTTGTATTATCTATCCATTGTTCAGGGCTATAACCTGACTAATTACACCTGGCCCTTTCTGGCCAAGCTGCGGAATATCACGGCGGGGATCATGCCTGATCCCGGATTTATAGATATACCCCTGATCAGGGCCTTTACCCTGTGGATAGTGGACTCGGTCAATGCCCTGCTGAATTATATCCCTATCTTTTTTATCCTTTTCGGGCTTATTGCCATCCTGGAAGACAGTGGATACATGCCCCGCATGGCCTTTATCATGGACCGGCTGTTCAACCGTTTCGGCCTCCACGGCCAGTCCACCCTGCCCATGGTGCTGGGAGGTATTTATGTCGGGGGATGTGCGGTTCCCGGTGTCATGTCCTGCAAGGGCATACCCGATGAACGCTCCCGTCTGGCCACTATTTTGATCATTCCCATGCTCAACTGCCTGGCCAAAATCCCCCTGTATGTACTGCTGATCAATATTTATTTTGCCCAGTACAAGGGATTGACCATGTTTTTTATCTCCACCATCAGTCTGTTGATGGTGCTGCCCGTGTCAAAAATTTTGACCCTGACGGTTTTAAAGGACAAAGAAACCGCACCCTTTGTCATGGAAATGCCTCCTTACCATCTGCCTACCATTCGCGGTGTTCTAGGACGCGCCATAGAAAGGGTCTGGATGTTTATCAGAAAGATTACCACCATTGTTGTGGCTCTGGCCGTGGTCATTTTTATACTTCTACAGTTCCCCGGCATCAGCAACGAAAGAACCGAACATTATAATATCCAAAAAGACAAAGCCATTGCATCCTTCCAAAAAAAGATTGCAGGCACTCCCTATGAACAGACTTTAGAAGGAGAAAACCTCATGGCCATGGTTCTTTACTGGGAGAATTTTAAAAATAAAAAAATGCTGGTCAAGGGTCCTGAAGCCAGTAAGGCATTGAAAGAAAAATTCAAATCCAGGAACCCTGTTTTTTACAAAATTGCCCAACCCGGCAAGGACAAAGTTGCCAGAAAAGTAAACAAAGCCTTTAAAAAACTTTTCAAGGCCAGAAAAATACTTTTACGGGAAATGCGTAAGGAACGTATTGATAAAAGCTTTTTAGGCAGCATGGGAAAAGCCATGGAGCCGATAACCCAATATGCCGGTTTTAACTGGCGGGTCAATGTAGCCTTGCTTTCCGCATTTGCAGCCAAGGAAAGTTCCGTTGCCACCCTGGGTGCCTTATATGAACAGGATGAGGCAGGTGAATCCTTAGAAAGCCGCATGGCCCGGGGAGAAAAAGGTTTTACTCCCCTGCATGCCCTGGCCCTGATAATGTTCATGGTATTATATCCGCCCTGCCTTGCCACCTCCATTGCCGTTAAATTACAGTCAGGCTCTGTAAAATGGATGATGTTTGCCATGATATACCCCATGATTCTGGGCATCATTGCGGCAACATTGATCTTCACGGGCGGAAGCGCCCTGGGACTTACAGGACTTCAGGCCATGATCGCATTCTATGTGCTGGCACTGTTCCTGACAATCATAATGGGATTTATTAAACCAAAATCAGAATATGTATAAAAAAGGAGAATTTAAATGTTTAACAAAAAAATGCTTTTCACCGGCATACCGATCATTGGATTTCTGGCCCTTGGATTTTTGGCCCTTGGATTTTTTCCGGCAGGAATCTGTTATGCCCACACACCCTTATGTTCCTGCTATGACAATGCAGACGGCACCATTACCTGCGAAGGCGGATTTTCAGACGGTTCTTCGGCTTCTGGAGTTGAAATGAGGGTGGAGGATAAAAGCGGCAAGATACTAATCAAAGGTAAAATGGATGAAGACAGCGAATATACCTTTGACAAACCTGCTAAGGATTACAAAGTGATATTTGATGCCGGTGAAGGCCATGAGATTGAAGTGGACGGCAAGGAAATCACAGAGTGATATGAAGTCCGGCAAGTCATGCCCTGCCGGTAAATATAATTAAAGAAAGACAATAAATATTAAAGGAGAATTTTTAAATGAAAAAATTGTATCTTATGTTGGCAAGCCTGGCGATTCTGGCAATGAGTATTCCCGCATCTGCCCATTTTCAAATGATTTACACTCCGGATGCAGCCTTGAATAAAGGCGGTAAAATACCTCTGGCACTGGTATTTACCCATCCTTTTGAAGCCGGTCATACCATGGATATGGGAAAACCCGAGCAGTTTTTTGTGGTCCGTTCCAGGGGTGAAAATGCACCCAAGAAAATCGATCTTCTGGACACCTTGAAACCCATTACCTGGACCAGCCTGACAAACTCAGGCAACGCCTGGGAAACCACCTATTCCGCCCGTGGCGGAGACCATATTTTCTGCCTGGTTCCCGATCCCTACTGGGAAGCGAATGAATCTTTTTATATCAAACAGAACACCAAGGTCATCATCAATGTAGGTGGAGAGCCTGGTGCATGGATGGAGCCGGTGGGGATTCCCACGGAAATCGTTCCTTTGGCAAAACCCTATGACCGATGGACCGGCAATGTCTTCCAGGGTCAAGTACTTCTCAACGGCAAACCTGTTGCCAACGCTGAAATTGAAATCGAATACCTGAACCACAAGCCCCTGCTGAACAAAAAAGCCTTTGCCAAAGAAGCCAGGGCAACTGCGCCCCAGGATGCATTTATCCTCCAGACCATTTTTGCCAACAAAAACGGTGTGTTCACCTTTGGCATTCCCAAGGCAGGATGGTGGGGATTTGCAGCACTGGATCTGGACCCCGACTATACCCACAAGGGCAAAAAATGCTCCAGGGATGCTGTTATCTGGATCAAGGCCATTGATATGAAATAACCCTCCCCCGTAAGTTTGTACATTCTGTGCAGACTGACTATGCCGGATTCTGATTGAAGAATACAATGTCTCCCATGGCTCATGCTATCCATCAAACAGGGTCCGGCGTTTTTTAAAATATTTTACAGGGAAAAACAATGCCATGACACCTGTTATTGAGGTTGAACATCTGAGCCATCAATATGGGAAACAGACCATATACGAAGACTTGAACTTTACCATACCCCCCGGGAAAATCTATGGTCTTCTGGGAAAAAACGGAGTGGGCAAGACCACCCTGATCAAGATTCTCATGGGTTTTTTACGTCCTGGTGCAGGAAAATGCCGGGTGTTTGGGGAGGATTCCCATAACCTTTCCCCTGATGCAAGGACCCGCATCGGTCTTTTGTTTGAAGGTCATCTATCCTACGAATTCATGTCCATTAAACAGATTGAAAAATTTTATGCCCCCTTTTATCCAGCCTGGGACAGGGACATTTACTATCAACTGGTGAACAAGCTTAGGCTCGACCATGACCACCTGATAAAAAATATGTCCTGCGGTCAGCGCTCCCAGGTGGTCTTAGGTCTGATCATGGCCCAGCAGCCGGAACTGCTCCTGCTGGACGACTATTCCATCGGCCTGGATGCCGGGTACCGGCGCCTGTTTTTAGATGACATGCGAGAATTTCTCAACAAGGGAAGGAACCGAACCGTGTTTCTTACTTCTCATGTGATTCAGGATATGGAAGACTTTGTGGATGAAGTGATTTTTCTGGAACAAGGCGGAGGCCTACTGACCACATCCCTGACAAAATTTACGAGCAGGTTCCGTTGTTACAGGGTGCTCAGGGACAAAAAAAATCAAAACCGCCTGTTCAGGCCTCAATTTGGTTCTCAATTCAATCCATTACCTGAAAACCTGATTAAAAACATTGAAGAGCATGCCGATTACTGGGACTTTTTCAGTTTCGCCGAAAAAAACGAAGTCCGGGACGCAGTCCAAAAACAGGGTCTTGCCCTGAATGATCCAAATGACCTGAAAGAAGTGCCAATGAGTCTTGAGGATGCATTTATCGGATACACAGGAAGATATTAAGATGTTAAAAGCAATTTTTTTTAAGGAATTTTTTAAAATCCGCTGGTTGTGGCTGATAATTCTTCTTATGAACCTGGCTCTCACAGCCTATATATTCATTACCACCCGGAACTTATTTATCCTGGACCACCCTGAAGTGGTCTGGTATCGGGTGCTCCATCTGGGGCAGATTCATTTTAAAGACTTGAAATATATCCCCTTGCTTTCAGGCATCCTTATTGCCTGTTTCCAATATTTGCCTGAAATGTGGGGAGAAAGGCTCAGACTCTCGCTGCATCTTCCGATTTCCCCCCACATACTGATCCTTGCCCATGTTTTGGTAGGGCTGACGGCTTATGGGACAGTGGCCCTGCTGGATCTTACGGCCTTGTGGGTGATCACGGCCCAATACTTTCCAAAAGAAGCCGTAATGACAAGCCTTGTAACGGCCCTGCCCTGGACCATGGCAGGGGTTGCTGCCTATCTTGGCGGTACCCTGGCCCTTCTGGAACCCAATTTCCGCCTTAAGGTATTCAACATGGCAGTTGCCGCAGGTGTGGCAGGCCTGTTTCTTCATAACCCGAATCCCGGCAGCTATGGCCCGGCTCTCCCCTGGCTGATCTTACCCCTTTTACTCATGGTATTGTCTGTATTGCTTCCGGCCTATCGATTCCGGTACAGGAGGACTGTATAATGAAAAAATGTGCCTGTCTTTGCTTTACCCTGCTGGTGATCCTGGTATCCGCTATTTACCTGCCCATACTCTATGAAAAAATCTTTTTCAAACAAATTAAAAAAACCCATTTGTTCTACAGTCCTGTCAGCCGGGACTTTATCTTAAAGGAAAAATTCACGGGAACTGTACCTGAACAAGCCCTGACAACATCTGTGGACCACCATACCGGCATTGCCTATCAAAAGGCTGGCAATACCTATGTCTCGCGCAGGGAATTTGAAAAGCACCTGCCCTTTATTTTTTATAAAAATATGGAAATCTGGGGACTTCTCCCCCTTGAAATAGACGGAAAAAAATTTGATAAACAGACCATCAAAAAAAACCGCCGAGTCCTGGAATTAAAGTCCGGGTACATCACTGACCGACGGCCTTTCACACCTTTATGGCCTTTGCTGGAATCCAACCCGGGTCAGGCACGCCTGGTGTTTCCAGATGACAGGTTCCGCATGACCCCAACTGCCATGGAATTTATCAATACAGATACCAACCGAGAGGATAAAGCCCTGACAAAGACTTTTACCAATGCCTTAAAAGACTGCGGCTTTATTTTTCCTGTTCAATCGGTAAACGGAAAATTTACTGTGCTCAAACCCTTTGATGAAGGCATTTTCATGGTGGATGCCAAATTTTGTGTCTTCCATGTCAAACGGTTAAATGGAAAACCTGAAATCATTAAAACCCCCATTGATACGAATCTGAAAACCCGGTTTATCAAGATATCTGAAAACAGGCAGAAACAATACTATGGCCTGCTGTTGACCCATACCAACCAAATCAACCTTTTGTCCTATGATAACTATAAACTGATTCCTTTGCCCCTGAAACATTATGATCCCGACTGCATGGACATCAAACTGATCTTTAATCCCCTGTTTTGCACTGCCGTGTATTCGGATCAGACAATGATAAGGGCAGTGGCAATGGACAGGAATTTTATGGTCATAAAAAAGTTTTCCCATACCATGTCCCGGGCCAGGGTAACCCTTGCAAAACAAGTATACCACACCCTGTTCCCCTTTTGCCTTCATTTTGACACAAAAAACAGCGGGTTTTTATCCATGCAGGTTCAAAGTGAAGGCAAATATGCTCTTTTGGGGCTTATTGTCTGTCTTGGTATCTTTTTTTCAAAGACCATGCTTGGAAGAAAAAAACCGCCTGGCTTATGGAAAACCGCCCTGGTAGCCACAACCGGTATTTATGGGCTCATTGCCATTAATATGATTGACCTGGATGACGAACCATAGGGTTTAAGTCTAAGGTTTTTACACGTAAAGGAGATCAATTCATATGGAAAACATCATTATTATTCTGGCAGTCGTACTGGCTGTCTGGTATCTGTACCGCCGGTATAAAAAAACCTTTGGTTCAGAAAATCCGTCCTGCGGTGGGAGTTGCAACGGCTGTTGTTCAAACCAGAGCATTCCGAACACTGATCCTTCTAAAAAATACACAAAACAACCAAAAAAATTTAAAGAAGAAAATGATAATGACAATTAAAAATAATACCCCGGACCAACAGGCTGCAGCTTGCATTAAAGGCATTCTCACGGCTCTCCTGCTTTTTGCATTTACAGCCCCTGCCTGCTTTGCCCACTCTTTGTTTATCCAGTCCAGCCGGTATAAGGTCAATGAAGGCAAAGCATCCCCCATGTTTTTCTGCTATGGCCACCACATTCCCGTGGATGATGGTGTGCGGAGCAAAAAACTCAAAAGCATCAAGGTTTATTCCCCCAAAGGAGACGTCCGGGAAATAGGCATAAGGGATGAAACCTGCCTGCACTCCTATATGATTAATTATGATACCCCGGGCACTTGGATGCTCACGGCTGAAACAAATCCGGGCTATTACACAGTATACACGGATAAAAAGGGCAGAGAACGCCATACCATCAAGCCCATGAACAAAATCAGGGATAAGGCGGCGAAAATACATATAAGCCTTTATTCCAAACAATACACCAAAACCTATGTAGTGTGCGACACTCCTTCTGCTACATCTCCGCAAAAGGCCGGTCTCGCCCTGGAACTTATACCGGCAAACGATATCTTTTCACTCAAGCCCGGCGAAAACCTGGAACTAAATGTCTATCAGAACGGCAAACTTTTCACGGGGCAAGGCACCTGGGATGCAACGTACAACGGCTTCTCTACTATTGCTGAAAATATGTTCCACCCCAAAACCCAGGTTAACGGCAGCCGGATCACCATCCCCATCCCAAATCCCGGCCGGTGGTTTATCCGTTACTTTGTCAAAGTGCCGGCACCGGAAGAAGAAAGACAGACATACAAACAGATGAAACTCACCGCCACCCTGGTGTTCCAGGTTGATAATGAACGGAAAAAATTATAATGAAAACAAATGCAGCAAAACAAAACAATTTTTCAAAATCAATGATATTGGCGGCGGTTATGCTTACTATCTTTGCCATGGCTTTTCAGCCCGGAGAAGCCAAAGCGGGAATGAAATCACCGCCCCCCGAAAAAATCAAAGTCATCATCATCGGAGACCGGGTGGTGGATATTGCATATAACCTTGGCGTGCTTCCGGAGGCCATGTCGGTACGCGGCTCCCTATGGTCCATGGCCAAACAGCTCAAGACCGTCAGCCAGATACTGGGATGTCCGAATTGTACCATTGTCAAGAAAAAGGAAACCATTCCCAATGCACTGACTCAACGCGGAATCAAACGGGTGATTGTGGAAAAAAGCGATGTTTTCTGCCTTTACAAGCCCAAAATAAAACTGGAAAATATCGCTGTCATTATGGCGGGTATGGACGTAAAAATTGAATACGTGGATTTTTCCCAGGGTCTTGAGTCGGCGGTGCGCCAAACCGCCAAACTGCTGGATCGGGAATCCAAAGCAGACAAGGTTATTGAAAAATATAAAAAGAAATTGGCCAGGGTGAAAGCGAAACTGCCGAAAGAAAAATTGGGTAAAAAGGTGATCATTTTCAGCGGAACCTACCAGCCCTCCACCGGGAAATCGACCCTGCGGGTTGAGGCTCCCTACGGATACGCGGACCACTTCCTGCTGGACCCGCTGGGATGCCTCAATGTGGGGGACAGCTTCAAGCCGGCTGACGGCAAAGCAAATAAGGGCCATTATCCGGTACGCAAGAAAAAAAATGGAATGGTTCTGGACCCGGTGATCAAGGCGAATCCCGACGTCATCGTCATGACCGGGGATGCCCTGGCCGTTCAAAGGGCATTTGCCGACTATCTGACCGCCAATCCAGCCTTTGCCCAGGTAAAAGCTATCCGGAATATGGCCGTATATGCCCTGCCCGCTTATGTGGATTCAAGTGTGCTTGAGTACCCGGATATTTTGAAAAAATGGGCTGTGGCGTTGGCCCGGTAAACGATTTTCAAAGGAGAAAAGGTAAATGATGAGAAGTAAAAGATTTTTGAGTTTGAGTTTTATGGTTGTGATTATACTTTTTCTGGTGCCCGGCTCTGGTTTTGCAGCTGAAAAAATGGATAAAGTTATACTTACAACTCCTTTCTCACCCCTTGCCATGCCCATGTGGCAACAGGCGGCAGCCCGAGATTCCCAAACGCAGGGGTTGTTGCACTCCCCAATGTCTTGAAACAACCAAAGCTGGTTAATGCCTTTCTAAAAGCATATGACGCCGGCGTAAAATGGTCTGTGAAAAACCCTAAAGAGGCGGCTCTTTTAGCGGCAAATCATGTCAAAGGAGTTAATGCCGCTGCCTTTGAAAGGGCATTAAAGTATACTATTTTTGAATACTAAAATCAGATATGGTCTTATGGGTGTGGGGCTGTTTGTCGCAGGATGGCAGACACTATCCATTATTTTCCACGAGATTATCATAGCCTCTCCCGCAGATACTTTTTTCAGTCTGATTCAAATGGTTCAGACTATTGATTTCTGGAAAAATGTCAGTATTACCATTGAAAGATTTGGGCTGGCTCTCTTGTTTGGCAGCCTTATCGGGTTTGTACTCGGACTGATGGCAGGTCTCAATAAAAAAATGAGATGGCTGTTTGAGCCTTTCCGCTGGTCTCTTATGACAATGCCCCCTGTTGTTCTTGTTGTGGTGAGCATGATCTGGTTTGGCATGGGAAGTGTGCAGACTATTTTTGTCACAGCGCTTTTAATCATCCCCATTATTTATGTAAATACAATTGAGGGGATCGAAGCTGTGGACAAAAGGATTCTGGAAATGGGAAGAGTTTATAAGGCCGGTCCCTGGATGCTTTTAAAAGAGATCTATCTTCCAGGGATAGTCTTTGAACTGAGTTCACTTTATGCCCTTCAATATTATTACTATTATTGTGCTGCCCAACAAATTGTTAATCAGGTTCTCTATTGTTTTTTACTGCTGCATAGCCCAATATCCCAATGGTACTCATATTGTGCAGCACTGCTGAGATAACCGGCGGCAGATACCCAAGGGAGGCCAGAAGCAGAATCACGGAATTTATTCCCACACCCTTACCTTTTCGCATAATATTAAGAATGGTATTTCCGCCAAATTTCTGAATCTCTGCGGCTATTTCATCCACATATTGCAAATGATCCGGATAATGGGTTTTATATGATTTTATATGTTTAAGCCGGCATGACACCCCACCCTTTTGTGTGATATATCCCACTATGTTGTCCAACTCATCATTGGTGCATTTTCTGATCAAAGGCAGAAGATCATCATCATCCTGCCTGAGTTTTATTTCAGTCATTAAAACTCCCTTTGAAACCAAGTTTCCCTGTTCCCGCCATCTATTTTAAAAATTGGGCAATGCGGGTTGCAAAAGAGGAACATGCCTTTGCGCCAAGCATGTTTTTTGTTGCAAATGCCGTGGCAATCAGGCTGAGAAGCCCGAAAATTCCTGCCACAAGTGCTCCAGCCACATCCGGTTCAGGCAGACCCGTCTCTTTTGCCGCCGCCAGACTCTTTTTGGCCGCTTTAACCAGACTTGCAAAACCTTCCCAGTGCTTTTCATCAAGTACAATACCCTGTCGGCCAAGGTCAAAAAAAATCTCATCCGGGTCATTGATCAGTCCCAGAACAAGAACAATCTGAAATACAAAGCGCTCCTGGGGCTTTACTCCCTGTTCCCATCTTTTTACAGAGACAGCAGGAGCTCCCACCAGGGAGCCAAACTGTGCCAGGGACAATTTAAAGCGTTCCCTTTCTTTTTTAATTTCCCGGCCGAATTGTTCCAGCATAAATAGTTACCAAACCGTTAATGTGTTATAAACTCGTTACACAGTAATACAAAGATATAATAATCTAATGTCAAGAAAGAGATCCTCTTTTTTTCTATTTCAATTTTATATTACCCATACTATATAAGGGGTCAAAAAATACGAGTGCTATAAAAAATACTGGTGCAAAATATATGAAACATATGATTATTAAATCTGTTTTTCTCATCTCCTGCCTGCTGTTTATCCCGGTTAAACTTACCTGGGCACATCCCCATGTTTTTATTGCCCAGAATCTGAAAATCGTGTTTGATGAAAAAGGGATGGCAGGCTTTAATGTATACTGGAAATTTGATGAAATGTTTTCCAGCATGATCTGCGATGATCATGACCTGAATAGAAATGGAATTCTTGAAAAAACAGAGGTGGCATCTATCAAGGGAAAAGCATTTTCCTATATTGCCGAGTTTAATTATTTTATTTATGTAAAAATTGACAACACTCCTTTTGAAGTGAAATATGTGACTGATTTTTTTGCCAGGATTGACAAAGGAAATTTGATCTATGAATTTTTCATCCCCTGCCATATCAGTGCCGCAAAAAACTTTAAACATATCAGCATTGCTTCCTATGACCCGAATTACTATTCTGCCGTTTATTTTACAGAGAGACATCCTTTTGCAATTGAAAACAATGACAGATTTGAAGTTAAGGCTCAAATAAAAATAGACAAATCCACCTTAATATACTATGACATGGTCAATCCTTGGGCCCTGTTTCTGGATTTTAAATTAAAATGATGAAAAAGATTTCAATTTTTTTATTTATATTTATATTTATACCTGTCTCTATTGGGAATACTCAAAATCCATTTACAGCAAAACCTGAAAACCAGCACATGGCAGCGCCTAAGCCACTGATAAAAAGCAAATTCTTTGTTAAAATAATTTTCTGGCAACAGCAGTTAAGAGAAAAAATGTCCAATTTAATACGTGAGGCTAAAACAAAAAAAAGCCTGGCACCCTTTTTTATTCTTATTGTCTCAGCCTTTGCTTATGGCGCGATCCATTCGGCCGGCCCCGGACATGGAAAGGCAGTCGCCCTATCCTATATCCTGTCTTGTAAACCAAGCGTTTTACAAGGCTTGATTTTCAGCAATCTCGTGGCATTAACCCATGGATTTTCAGGCATTTTCTTTGTTCTGATCGTAAAATATTTATTGCAGACAAGTATTTCAGCCTCACTTGAAACCATGACAAGTATCACTCAAATCATCAGTTATTCTTTGATCACCTGCCTTGGACTCATCATATTTTTCAAAAGCATTTACAAATGGACCAAAAATAAAACAGTACATCATGACAACCATACAAAACTGTTTGCCAATCCATTTATAACAGCAATAGCAGTGGGTATCATCCCCTGTCCCGGTGTGGTCATGGTGATGTTGTTTGCCATATCTCTGGATCTAACCTGGCTGGGAATTTTACTGGGTACAACCATTTCTTTCGGCATGGCTTTAACCGTTACATTGATTGTCATGGCAGGCATGTCAGGCAAAGCTGCTGTTCTCTCTTTGGCCTCCAATCACAGCAGAATTTTAACAAGACTTGAATATATGATTGAAGCCACGGCAGGCTTATTGGTGGCTTGTTTAGGGTTTATCCTTTTAATGACCAGCCTTTAAATCAAAAATCAGCGATTTCGGTCGGACACTAAACAAATCACGGGACAATGACCTGTGCCAGCTGTGCAAAGCCGATACCACCTTTTCCCTTTGTTATCCAGGCAGGTTTGAATGCAAGCCTGTCCTGAAATGCAAGAACATTGGCGACACCGACAGAGTTGGGAAAATATTCAAACATGGGCTCATCATTGGGAGAGTCCCCGACAAAGATAACCTTTTCCTTTATTACGTCCAGATCTGTTTTAAATACTTCCTTGAACATTATTTTAGTCATGGAAAGCTTGTCATATGACCCAAACCAGCCATTCACATGAATAGAACTGATTTTTGCAGTTGCATTGTATTGTTCAAATATATCAACGATTTTATTAATATCAGTTTGGGAAAGATGCGGAACATCTTCGGCAAAATCAATGGCAAGATCAGCTTCCCTGTACGGTTGATCAGCCGAGACCACACATCCCGGGATTGATTGCAGGATCTTGTGTTTTATAACAGCCAGTTTTGTTTGATCCTGTTCCCGTTCCTGATCTGTTTTAAAATACCGACGGATCATTTTTTTTTCATGGCTATCATACACAAAGTAAAACGCGCCATTTTCACCGACAATTCCGTTAACCGGCCACATTCTGGCGATATGATCGCACCATCCTGCAGGTCTGCCCGTGATGGGGATTACTTTTATGCCGGCTTTGTCAAGATCTTCCATGGCCTGGAAAGCACATGCCGGAATTCTGCCTTCACAGGTTATGGTATCATCAATATCTGTGAGCAGATAAGTGATGGCAGATCTTTTTTCCCGTGGAAAATCTTTTATTGACTTCATCACCATTTTATTTTCCTGTAAAGATAACGGCAAATGTATGAACTGTACTATTTTTCTTTCTCAATCAGGCCTTTTACAAACCATCTTTGCATGAACAGCACGACCAGAATAGGGGGCAGCATAACAAGGACAGCCGCACCAAGGGCAATATTCCACTCCGGCAGATCATCTGCCTGGGGGATAAGGTTCTGAAGACCGATGACAGCAGTTGTCATTTTAGGATTGGTCGTCACCAGCAGGGGCCATAGATATTGATTATAGCCATATACAAACTCGATGACCACAAGGGCGGCAATATTTGTCTTGGACAGCGGGAAAAGAATTTTTCTAAAAAACATCATTGGAGAAGCCCCGTCAATTTTTGCCGCCTCACAAAGTTCTTCGGGAATGGTCAAAAAAAACTGCCGGAACAAAAAAGTACAGGTTGCCGAGGCAACCAGGGGAAGGATGAGTCCGGTATAACTGTCAAGCAGACACCAGTTGAGAGTAACACTGATATCATGACCGCTGAACCATGACATAAGGCTGTCCAGATGCAAAAAATCCCATAGGGCTTGAAGCGGGCTGAGAACATTGGCAGCCATTTCATAGGTGGGAAGAATTCTGACTTCCACAGGGAGCATCAATGTACAGAAAACCGATGCAAACGCCACAACCCTGAATTTATAATCAAAGTAAACAATGGAAAAGGCACCGATCATGGATACGGCAATTTTTCCCACAGTGATACCCGAGGCCATAATAAAGGAATTTACGATCTGAGTCCCCAGATCTCCCCTTGACCAGGCTTCTTTCATATTGACCAGAAACTGGTCACCCGGAATGAGCGGCATGGGGACTTTTGATACGTCTTCCAACGGCAGGGTTGCCGCAATCAGGCTGTAAATTATGGGAAATCCAACAATAAATATTCCCAGTATTAAAAATGCATAGGTAAAAAAATCTA
>NZ_JAIOSW010000056.1 GCF_021107415.1 Desulfobacula sp.
GTTTTAAACCTGCGCTCAAATGTACGCCGGCTCATTCCGTTTTCTTTGGCTATTATGTCCGGATTAAAGCCGTCGGAAAAATTATCTTCTATCGTTTCCTGGACAGATAGGATCTGGGTATCGTTATGGTCCTTTTTGGATCGGAACACGGTATAGGGCGTCTGGGAAGAGCGGGCGAAATCATGAATCATGGTTTTGGAACATTCAACGGCAACTTTCCTGCCACAATATCTTTCAATCAAATATACCGAAAGATCAATATAGGAATTACATGCACCGGAACACAAAAGATCGCCCTCATCAGTAATCATTCGTTGATGCTTGAGCTTGACCTGTGGATATTTTTTTCTAAATTCCTTGGCAAACCCCCAGTGGGTTGTTGCCGTTTTACCGTCAAGCAGCCCAGTCTCGGCAAGGAAAAAAGTGCCGAGACAGATACTGCCGATGGTTGTTCCCCTGCTGTAATGATCCTTCAGCCAGTCAATTAATTGCCTGTTAGATGCCAGAGTTTCAAAATCATAAAAAGCTGAAATAATGATCAGATCCGTTGACACCACTTCTTTGGCAGAGCAGTGAGGATGTATCTGGGCATCGTTAAAACACTTAACAGGGTTGCCATCCTGGGTGGCGATTTTGACATTAAAATACGGCTCAGGATCAACCCCCATAATGAAGTTATAGGTAATGCCTGCCTGACTGAATATATCCATGGTTCCCATGACAGACGACGAAATAGCATTATTTAAAGCAAGAATAGTTACTGTTTTCACAGTGCCTCCACAAAATGACGATATAGACCCATTATATGACTTTTCTTCTAAACGTATACCGGACTGTCAAGGTATATGCAATCGTGAAAGGGCTATTTCAAACAATTCGTTGGAAAGCTTTTTAGCATGTTAGAATAAAATCGATAGATGCTCAGCTTTTTTATGCATCAACCGCTTTCCACATAGCATCGTTTGGCGGATCAAAGTATTGGGCGGCTTGGGATGCAGGCGGCATCATATTGCCCACATCCGATTGAAATGCTTTGTCAATATTTTCAAAAAAACCGACAGGTCCGCAAATATTTTCGGTATACAACTCACAGTCGCTCGTCCCGTTCCAATCAATTCCCCAATTCACATTAAAGGGAACAAACAGCTTATCATAGGTTTTTTGGTCGAGAGTAGGATCTACAGCGATCCACTGATCATCAAGGGATACCTGAGGGAAACAGTGATTAATGGATTCAGGCATATTCAAATAGGCATCTCCCATTGCCGGTTTCATGAATTCTCTTTTTACCGGATTGTAGGCAACCCGGGAAGGGATTTTATTATACCTTAAAAGTGCTAGCATAAGGATCGTCTTATTCCAACAGGACCCATACCCTTTTTTTAATGTATCGGAGGCTTTTACCTGTACGATATCAAAACCGAAGCGGATATTGTCCCGGACATATTTAAACACGGTTTGCGTTATTTTTTTGGAATTTCTTTCATCTCCTGCAAGGTCTTCGGCCAGTTTCTGAATAGCCGGATTATTAAAATCACAAAAAATTGTCTCTTGAAGCATATCTTTTGTTGTCGATTGTTTTGACTGTGCCATTTTTTTCTCCTTTCTTGATTCAAGGTGTTTTTTTCTCAGACCCATCTACCATAATTCTTGTATTTTTTTTTGAAAAGGGGCATATACGACATTTATTTATTCGAATGCGGCATTGATGGGGTGTTATAGGGAGTAAAAGGGGACAATAGGATGCTTTTTGTCAAGTTAATCCGAGATTGCTTTCGTTGTGGTGAATGCTGCCCTTTATCATTACCATGTTAATACCCTTGGGCAGCTTCAACATAGATTTTGTGAGCATTAATGATCAACTCTTCCCTGATGGCTTTCTTCTGTTTATCTTTTGAGGTGGAGCGTTTTAATTGTTGGGCACGACGAAAAAGTTTTTTAAAAGATCGAATATTGTATTCATATTGCCGCCATAAAGTTCGCCCTTGGGGCTGGCTGATCAGGGCTGCCAGTTGAATCATCTTCCGAACGACATCAAATAACAAATTGATATCGGTGGGACATATCAATCTTAATCTGATCGATTGGAGTCTGGCCGAAGGACAATTGGGGGTCAAATATTTTACGCAAAACAACCTCGAAGTTTTACTTGCTTTCTAAATTTAGATTGGCAATCAAATTACTCATAATCTTTTAAATATCCTTTAATTTTAGTATGTTATACTAACAGAATATGAAGTAGAAATCAATCGATATTTCAAGTTTGCTGAAAATTTCAGATCATTTCAAGAGGTGTGATGCCCCCAATAATAGGCTTTTATTAATTTTCGGTCAGACACTGATATCTAATTAGGAATAAGTGTCAATGAGATTGTTTAAATCTGGATATTTGCCTTTGTATCATCCGAGACTTTGAAAACACTGATCAGATCTCTTAAAGCACCGGATAGATCAGAAAGATCCCGGGCTTTTCCATTCATTCTGGTACTGCGCTCGTTCATCTTCTTTGCTTCGGTATTAACCTCGATTATATCTTTTGCGATCTCGGACGACACCTGGGAGCTCTGGGTCACGTTATTGTTGACTTCGTCAATGCCTTTGGAGGTCTGTTCTATATTATCGGCTACCAGGGCGGCTGATGCAGATTGTTCTTCTATTGCGCAAGAAATGGTTGTTACAATCTCAATTACATCGGCAATAACATGGGAGATGCTTCCGACTTCACTTACGGTTTCATCGGTGGAATGTTGAATTCCAAGAATTTTCTCCTTTATGTTCAGGGTAGCCTTTCTGGTCTGGGTAGCCAGGTCTTTAATTTCACTTGCCACTACGGCAAAGCCTTTACCCGCTTCTCCAGCCCTTGCAGCTTCTATGGTGGCATTCAATGCCAGAAGGTTCGTTTGTTCGGCAATTTCGGTGATCACCTCGGTTACTTTGTTGATCGCACGGGCTGCCAAGCCAAGACGTTCGACCTTATCAGTGGCGATGGAGATCCGTTCCGATGCACTGTCCACAATGCCACGTGCCTGATCACAATTTTGGACCACTTCATTAAGGGTATTTTTCATCTGAGAAGCAGAATTTGCAACAACCCCCACATTGACGGATGCCTGCTCACTGGCTGCTGCAATGGAATTCATATTGACGCTCATCTCCTCTGCTGCTACGGCCACAGTACTGGCCCGATGGGATAGTTCATCGGCTCCTTTGCTCATGTCCTCAGAAATAGTCAGAACCTCGCCCGATGCTGTTGTTACGGTTTCAGCATTCCCCCGGATATCAATGATTATCGCGTTAAGCCGCTCAAGAAACGCATCAAACCACCCGGCAAGGATTCCGATTTCATCGCTTCGTTTCGACGCCAGACGTTTTGTCAGATCTCCTTCGCCCCGGGCCGTATCTTTGAGGCCCTCTGATATTGTTTTGATGGGGACAATCACGGAATGCCCAACCAGAAGCCCCAGCAATACCAAAATAAAGACGCAGCAAATAGCCCCTACTGCCACAATAATAATTGCAATGGATGAGCTTACCGTTTTCGCGGACCGGCTCAACAGGACTTCGGTGCCTTTTATAGATAGGAGATTGTTTTTTTCAACCTTATCAAGATTTTTACCAATCGCGGAAAGGACATCACCGGACTCCTGTTTTAGAGTGGTTCCTACTTTTTCTTCATTAGACTGCTTAAAGATGGTGAACCGGTCTGCAAGTGCTGCAATCCCATCATCCACCATCTTCCGGCTGATACAGACCAGGGTGGTACCGATGGGGTCGCCGAAGTCCTCGATGGTTTTTTCCACAATCAGAACTCCAGGGTCTTTTTTTGAATAGGTAATGACCTTATTAATATCTTCTTCATCCCCGGGCTTGTTTAAATATCCGGTGATCCTGTCATCATTGAAATTGAGGTAGCCTGGAAGAGGCTGGCCATCAATGTCCAGAAACAGAACATAGACAATATCATCGGTATTCGCGGCTGCTCTGGAGTATTTGATAAGCCTTGCAAAGGATTTTGCCATGATCAGGGGAGGAGCTGCGCTGTTGAGAAGAGCTGCCAGGGATTCTCCATTTTTTACAAGAAGTTTTTCCATGGTTTCCCTGATCCGCACTTCTTCATCAGCCAGGGCTTTCTCGGTTGCCCGGGACAGGTCTGCAGATGTTTTATTTTTCATTTTTTCCAGGAGAACTTCTGTCTGCGATTTCATACGGTCAAAATCCCCTCTGGCTTTGGACCCGGTTTCGGTAAGCCCCTCTGCAACCTCTGTGCTCATGGAATTGAGCAGGGATTTTTGCTTGTTAACGATGAAAAATAACAAACCGGCAAAAGATACAAAAAGAATCAAAATCAATGCCGTCAACAGTTTCACTCTAAGGTTTTTTTGAAACAATGATAACATGCCTACCCCTTTATATTTTTCGTTGCATATACTTCAATAGATAGAAACTTGCTTTTAGTCAAGAGAAGTATAAAAAATATGCAAAAGTTGAAATATGCACACAGCCGGGCACGGGCACATGTTGTGCCCGTGCCCGGCTGTGTTAAAAGATTTCTGAAATAAAATAAAGCAATTAAAGTGGTGAGAAGGAAATAATCTGGATTATGTTTGAAAAGATCGAAAGTTATCAAATTCCTGCTGATTTTGAGCAAGCCAGTCCAGAGCATAACCTGAAGGTCAGAAACTTAAATACTTTCCGGGACTTTCTATCCTTGGAGGTATATATCACTTTGGCAACACCATCAGTTGATTCTTCTACTGGAACATAAATCATTCTTTCCTGTGAAAAGCATGCCCTGACAATGTATCTGGCCAGATTCCCAAGACCAGTTGTATCTTGCGGATAGATTCTGTCACCGATATATACATGAAAACCTGAATGATACCAGGAAAGCATGTTCTCAATAATAGCATCATTTATTTTCCCCTCTTTTTTGAGCATTTTCAATACTTCATATTGAAAAGCCTCCTCCAGGTCTTCAAGCATAACCTTAAGGTCACACGTAAACATCAAGAGCATATGAAAAAATTTCAATTATATTGCCTTCTGGATCAGTAAGATAGATAAAGGTTAATAGCCCTACACCCTCAATTTCCGCTGATGTTATCTCACCTACCTTGGTGCCACCGTGCTGTAAAACTTCCTGTGTAGCTTTATGAACATCATCGACTTCAAAAGCTATTATTCGTGAAAAAATTAAAAGCATTGATTTTAAATTTTGGGGAAAATTAGTGAACATTAAAAAAGATAGTTACTTATCCTTTAAACACACCTTTTTTCCACTCTCATTTTCTCTCACTTTTGATGCTGTTGATAATGGTACACGTGTTACCTGGAAAATGGATGCTGGTTTTAGTGGAATATTAGGAAAAATATTAGATCCCTTTTTGAACAGTATACTGTCTTCTGAATCAAAGAAACAGTTAATATATAAGCATATAGCTGAAGAACATCAACTCCTCGAAACATTGATAAAATAAAGTGTTCATCTTCATCCCTACAGGAGTTATACAAGAAACATCCGAAGAATGATTTCCTGAAATATAAAATAACTCGATGCTTGAGTGGTATTCATGATGAGTGGGCAAAGTCATTTTTGCTTGAGATAATACAAACAGGCTGCAAAGGACTAAGGTTAGAAGCTTTACGTAGTTTAATGCTTCTAAAAATAAAAATACCAGATAATATCCAAAATGGTTTTTCATCTGAGATGCAAAAACTTGAGTCTTTTTTGAAAAAAAAGCTGACAAAAACATCATCTGGCAAGAGAATTCAACGAAAACAAAAAGGTGATGAAATATGAAAATGATGGAAGACGTGACATTGAAACATTCAATAGAGATTAGAACAACACCGGAAAAAATCTTTGAGTTCCTTTCCGGTCTTGTAGATGACAAAAGCTATCGCGCGTGGCATCCCGATGACCATGTGGCTCTATGCTTTTCTATCCAAAAAAAAGGTTGAGCGAGGTCTTTTAAGTGTCCAAAAGCACATGAAGGAAGAGGGAGAAAACTTGAAAAAGATACTTGAGGCTGATGAGCACTCACATATCCCCGATTAAAACCCAATGGTCCAGATACAATCTATCTAAAACATTGTTAAAACATTGTTAAAAAACCGCTTCTTGTTTGACATCCATAAACACCCTGATATATAAGAAGAAAGTATTGGGTTTTTGAGATTGGGTTTTTCTTAACTAGTACTTTTCTAATGAAACAGCAATCTCCTGGCACGCTTACATTTTAACAAAGGATATCATTATGAAGAATGAAATTGTTCGGCGGGGTTTCTCGCAATTGTTTAAAATGCAGTTTTTTTTTATCATATTAGTTTCACTGGCTTTCCTGCCAAATTCGTGGGCAGGAAAGAGTCCAACAGTAAACACACCCCAGAGCATTAAATGTGAATTTCCCCAACAACTTGAATTGAAAAATTTTGAAAAACAAACAGGGAAAAAGCTCTCTTTCCAAGAAAATCCGATTTTTGCCAAACTGGTGGCCCAAAAAAAGCTCTCCCCTGTAGAGCAAAGATTGCCGGAAGAACCGCTGGTTGTATTGCCGTACGAGAAAATCGGTAAATATGGCGGAAAGTTAAGAGGCGTAGCACTGGCTTTGGAATCAAGCACATCTGAAGGGATGTCATGGAGGCAGGTCAGTCTTGTGCGTATCAGTGATGATATGAGTACCATTGTTCCTAATGTTGCCAAATCATGGAAATGGAATAAAGATTATACTGAAATCACTTTCAATTTACGCAAGGGACATAAATGGTCGGACGGCGAGGCTTTCACAGCCGATGATGTTGTCTTTTACATCAATGATATTATCCGCAACAAAACCCTCCATAAGGAGGTTCCTAACCGTTGGAAAATAGCCGGTAAAGCCGTTAAAATCAAAAAAATTAATACCCAGACCTTTAAGTTCATATTTGCTAAACCCTATCCCGGCTTTCTGCATATGTTGGGTGCGAGTGGCTCTTATTACTCACCTTATGCTGTTAAACATTTCCTGAAAAATTATCATATTGATTATAATCCCAACGCAGATAAAATTGCCAAAGAAGCCGGATTTGACAATTGGAACTCTTATTTTGCCGTCTTCTTTAATAAATGGAAAGATGCTGTAACCGCTACCAAATACGGACTGAAAGTGCCCACACTGGAAAGTCATATTCTTAAAACAGAGCCTGATTCTCAAAAACGTATCTTTGTGGCTAACCCTTACTATTTCAAGGTGGATACTGCGGGTAATCAGTTGCCGTATATAACCTATCACCATGAGCGTTTTCTGAACAAAGGTTTATGGCCAATTGAGATCATGAATGGTAATATTGATCAAAAATCCCAGAACATGGGATTAAATGATTTTCCTATTTTAAAGGAGAACGAAAAAAAAGGTAATTACACAATTAATCTTCCTCCGGGTATGGCAGGTCCTGTTATTATCTTTAATCAAACGCATAAAGATCCGGAACTCAGAAAAATATATTCAGATGTTCGATTCCGAAAAGCAATGTCCCTGGCCATTAACAGGGATGAGATCAATGAGATTCTTTTTCTCGGGATAGCCACTCCTCAGCAGGCTCTGCCTGAAAACGTTCCGTTTGTGACTGCGGCAGATAAAAATTACATGATCCAGTTTGATCTTAAAAAAGCAAATCTTCTTTTGGATGAAATGGGACTGAAATATGGAAAAGACGGCGTGCGCTTAAGGTATGACGGCAAACCGTTGACCGTTCTTTGGGAGTATACCCTGCAGTACGCCATTTCCGCAGAATTTCCCATTCTGGTGGCAGATTATTGGAAAAAAGCCGGAGTCAAGGTCTTGGTTAAGGAGATAACCTCTCAGTTGTCAAGAGAAAAAGCCGCTGCCAACACTTCTGATATCTGTATGGAATGGTTTGTACCCTACGAAGTCAGTATGATTAGTAATCCTATATATTTTACCCCGCCCTATGCTACGCTTGTTCCTTTGATGGGTGCACCTTGGGTTGACTGGTGGAACACCGATGGAAAATCCGGGGAAAAACCACCAGCCTGGGCCCAACGCCTCCGGGATATAGCCACTGAGTGGAAAACCGTAGCGCCGGGCAGTGCCAGATATTTGGAACTGGGACGAGAGATGGTCAAGATCAATCTTGAAAACCTGGTAATTATAGGGACTTTAGGGAAGGTGCCTCTCCCCAATGCTGTCTCAAACAATCTTGCAAATATTCCAAATTTCACAATTGATAACACCTACTATGGATATGCTTATCCTTTTAGGGCAGATCAATGGTTTTTCAAAAAATAGGATAAAGGGTAATTAGAGTTGAAATTGTTTTCCTTCCGGCAGGTTTTACAAAAACTGCCGGAAGGAATCCCTAAGTCAGGAGAAAAACTAAATGCTTTATTTGTTGCTGAGGAGGATGTTAGCGACAATTGTAACCCTTGCGTTGATATCTGTAGTTGCTTTTGTATTGATTGAGCTTCCCCCCGGTGATTTTGTCGACTCTTATGCCGGGAAAAAAATACAGGGCGGTGCCATTATTACACCGGAAGAATTAGCGGTAATGCGCACAAACCTCGGTTTGGACAGACCCGTTTATATACAATATTTCAAATGGATGGGAGCCCTGGCACATGGAGACATGGGATTTTCCTGGGAATTCCGCAGACCCGTGAAAGATGTGCTTGCCGAACGTTTGCCCCTTACGCTGATTCTCGCTTTTACAACCCTTTTTTTCACTTACATGATAGCAGTTCCCATGGGAATCTATTCAGCGGTGCGCCAATACTCAATAGGCGATCATATAACAACAATATCAGGATATATAGGTTTGGCAATGCCTCAGTTTGTATTTGCCTTAATTTTAATATATCTGGGACATCTCTGGTTTGGTATAAGTGTTGGCGGAATTTTTTCCCCGGAATTTGAAGGTCTCCCCTGGAGTTTTGCCAAGTTTGTCGACATGCTGAAACATATCTGGATCCCAGTGCTGGTACTGGGTACTGCCGGGACAGCGTTTCAAATGAGAACCATGCGGGCAGTGCTGCTGGATGAGCTTAATAAAATGTACGTGATTTCTGCCAGAGCCAGCGGATTGTCGGAATTTCGGTTGTTGGTAAAATACCCCATACGAATGGCACTTAATCCCATTGTTTCCACTCTGGGCTGGGAACTATCCAATATTGTTTCCGGAGCACCAATCATTGGCTTGGTTCTCTCCCTGCCTGACACCGGACCCCTGTTTATTAATGCGCTTTTGAATCAGGATATGTATCTGGCAGGAGCAATGATTCTAATCTATTGCACTCTGGTGATAATTGGAACTTTCTTATCAGATATCTTGCTGGTGATTATGGATCCACGGATACGGGTGGGGGGAGCTGCTTAAAATGAAGCTAATAAACAAAAAAAAGGAAATAAGACGATTAGATCTGGCAGGATACTGGCAACTGGTCTGGTGGCGTTTCCGTCGTCATAAGATGGCCATGATTGGTGGATCAATCCTTAGCTTATTCCTGATAATAACCGCATTTTGCGAAATTCTGTCTCCTTATGGCCCCCAAACCCGTAACTCTCAATATTCCCAGGGTAAACCCATGGGTATTCATTTTGTTGATAAGGATTGGAATTTTCACATCCGTCCTTTTGCATATGGCAGAATTAATAAAAGAGATCCTGTTACCTTTAAACTGACCTCTGAGGTTGATACAAACGTATATTGGCCAATTAAATTCTTTGTTAGGGGAGCATCCTATAAATTATGGGGGGTTTTTAATACTAATATTCATCTCTTTGGAACTGAATCAGGATTTGTTCATCTCTTTGGCACTGACCAATTAGGACGGGATGTTTTTTCCCGCATCCTTTACGCAACTCGAATTTCACTCTCGGTGGGAGCAGTAGGAGTTTTTTTCGCGTTTGTTTTGGGGCTGACCATGGGAGGGATAGCCGGATATATGGGCGGGCTGGTTGATGAGTTAATCATGCGCCTGATCGAATTTATAAGATCCATTCCCACCCTTCCGTTATGGCTGGCCATGGCAGCAGCACTTCCAAGAGAATGGTCATCCCTCAAAGTGTATGTGGCTGTAACAATAATTTTGGCCTGTATCGGATGGACCAATCTGGCCCGTCGTGTCCGCAGCAAATTGCTTTCCATGAGAGAGGAGGAGTTTATCCTTGCGGCAAAGCTTTCCGGTTGCAGTGTGCAACGAATCATTATTCGCCATATGCTGCCCTCTTTTCTAAGCTATCTGATTGTGGATCTGACCATATCGTTTCCCTATATAATTCTGGCAGAGACATCCTTAAGCTTCCTGGGATTAGGATTGCGTGAACCCATTGTTAGCTGGGGAGTTCTCCTCTTTTCGGCACAAAACGTGCGTTCAATTATACATATGCCGTGGTTGCTTCTGCCCAGTTTGTTTGTTGTGATAGCTGTGCTGGCATTCAATTTTCTAGGGGACGGGCTGCGGGATGCCGCGGATCCGCTTGCTAAATAGGATAAGAACAGATGAAAGAAAAACTAAAGTTGGAGTTACAGGATTTATCCATATCTCTAAAAATTGATGATAATTTTGTACCCATAGTCAAAGATGTGAATTTAAAAATATTTACAGGTAAAGTTCTGGCTTTGGTCGGGGAGAGTGGCTGTGGAAAAAGCGTTACCGCCATGGCTCTTTTGCGGCTTTTACCCCGGGAGTTGCAAATTATTAAAGGAAAAATCTTATTCAACGATTCAAATGACACTCCCCCCGTTGATATTGCCGGTCTTTTACCAACAGGAAGGGATATCCGTAATATTCGTGGTGGCAAAATAGCCATGATTTTTCAAGAACCAATGAACTCTTTTTCGCCCTTGCATACCATAGGGAACCAGATTATGGAAGTGATTCGCCTCCATAAGAATAAATCCAAGGCCGAAGCGCGGGTGATAGCTGTAGATTTTCTGAAAAAAGTTGGGATAGGTGATCCGGAAAAAGCAGTAGATCGTTATCCTCACACCTATTCCGGAGGAATGCGGCAGCGGGCTATGATTGCCCGCGCTCTTTGTTGCAACCCTTCCATCTTGATTGCAGATGAGCCCACCACCGCGCTGGATGTGACCATTCAGACACAAGTACTAAAGGTCATGAAGGATATGCAAATGGAATTTGGAACCGGGATTGTTTTTATTACCCATAATATTGGAGTGGTCGCCCAGATGGCTGATGATGTTGCCATCATGTATATGGGTGAAATTATTGAACAGGGATCAGTTAAGGAAATTTTGAAGAATCCTCTTCATCCCTATACAAAAAATCTTTTAAAAGCAGTGCCCAGGTTAGGTGATCTGGAAGCCCGAAAAAGACTGGAACCCATAAAGGGAACGGTGCCATCCTTGTTTGAGCGACCAAAAGGATGTCTGTTTTCCCCTCGTTGTGAGGAGATGTTGAAAGGTCAGTGCGATCAGATGGTGCAGCCACAATATCAGGTCTCTGAAAATCATTTTGTTTCCTGTTTCCAGTATGAAAAACTATCAGGGATGAAAAATTAAATGAAATCATTAATAGAAGTGGATAACCTGAAGGTTCATTTTCCCATTGGACGACCCAGATTATTTGGTAAAAAACAACAATTATTGAAGGCCGTAGACGGAATCTCTTTTAAAATTAAGGTGGGTGAAACTCTCGGCTTGGTTGGAGAAAGTGGTTCCGGCAAGACTACTCTGGGACGTGCTGTCTTGCGGCTGATTGAACCCACGGCCGGGGAAATATCCGTGCAGTTTAACGGAGAAGCTGTCAATTTAACGGACCTGAATCAAAAAGAGTTGCGGCATCATTGGCGCAACATGCAGATGATTTTTCAGGATCCCTACTCATCATTAAATCCACGCATGACCGTTAAAGAAATCATTGGGGAATCATTACTTGCTAATAAGCTTGCTTCTGGTAAGGAGTTGGAAGAAAAAGTTGTTTATATAGCTGATCTCTGTAATTTGAATGTTCAGCAGTTGGGTCGGTATCCACACGCTTTCAGTGGGGGGCAACGGCAGCGAATCGCTATTGCCAGGGCTCTTGTTATGCGCCCGCAGTTTATTGTTGCAGATGAGCCTGTCTCCTCCCTTGACGTATCCATTCAAGCTCAGATTTTAAACCTGTTAAAAGATCTGCAAAAGGAGCTGGGACTCACTTACCTCTTTATTGGTCATGATCTGAATACAGTGGCTTACGCATGTGACCGGGTGGCTGTGATGTATCTTGGTCAAATAGTAGAGTTAGCATCAACGGAGCGACTCTATAACACGCCAAAACATCCTTACACCGAGGCACTCATGTCGGCAATTCCTTCTCTGGACCCGGAAGAGTCAATGCAAAATGTTTTATTGGAAGGGGAACAACCAAACCCTGCTGATCCCCCAACCGGGTGTTACTTTCATCCACGTTGCCGATATGCAGATAAGGACAAATGCCTGAGTCAGAAACCGCCCTTTTGTGAGATGTCCGATGACTGGTTCGTGGCCTGTCATTTTGCAGATAAACTGAAACTTAAGGGAGCTTTAGATTATTCTTGATTTTTTTTTAAAAATACTCTATGAATCTCAAAAAAAAAGGGGTAAAATACATATAGGATGTAATTTTGTGAAAATAGTTTATATTGATAAATTTTACATTTTTGATCATAAAAACTAAGGAAAGATGAAATGAATGTTTTACATATATCTGATATGCATTTTGGACCACGCCATTGGGAAGGTGATGATGAAAAGCTGTTGGATAAAATCAACTCCTTTAATGCCGATATAGTAATAAATACCGGCGATAACACCTCGGATGGACTGGAAAGTGAATATCAGGATGCGGGACAGTTCTTGAAAAGTATTACATGTGAAAATGTTATTTCTATTATTGGCAATCATGATAAAAGAAATATGAGATCACATGAATATTTCAGGCAATACATATATAATAATGAAATCATTGAACCTTCCAGGCCGGAACTGACTATAAAGAAAAACCTTTTTCTGAAGCGGGACATTACCAAAATAAAAGATAATTTCACTGATCTTAATTATATTAAAGTAATGACCATTGATGACGTGACTGTGATGATTATCTGTATAGATTCCAACCAGCTTTCCATGGACGAAGGCTTTGTTGAGGAGGAACTTTTAAGAAAGATCTCCAAGAAGATCAACCGGATGAGATATGATAAGTCCATGATATTGATTCATCACTCAATTTTGGCCACTGATGAGGGACCGCTTCAAAATTCAATGCTGTTAACTGATTTTGTCAGGGAACATAAAATAGAACATGTTTTCTGTGGTCATACCCACCAGCTGGATTTGAGAAAATCTACAGATCTCTATTTTGATTATTCTTTCAACCAGTACATGTGCGGTTCGCTATCCTCCTGCAACCATCGTGATGACGATAATATGTTTTTGTTTTATGAAAACTGGGATACCCCTGAGATGCAGATTCGTTTGATAAGAATTTTTTTTGATGGAAATTCTGTGACTTTTAATGAAGAACTGGTTGTAGGAAACCCGAAGTTAAAAAACTAATCACGCATAAGAAGGATAAGTAAACGCTTTTTTTGCCTTTTGTCAAGATGAAGATATTTTTTTTTACAAACCTGAAAATATTCCCCCAGCCCAACAATGACACAACATGTTGTGTCATTGTTGGGCTGGGGTAGAAGGCCACTCAAAATGGAAAATAGATATTAGCCCGGAAGAATAAAGAAGAATAAAAATAATTTGATTATATTAAAAATAGGCTGGAAAAGTTAAATTATGGCTGAAATTGGGTATAGGACACCTGTAATCCCTCAACTCAATTTTAAAATATCAGCTCCAAAAGGTGTTAAATACTGGAATCTTAGGGTTTGAATTATCATAACCTGAAGGTCACGCGTAAATCCTGGCGCCATTCGGAAATCTTTGTCATCTATAAAACAGCCATCAGAAACAATGGCATGAAGATGTGGATTAAAATTTTGAAAATCTCCATAGGTCTGAACAGCATTGCTTGCGCCTGGAACAGCACCATCATGCCGTACAGCAGATTTTAGATATGCACTGATCACTTTCCAGCCACAGATGCTGAGTTTTGCCAGTAATTTGCGGTTATAGAGAAAATAGATCCGCAATCGTTTGGGAATACTGAAAACCCACTTTGTGACCTTCAGGTTATAAATTACGGTCATGATATAAGTCCGCCAGAAGCCATAGCGAGATGCATACATGTCATCCCACATCTGTTCGAGTTCTTCAAAATGATTTTCGACGCATTTGTAGTATGCACTTGCCTTGGGATTCCAATTTTGAAAACACAGCTTTCCGTCGTGTCATGGAAAAACTTGGGATGAAACATGAAAAAGATGTCGACCTTTATGATTCTGTAGCGAAAGGAGGAGGTCTGCTTCCGTTTTACTCTATTGACCGTAAGGCTTATCTTCGAAATAATTAATACGAGGGTTAAGATGGATAGTAAAGACAGAAATAAAAGGCTGATGTAAAAATTGTTGTTTTATAAATCAAATAATAATATATTTTGATTTATAAAATAAAGGTTTATAGATCATGGAATCAAAAAGCTGGAACTGGAAGCAGGATGATTGGCCCGATTTTTTTTATAACAAGAAAAGATTGGATCCCCTGGAAAATGAATACACTAAAGAATCAGGTATTTCTATTGGTGTTATGCGACACCTTTCTAAAGAAGATCAGGACGAATTAAGAATTGAAATTCTCTGTAATGAAGCCTTGAAAACTTCTGAAATAGAAGGCGAGTTTTTAGATAGGGACAGCCTTCAATCATCTATCTTCAACGATCAGTGATAAGAAAAAAGATTATTATAAAATTTTAGAACTGCAAAATAAAAACAATCAGATCACGCCCTGGCTTTATTACTTTGGCAAAACAGTTATTGAGGCACAGAAACAGACAATAAAACAGGTTGATTCTGTAGTAGCCAAGACAAAGTTTTTTAGTGCTTATGAAACGCTTTTGAATCCAAGACAAAAAAAGGCAGTATTACGGATTTTTAAAGAAGGTCCAAAGGGATTTTCCAGGGGCTTTAGCGCTAAAAATTATATGTCAATTGTCAAAACCCCATCCGCAACAGCAACAAGGGATTTAAAAGGTTTAGTTAATAAAGGAATTTTTACAAAAACAGGCAAACTAAAAAGTACACGTTATGAGCTGAATCTTACTCCTTTTTACTCAACTATATCACTTGAAGCAGCGGAGAAAAAATAAACAAAAGCCAAATCTTCAGTTGGCTCTTGTTGAATAAAACAAAAAAATGCTGCGGATATTGCCGCAGCTTTTCACGTTGGACAAAATCAAAACCAACTGTGGAGAGTGAATGACACATTTTGGTAAAAAAGGCGAATCTTAAATGGGAAGTAGCACACCTTCTGCGGGGTGATGATAAACAATCTGATTATGGCAAGGTTATTCTGCCACTAACGGGAATCAAGGCTGATATTCTGGCGCTTGAAGCAAGTTCTCCGGAACTGGGAAAAACTGTGTTGGAGGATTGAAAAATGCCAAAAAGATACTTTGAGGATTTAATTGAAGGTGAAAAACTTGATTGTAATACTGTAATTTTTTCACGAAAAGATATTATCGACTTTGCAAAAAAATTTGATCCTCAGCCATTTCATATAAATGAAAATATTGCGGAAAAATCAATTTTTGGAGGCTTAATAGCATCTTCTCTTCATACCCTTGCTGCCTGTACTCGAGTTGTAGTAGAAGCTCAGGGGAATCTATCAATTATAGGTGGTGTTGGAATGCATGAGGTTAAAATGTTCAATCCGGTAAGACCGGGCGATGTCCTCCATGTTGCTGCCTGGTGGTGTGAGCTCAAACAGTCAAGAAGTAAACCGGATAAAGGTTTTGCTTCAATCAAATGCAAGGTCAGTAACCAAAAGGGAGAAGCTGTTATAGAATATGGCTACCGTTATTTATTGGCTTGCCGAGGGGGAAATTAATTGCTTTGCATACCTGAAATCAAATTTTATTGCAGAGTCTTACAAAGAATATTTATATATGCAGGAGAAAAAGCAGATGCCATACGTAAACATTAAAATTACAAATGAAGGTGTAACCCCTGAAAAAAAAGCGGAACTAATAAAAGGAGCTACCCAGTTGCTTCAGGATGTTCTTGGGAAAAATCCCCAAACCACGGTTGTGGTTATAGATGAGGTTGAAACAGATAATTGGGGTATTGGTGGTGAGACGATTACTATCAGAAGAAAACGGGGTCAATAAACAATTAGGAAAGAAAATATTTTTCATAACCCGCCGCTCCGGCAAACACGG
Source organism: Desulfobacula sp. (assembly GCF_021107415.1). The sequence continues at coordinate 16,304 of NZ_JAIOSW010000056.1, forward strand.
TGATGCTGCGCTGCTGAACTTCAAGGTAGATGTAAAAATATTATGATTGAAATTAAATACTGCTCAACAAACTTGGATTTTTCCTTTGCCATGCAGGCAACGAAGGACTATATTCGCTGGCTCAACATGGATTTGTCTTTTCAGGATATTGATAAGGAGTTATTGAATTTTTCTTCAATGTATGGTCCTCCGAACGGATTGTTTCTTCTTGCATGGCATAGGGGTGAACTTGGGGGTGGTGTAGGTTTAAGAATGATTGAAGCTAAGGTTTGTGAGATGAAGCGCCTGTTTGTCTATGACCAATTCAAGAGTAAGGGTGTAGGGCACAACCTGTGCACCACACTTATCCAGGAAGCAATGAATCTTGGGTATGAGAAAATGAGGCTGGATACCTTGGAACGTATGGAGGCAGCAATAGGTCTCTACGAGAATCTGGGGTTCAAGGAAATTGAGCCCTATCGCTTTAATCCAGACCCAACAACAAAATATATGGAGTTGAGTTTGAGGTGATTCAGCTAATTCGTTCAACCAGACTGCATGGACAGATTCGATTTTTTTATTGACTCATTTAGGTAGATCATTATAAATTAAAATTTTCTGGTATGTTTTGGAGTATAAAGATGTCAATATTTTCAGACGTTTGTTCAAACCAATGCCAAAATTCATGAACCGGGCTACTCCGAAGCCTTTCAAAAAACAGTTAACCGGGAAATATTAAAAGTAAAAAAAAGGATTTGAAAAGGAATTTATTCATGGAACGTACACTATTAAATTTTTATTATCGTACCCTATGGATCGTGATACTGATCGGTTTTGTTTTTTTGCTTCCTGCCATGGTCACAGCAAAGCAAGTTGTCGGGGACATCCCTGTCATGCCGGGTGCTGAAATTATAAAGCAATCAGCTTACAAGGGCTCCACCAGATTAGAGCAAACCATGAAAGCAACTCGGGTCAGCAGTAAAATTTCCACTGCCTCATCCCGTCCATTGGGAAGTACCAGTACACTTCTTTCCGGAAAAGAGATCCAGTTCCGGGACAGGGTTCAACATACTACTCAGGCGATGCATATTAATCCAGAAGATACCCGTCCGGAATCAGCCCAGTCATTCACGTTTCGTTTACAATAATATATAAGGAGAAAAATATGTTACGGTTCTGTTTTGGTTGCATCTGTCTGGTGATTGGATCAATGATTTTTTCCCCTTTAGCGCTTGCCGGGGAAGATGAAATTTATGAAAAGTGCAAAAATCATCCCCGCGGCCCCTGGTGCTACCAGGAGACTGTCGAACAACTTGATGAACCGGCTCTTTGCGAAAACATTCTGAAATACTGGCCCAAAGCCAATGGAGTACATGGAGGGGGTTACTATCAGTTGGACTTGAAAAATAAAGACTGTACCCTGTGCGACTTTGTACAGAAGGCTGATATCAAAAAAATGTGCAAGCTGGATGTTTGCAAATAAGAAATATTATAGACATTTAACAATACTCACCCACTTTTTAGCAGGAGGACGTTATGCAGTCTGGAATTCCTTTTCATTCACTGAAAACAGGTCTGTTATTCTTTTTTATTCTTTTTTTGGGATGGTACTCTGCCCATGCTACAGAATTTACAGCAGACCTTCTTGTTACATCCCCTGAATCTGAAATCGTGTATGACCTGAAAGTCAAAGATAATATGTATCGTGTTCAAAAGGTTAAAGGCCTTGAGTATATGCCCCCTTTCCCCACTATTTATAATCGGGCCACGGGTATCTCCTGGGGGCTTAATCCCCAGGTGAAACAATATGTTGAGCAGACGGACCCTGCAAAAACCATGATGATGAACCCCATTGCCGGGTGGGAATTCATGCGCAAAAACCTTGAGGTCACCCCAACCGGAAAAGAAACAATCCAGGGTTATTCCTGCCAGGTTTTTGAATTTCGACAAAAGGGAGATACACGGGTGTCAAACAGGGTATGGGTCTCTTCTGAACTTGGTTTCGAACTGAAAGAGATCAGCTATGCCTTAAACGGCAATACAATTCTGGCTTTGAAAAATATTAAAAAAAGTTCTATTGATCCGGCTTTTTTTAAAATTCCTTCGGGGTATAGCAAGATTATTGTTGAAAAATCATCGAAAAAGAATAACAAAAAAAAGAATGATAAGGCGGCGGGTTCAGGGCAACCCATGCAGGCCTCAAATGAAGATAAGTCTAAAGTCGTTTCATCACCTCAAGAGAGTACTGCCCCGGCAAACCTCATGTTTATCCTTGATGCTTCCGGTTCCATGTGGGGTCAGGTAGAAGGAACAGCAAAAATTGCAATTGCCAAAGAGGTGCTCACTGATCTTATCAAGGGATTACCGGATGATATTGTTGCAGGTCTGGTAGCATATGGTCATCGGCGTAAAGGAGATTGCAATGATGTGGAAGAACTTATTGCCCTGGGGCCGCTCAATAAACAGGCTATGATTGCCCGGGTACAAGACCTCAGCCCAAAAGGTAAAACACCCATCAGCCGTTCTGTCCGATTGACTGCTGAAAGGATCAAGCATCTTGAGGACGAGACTACAATTATTCTGGTGTCTGATGGCAAGGAGACCTGTGATCCTGATCCCTGTGGTTTAGTAAAAGACCTTAAAGCCTCTGGGATTAAATTTATCATGCATGTCATCGGTTTTGATGTTACTGAGGAAGAAAAGAAGCAGCTGGAGTGCATGGCAAAGGAAGGTGGCGGTAAATATTTCACTGCTGATAATGCCGGTGAGTTCTCAGCTGCTGCCAGTGAAGTGGTGAAAAAATCAATTCCAACTTATGGAACTCTGCGTATAAAAGTGAGTAAAAACGGGAAGCCTTTTTTTACAGCAATAACTTTAACCAACATGGAAACTGGAAAAAGCTGGGCACCGGGTGGTCCATACGATAAAGCAGCAGGCATTGCTGAAAGGCAGCTTGCGCCTGGAAACTATACAGCAGAACTGAAAGACCTGACTGTCAGCGGCGGTAAAACACCCATTGTTAAACTTACAGATATTGTCATAAAGGCAGGTGAAACTGTAGAGCGAATTGCAGATTTTTCAGATGGCACCCTTATGATCACCACACTCCTCAATGGAGCACCATTCAAGGCCTATATTTTTTATTATCGCCAGGGGGAGAATAAACATTTTCATAACGAGCATAGCAATCCCAAAACAGGGCAGCTCAAACGTAAGCTTTTGCCGGGCATATACCGGATTAAAGCGCAAACAGACCGCATAGTAGGCACGCCAACTGTTGTCTTTGACGCATTGGAAATTGCCCCGGGAAGCACTGTGGAAAAGACTGTTGAGTTGTTTAGCGGCGAGGTAATCATAGCCTCTACTCTGAACGGCAAGCCCAAAGAAATGCCCTTTAAAGTTTATGATACTTCCGGGAAACAAATTTATAAAAATTGGAGTTCAGGCGGACAACGTCTGATTCGTTTAGCTGCCGGAACATATACTATCAAAGTAACAACCAATGTGGATGGTTCTATAAAAAGTTTTGAGAACATTATAGTTGAAACAGGACAATCCCAAACTGTACAAGCAGACTTTAGTTTTGGCAAGTTAACCATTGCTGCGACGCTTAACGGGCAACCTTTTAGTACGCCGTTTAAGGGCTATGACAGTGCCGGTAAACAGGTGCTTAAAAATTGGACCCAGAATGGGCAGCGTACAGAAATGCTGGCAGAAGGGATATACACAGTAAAAATCACCAGTATTAAAGATAATAAGCAGGTTGTGACGTTTGAGAATATCAATATCGTTAACCTGCAACATCAAACTGTTACTGCAGATTTTCCCGTGGCAGCTCAGTAGTCATACAACATACTGATGATATTGGGAAGATTTAAGGTTGTGTTACAGATAAGGCCTTCTGGAATTAAAAGAAAACGATATTAAGCTTAAATGAAATCAAAATTTTTCCTGCAAGGAACACAACTTCACTAGCGATAATTTATGGTTTAATCCAACCGACCAAATAACAAACGATAAGATTATGGTTTATATAGAGCGTGGCAATCCGAAAAAATTCTTTGTGGACTTGTCTTTTTTAAATGCAAAAAATTTTAAAGGCGTGCGACCGGAACGCCCTTAACTTAAGGGGAAAAACACGGGGCGTCCGTGTTTGATTTGCATTAACATTTATATTCTCATTTTCAGCTTGGTTTCTCGATTGATGATGCCTAACCTGACGCTCAACTTAAGCGCGTGGTGACAGCGATTGCTAAAATATACATTTGGAGCGAAGCGCAAAGTTAGCTTGAACGTTAAGCTGACCGCTCGCGGTGCGGCTCATCCGCCACGGCATAAATTATACATGAATATTAAATAGGAGAGGATTATGAATGTAATAAAGAAGCATAAATTAGCGATTTTCTTTGTAGTGTTGATTGGTTTTTCTACACCTGCAAATTTATTTGCTCAAGGGCCTGATATGCTCTTTAGCAAAGTCACGCGAAACGATATTAGCGCAGTAA
>NZ_JAIOSW010000024.1 GCF_021107415.1 Desulfobacula sp.
CGGTAAAATCCGTTTATCATCAAAGTGGCATCAATGGTACCAAGAATACCGTCAATAATACTTTCCGTACCGGATGCAATGGTTGAATAATCAACCGAATAGTCAGGGTTGACCACACCGAGTTCAAGACTGTAGCTGACAAGACCCAGGTCGGATGCAGTTCCGATCACATCCATTTGTCCGCCGATCTCATCGTCCTCTGCGGGTGATGAAATGGCAACAATGGGGGCACCGTCATAAATAAATGCCACTTCATTGCTGGGCTGGCTTGCAACGGTCACAGTTAAAGATCCGGTTGATGCCCCGGTTGGAATTGTAACAATAAGGGTATCAATGAGGCTGGTATCGGTGACACTCTGAACAACAGCAGAGACCCCGTTAAACAGGACAATATTGTCCCCGGGTAATGCGCCGAATTCATATCCCCGTATGGTTATGGTATCGCCTTCTTCACCATTATCAGGTGTGATACGGGTGATCAGAGGAACGCCCTGGAGCAAAAAGAGCAGGGAGTTGCTCATCATGGAGCCGCGGTCTGCCCTGACGGATAAAGGGAATAGAAGACCGGACGGGATGGTCACGGTCAGTTCGCTGGCTTCTGCATTGACTGATTCTCCGGAGACGATTGTCTCTGTACCGTCAGTTCCCTTGAAAATAATGGAGTTGTTACCGGCTGAAAGGTCAAACCCGGAGCCGAAAAGAGTGAGGGTTTCACTTGCCGAAGCAATATAATAAGAGGATATGGACAGCGTCGGATTAAGGATCTCCCGAGCCATGACTGCTTCAAAAATTCTGGAATGATCATCTGCATCAATAGTTTGGTCCCCGAAAGGCCCTCCGTCAACGGCTGGTACCGGAGAAATATCCGCCAGGACAAGGTCAAGGGATTCTTGGGTTTGCCTGGTTTCAATCATCGTTTTTGTAAGGACATACTGGTCCTGGATATTCACCTGGCCGTCATTATTGAGATCACCAAGGAATCTGCCGGTTTCAAATGCTGTTCCTGCAAGGGTGAAACTGAATGCCGAGCCCGAAGACAAGCTGTCGGCCTGATTAAAAACAGCTTCATTGCCTTTGTCTCCGGCTATATTCTCTATTCCGACCGTTGCAGAGTTTCCGGTCACCAGGGGGGATATGGTCAGGCCGCTGCCATCGATCATGGAAAGATAATGATACTGGATTTCATTGTTTTCTTCAAAAAGAACCACTTGAAAGGTAAGTCTTGAATCCGGATCTGATTTCAAGGGTACATCTTTGTATTCAACAATAAAGCGCCTGTTCGGTGCTGTTCCTTTGGTTTCAAAAAAGATACCGGAAGAAGGATTTAATTCCGGGTTGAGATCATCCCAGAAAGGGGCAATCAAGGCATTGGGGACATCTGTGGACGGGATCAGAGTATTATCAGGGCTGATGATGGAGGAAAAACTTAAGTATCCGTTGGAAGTAATTGTTATTTCAGTAAAAATGGTGTTGTAAAACCTGAAGTTAAACCCGATGGGAACACCTGAGATACCACCTTCATCGGAAAGGGCCAGCTCGGCTCCGGTGCTTGAAATATCGATAAAGTTATTCGGAATTTTGTTGGTTGTATAATCATTCAAGTCAGGAGGAACGCCTGCATGGGCATTGGAAGGAGACAAAAGGGCAGATGTCAGAAAATTAACTGCTCTTACAAGTCTGTCCGGGTTGAATTCAAAAGTATAGACCTGCGACAGCTGCCAGAAGGGTATGCCCTGAACGATCATGACCCAGACAAGGACCTTAGCAATAATTCTATAAAATCCTTTTTTCAAATCCATATCTCCCCCTTAAAATATACCTGACCGGTTTTAATAGTTTTGCATATCATCCATAGTATAAGAAGCAAATTATGTGCCATTTGTTTGCTGAATGATACGCCTTGAATAGCAGTATTTATGGTTTTTTTGGGTAGTTTTTTTCTAGAACAAAAATTACATATTGTGAAAAAAAGTTCCTAAAATTAGGAACTTTTTTTCACAATCTTAATGAAGGCCTTTTTATTATTTAATATGGATAATCAATAGTGTTGGAAGATTCTTAATGCCCGGCATAAATCTTGCTTTTCTGGTTATTAATAGGTATAGAAAAGGATGATTTTGTATGTCACTTGACAAGGGATGATATGAAAAGGTTATAGAACTGTCTGAAAAGGAACGCGGTTTGATTGCACTATTACCGACTCAAGTGATATTTTTAAAAAAGGAAATAATTGATGGCAGGGTCTTTTTTGCATCTTGAGCTTGATAATTTGGGCATAAAAGCCATGATTGTTGAGCAAAACTATAAACAGACTTTTATCAAAGGGGATTGCCATATCCTGTTTGAAGACCTGCCTGACTCAGAAGAAAACATAGACCCTTTTGATGCCGGCATGGATAGGGTTGCCCAGCAGCTTGATCTGGAAATATGTTCTACAGCCGTCATCTTTGTGTCGCCGCTTTTGGTTTGTTTCAGAAGCTTAGAGCTTCCCTTTGATTCAGAAAAAAAAGTAAAGCAGGTTCTGCCATTTGAACTTGAAACTCTGTTGCCGGCGGTCAATGGAACCTATATTTCAGATTTTCATATGCTGGATACTTCAGGTGAATCAAATTTGATTTTAAGTGCCTCCATTGTTGAATCGCAGGTTGAAAAATATTTTTCAAAACTTGGCAGTTTCGGCATTAAACCTTTGATTATTGCTCCCGGGGGATATGCTGCTGCCGTTGAATTTTTAAAAGAGCATAAAGATATTTCAACATTTATTTTTCTTGATATTAGAGATTCGGCAAATACCTTAGTGATGGTGAACAACCGAAAACCCTGTGCTGTGCGCACTTTTTTACCTTCCCTTAGTTCCCCTGAAGAACTTGCCATATCCGTCCAACAGACAATCATTGGATTTAATCAAAGAACAGGAACTGACATTTCGTTTGATATTTTCATCAGCTCTGATAAAGACACTCCAAATATAGAAAGTATTTATAATGTCCTGGAAAAGACATTGGAATACCAACCCAGGCTAAGATCTGTTGAGCAAGGCCTTCAAAAGGCACTGACAAAGGAAAACATAAATTCCAATGCATTATTGCTAAGTATTTCACCGGATAAAACCGTGAAATATCAATTTAATTTCTGTAAAGGAAAGTATGGCACAAGTTCGTTTTTAAAGACATATTTTTCCAATATTGCAGCCGGCGTTGCCCTTTTATTATGTGGTCTTGCTTTATTGATGTTAACGACAAGCTTTGATAACTCAAAGCTGGGAAAAAAAATTGCTGCCATTGATAACAATGCACGTTCCATTTTTATGGCAACTTTTCCAGATAAAAAAAAGATCCAGGACCCTTATCTTCAGATGAAAGCAAATGCCCGGGCGGCAATTAAAAAATCCGGTGCAGCAGGGGATAAAGATCAATTCATCAAAAATAAAAATGTTAAAATAGTGGACATCATAAGCGAACTTTCTAAAAGAATTGCTTCTTCAATAGATGTGGAGATCTCAAGGTTTTTATTCAATAATGGGCGGTTGGTATTATCAGGGTCAACAGATAACTTTAATAATGTGGACAATATTAAAAGCAAAATAGAATCATCAGATTTGTTTGAAAAGGTCAGCATAAGCAGTGCGGCAGCTGATAAAAGAGGGGATAGAGTAAACTTTAAATTTATTATTGAAATGTGAAAAGATTATAATGTTTGATTTTTCTAAACGTGAAAAAAGTGTTTTAATATTCGGGATTACCTTTATAGTGCTGTTTTTTGGTTTCCAGCTTGGGATTTCCCCTGTTTTTGAGAAAAGGGATACCCTCAAGCGAATATTAAATGAAAAGCAGGTCGCTCTTGAAGAAATGGTTAAGCTTCAGCAGCAGTTTCTGGTTGTTTCAAATAATTTTGATTCAAAAACCCATGTTTTAACAAATAGGAAAAAGGATTTTTCCCTGTTTTCTTTTTTGGATTATCAGGCGCAGCAAAGCGGTGTAAAAGAGAATGTGGCATATATGAAGCCATTTACAAAAAAACTTGAGAAATCTTTGTATACACTTGCAACAGTTAAGGTCAAACTCAAGGAAGTGTATCTAAAAGACCTGGTTGATTTTCTTTATCATATTGAATCCTCGAAAAATGGTGTTACCATCACTTCCCTGTCATTATCAAAGGCAGGAAAAGAAAAAGTAAAACTTGATGCGGTTATTGAAACTCAAACTCTAATGCAAAAGGACAAGGCATAATATGAAGCTAAAACCTATTTTGCTTTATATCCTCTTTTTTATGGCAGCATTTATTGTTTTTGCTTTTCTCTTATTTCCCCAAAAAGAGGTTGCTGCAACCCTGTCTCGTTCATTAACAGATCCGGATTCAACTATAGTATTGACCATTGATAATGTTCGCCCTGGTTTTCCTTTTAAACTAAAGTTTGAAAATACAAAGCTGTTGCTTGGCCGGAACACACAAATTATACTGTACTCCTTTGATGTGTTTTTAGATATATTTTTCATATTTAACGAAGAGAAACACATAAGAATTCATTCGGATTTATACCAGGGCTCTGTCAAAGGCAGCCTGCGCCTGGACAGCACCAATCCATTTTTGTTTTCAGAACCTGAATTTTTCATGTCCGGAGTAAAAATAAGAGATTTCAGGTATAAGACAGGTCTTGCAGATATTGCTTTAAATTGTGAACTGAGTGGCGAATACAAACAAATTGAGGCTGCGGATAAAAGAGATTCAAGACAGGGATTGATTCATATTCGTAATTTTTCTGCAAAAATGAATCAATCCCTGTTTAATACACTGAATTTGCCTGTAATTGATTTTTCAGATATTGAGCTTGAATTCACACAGCAATTGAAAGCTGTAACTCTGATACAGTGTACGGCTAAAGGGCCAAGTATTAATGTAAAGCTTAAAGGAAATATCGACATTGTTTTTCCTGTACAAGAAAGCCGGCTGAATCTTACAGGGGCAATCCTGCCGGATTCTCCTTATCTGGCAAAATTTGTAAACATGGCAGCATTAAAAGCAAAGGTAAAAAATATTTCAAAAGATGGAATAAAATTTAATATTAATGGGACGTTGAAGAATCCAAAAATAGGGATATGAAATACTTATTTGTCATAATATACCTGCTCCTGATTGCCGGTATTGCATATTTTTGTGTTGATTATATGTATAAAAATCTAATGCCTGAAGGTTTTACAGCACTTGAAAAGTATTCTGCCGGCACCCTGTCAAAAAACATCAGCCCCCAACAGGCAAAACCTGTTCTCACCAAGAATCAATACGATATCATTGTGACAAGAAATCTTTTTAAGGTTGAAATTGAAAAAAAAGAAGAACCTGTCGAAAACCAGGAAACAGGGGATCAAGAGCCTGAAAAACTTGAGGCAACAACTCTGAAGCTGGTTTTATGGGGAACGGTGACAGGGGAGTCTGAAGTCTATGCCGTGATTGAAGATAAAAAAGTACGCCAGCAGTCCTTATATGAAGTTGGGGATTCAATCCAGGGAGCAAAAATCAAAAAAATTTTAAGGCATGAAATCATTCTTAGTTATCAGGGTAAAGACCAGGTACTTGAAATGGAAACAGATGATAAAAAAGTTTCAAAATCCAGAAGTCCTGCAGAAAAAATGAAAATTAACCCAATATCCATTAATAAAGCATTGATTGATGATTCACCGGACAATATCAGTGCCTTGATGAGACAGATTAAATTCAGACCGCATTTTACAGAGGGTGAGTCGGATGGGCTCATGGTCTATGGGATAAGGCCCAATTCTGTATTCAGGCAGATGGGTTTAAGAAATGGTGATATTATAAAAGATATTAATGGAACGCCCATTGTATCAGCCGAGGATGCTTCAAGTCTTTTTAGCGAAATTAAAGAGGCAGACACTGCCAGGGTTACTTTGCTCAGGCGCGGGAAGATAAAAGAGCTGGTTTATCAAGCCAAGGGTAGCTAGTCATTGAAAAATAAAGGAGATGAATGATAATGTTTTATAGCAGAAGGTTGGTATTGCCAATTTTTATTTTGTATATTTTTTGTACAGCCTTTCTGATTTTTCCTTATGACGGTTTTGCTGCAGAGCCTTCAGAACAAGCCAAAGCTGATTCCAAGTATGTATCAATTGATTTTAATAATGTTGATATTAATGTATTTATTAAATTTATAAGCAAGCTGACAGGTAAAAATTTTGTTGTGGACAGCAGGGTCAAAGGGAATGTCACCATCATATCCCCGACGAAAATATCGGTTAAAGATGCCTACAAAGTTTTTGAATCAGTACTTGAAATCAATGGATTCTCCACGGTTGAGTCAGGAAAAGTAATAAAAATAATTCCCACGCCTAAAGCAAAGGCGGATAATATTGATACAAAAATTGCAACCGGCCCGGCACGGCCGGAAACCCTTAAAGATAGAATTGTAACAAGATTGATTCCCCTTGAATATGCAAGATCGGATGAATTGAAAAATTTATTTACCCCTCTGGTTCCCAAGGGGAGCGTTGTCCTTTCGTACCGCGATACCAACATGCTGATTGTAACAGCGACACTTTCAAGCATTAACAGGCTTTTAAAAATTGTAGAAGTTATTGATGTACAGAGTATTGGAAAAAAGATATCAGTGATTCCTGTTAAATTTGCAGATGTAAAAAAAATGGTTCAAAACCTTTCTTCGATCTTTTCTGCCCGGATAAAAGGGACAAAAGGGAAACTGAATACAGATCTCGTTGTAAAGTTTGTGGCTGATGAAAGGATAAACTCCATCATTATTCTGGCAAGCAAGGTGGAAACCGACAGGGTTAAGCAGCTGATAGCCATATTGGATCAGGAAGTCCCCAAAGGCGAGGAAAAGATCCGTGTATATTATCTTGAGCATGCATCTGCTGAGAATCTTGTAAAAGTATTGCTGGAGATCCCCACAAAGGATAATAAAAAAGCAGTCCCCGGCCAGAAAAGAGCACCGATTTTATCTACCAAAGTGAAAATTATGGCAGACAAAGCCACCAATAGTCTCATCATCATGGCGGACAAAGAGGATTACCCGGTACTGGAAGAAGTGATCAGCAAACTGGATATCCCCAGGGCAATGGTTTATATCGAATGTCTTATTATGGAAGTAAATGTGACCCGGGGTCTGAACGTAGGGACAGAGTGGAAAACCGGCGTGGATTTTGACAGTGAGAATAAAGTCGCTTTCGGTGGATTTGGCGGCACAGGGGACAGCGGGTATGCAAACCTTGGCGGGCTTATCGGATCAGGATCATTTCCCAAAGGATTCTCTGTGGGGGTTCTGGGTAAGACTTTTAGTATCGGTGGTATGACCTTCCCAAATATCCAGGCGGTGATACAGGCATTTCAAAGTGATAAGGACGTTAACATTCTTGCCAATCCGCAAATCTTAACCACTGAAAATGAGGAAGCTTCCATTACAGTGGGTAAGAACGTTCCTTTTCAAACACGATCAGCCGCAGATTCAGGTGCTGAAACCTATAGTTCCTTTGAATATAAAGATGTGGGGATCAGCCTTAAAATTACTCCCCAGATCAGTAAGGATCGACTGGTAAGGCTGAATGTATACCAGGAGCTGACAAAGCTTGATACCGTGAATCAGACAAGTCCGGACCGGCCGACAACCTTTAAACGGCAAATCGAAACAACCATTATTGTGGAAGATGGCAACAGTGTTGTCATAGGGGGGCTTATTGATGAGGCGTTGACAAAAACTGAATATAAGACTCCCTGTCTTGGTAATATTCCGGGTCTGGGCTGGGCTTTTAAAAATATATCAGAGGGGATAGATAAAACAAACCTCTATGTTTTTTTAACACCCAGGGTCATTAAAAATTCCCTTGAAGCTGATGAAATTTATAAGGAAAAAAAGAAAAACATTGACAACGTTAAAAAGGGAGAGGTTTTTTTATACGAGAAAATCAATAAATTAGGCAAAAAAAAAGAAGATAAAACAAAAATGACGGATTAAAAAAAACTCAATGATTGATGAATTTATACATATAATTGAAAAAAAGGCTTCTCTTTCAAAGGAAAATAGTGAAAAGATTAGAAGTGCCTATGCTAAAGACCGATACAGGCTGATTGAAACCACTATTGAAACAAAGCTTGTCCTGGAAAATGAAGTCCTTGATACCTTAAGTCTACTTTACTTAATTCCTTTTAAAGAAACGCTTGTCATGGAAAATGTCAGGGATGACTGGACATCAATGATTTCAAGACAGTTTTTGAAAAATTTTTGTATCGCACCCCTGGTAAAAGAGGGAAGCCGCTCCATCATTGCTGTCAATGATCCATCGGATCTCAGCCAGGTCGATGATGTTGCAGCACTTCTTGAGCTTGATGAGTATTCACTGGTGCTTGCCCCAAAAGGTCAGATTTTGTCAGCAATTAATGCCTTGTACGACCGATCCGGAGAAAGCGCTCAACAACTTGTTGAGGATATGGAAGACAATGGATTTACAAATATTGATGATTTTAATCATACGGCAGATTTGCTTGACGATACAAGTGATGCTCCGGTCATCAGGCTGGTGAATCATATGATATCCCAGGCTGTTAAAGCAGGGGCAAGCGATATCCATATCGAACCGTTCCAGGACGTTCTAATGGTCAGATACAGGATAGATGGCCTTCTTTATGAAATGCTCAATCCACCCAAGGGGGTACAGGCTTCCTTGATATCGAGAATCAAGGTTATGGCAAAGATGGATATTGCCGAAAAAAGAGTTCCCCAGGATGGAAGGGCACAGGTAAGAATCGGGGATCAGGAAATTGATATTCGTATCTCTACTGTTCCCACATCCTATGGCGAGCGTCTGGTCATGAGACTGCTGAATAAATCCGGATATTTACTCGAGTTTTCAGAATTTGGGCTTTCCAGTGAAAATTATAAGCTGATAGGTAAAATTATTCGCCAGAACAATGGCATCGTCCTTGTTACAGGCCCCACAGGAAGCGGAAAAACAACAACGCTTTATGCAGCACTTTCACAAATCAACTCTTCTGATAAAAATATTATCACCATTGAGGACCCTGTGGAGTATAAGCTCAAGGGAATTGGTCAGATCCAGGTGAATGCAAAAACCGGGGTCACTTTTGCAAGAGGATTACGGTCCATTGTCAGGCAGGACCCGGATATTATACTTATCGGGGAAATAAGGGATCTTGAAACAGCAGAAATTGCTATTCAATCTGCCCTTACCGGCCACCTTGTTTTTTCAACACTGCATACCAATGATTCAGCAGGTGCTATTACAAGACTTGCGGAACTGGGTGTTGAACCCTATCTTATATCTTCTTCTGTAAAAACAGTGATTGCCCAGCGCCTGGTAAGAGTTCTTTGTAATAATTGCAAACAGGAATACAGGCTTGCCCCATCTCATATCAAGTCCCTGAATGGTGCCGGTGAAAAATACATCGGGGAATATGTGTATGAGCCCAAAGGGTGTTCAAAGTGTTTTAACACCGGGTATTCGGGCAGGGAAGCTATTTTTGAAATCATGGTCATGGATGATACATTAAAAAGTCTTGTCCTGGAAACATCTGATTCCAACCGGATAAAGGATGCCGCCTTAAGATCAGAGATGATAACACTTCGTCAGGATGGCATGTCAAAAGTACTCAAGGGGATCACATCCATAAGAGAGGTCCTTCGTGTTACCCAGGAATAAGATTATATTAATTTTTACTATCTTTTTTATTTTCTTTTTTTGTGAAACGCTATTTGCTCAGGATCAGAATTTTTTATTCAGATTTTACCAGGAACATATATCAGTGGTGGATGGAAACAGATGTTCAATGTATCCTTCATGTTCAAGATATGCATCCCGGGTCTTTAAAAAGCATGGGCCGGTAATAGGCTGGATCATGACCTGTGACAGGCTTGTCCGCTGTGGAAGGGATGAATCCAATATTTCAATGAAGGTCATTGTGAATCATCAGGAATTAATTTATGACCCTGTGGGGGCTAATGATTTCTGGTGGTTTAAAAAAGAAAAAAAAGAATGAATTTTCGATATTCATATATTCTGATATTGATCATCATTCTGAATCAAAATAGTTTTGCACAGGAAAAACAATTAATTATCACGTCAGGCATGCAGTATGAGTACGCCCAAAAGCTTTTTAATGAAAAAGACTATGAAACTGCCATGGTTGAGTTTAAAAGGTTGATTCATTTTTTCCCTGACTATGAACACAAAGACCAGGTAGAATTTAATATCGGGATTTGTTTGTTTAATTTAAAAAAATACCATGATGCAGCCCGGGTGTTTAATGAGATTATCATAAACGGCAAAGAAAACGATTTTACAAAAGAAGCCTGTTTTTTCCAGAGCAGGGCATTTATGAACCTGGGGAATAACGGATATGCTCAAATTGTCCTGCAAAATTATCTTAAGCTGGTTGAAGACAGGGAAACAAAAGACAGGATTTATTTTAACCTTGCAAAAATCCATCTGACAGAAGCCAGGAACGGCGAACCTGACTCTCTGATTCTTGCCCGAGAATATTTATCAAAAATATCCAGGTCAGGTGCAAATCAATACAATTCAGATCAGTATCTTGATTTGATTATTAAAGTAGAGGATGCGCCCAAAAAGAATCCCGGGGCTGCGGGACTTTTTGCCATTATTCCGGGTGGCGGGTTTCTGTATTGCGAAAGATATCATGATGCATTGGTCACATTCTTATTGAATGCCGGTCTGATTTTTGCTGCCTATGAGGCCTATGATCATGATAACAAGGCTCTGGCCGGTGTGATCGGATTTGTGGAAACAGGTTTTTATACCGGCAATATTTATGGTTCCATCTCCTCTGCACACAAATATAATCGAGCTCAGACAATCAAGATCCTGAATCAGGATTTTTCCATTAGTTCAAAGTTTGATTTGGAAAGAAAAGGGTATGAATTATCATTTAATTATAAGTTTTAAGCTTTATTGAATGAGCTGATTTATTTCAAAAATCGGCAGACAGATGGCAAGAATAATACCGCCCACCACAACACCCATTACAAGAATGATAAGCGGTTCAATCAAAGCAGTGGCGGCGGTGACAGCAGTTTGAACATCTTTTTCAAATAGATCAGCTGTTTTTTCCAGCATTTTTTCCATCTGGCCGCTGGTTTCTCCGATTTTAATCATTTGCGATGCAAGGTATGGAAAAGCAGTGCTTTGGGCAAGAACTTCACCCAGTTCTCCTCCCTGTTCAACCGTTTCACAGGCTTTAGAGATAAGTTCATATATCACCATGTTTCCTGCAATACTTTTGGTGATATCCAGAGCTGTCAACATGGGGACGCCATTATCCAGCAAAGATCCGAGAGTCCTTGTAAACCGTGCTGCAATGTTTTTTTTCAAAAGGGTTCCGATGATGGGCAGCGAGATTAACAAATTATCAATAAAATAGCCGCCTTTTTGAGTTTTTCGTATCAGGAAAATGAGGAATAAAAAGAGAAAAGGTGCCAGAACAATCCCCCACCAATAGGACTTGAAAAAAGAACTGACGGAAATAAGAATAATGGTGGGTAAAGGCAATGTGTGGTTCATGTCCGAGAAAATATTAACGATTCCCGGTACAACATAGGTTAAAAGGATGATCAAAACACCGAATCCGATAAAGGACATTAAAACCGGATAGGCGAGCGATGCCTGGATTTTCTTTTTTGAATCTTCTTTATTCTCGGTAAAATCCGCAAGCCGTTCCAGAACAATTTCCAGGGTTCCCGAAGACTCTCCGGCATTTACCATATTAATAAAAATAGGTGAAAACACATTGGGATAGAGTGCCAGGGCTTTGGCAAAGCTGCTGCCTTCTTCAATGGCGTCTTTCACTCTTGAAAGCACTCTTTGCATGGTTTTTGACCGGGTCTGGGGAATCAGTGTGCTCACAGCCTTAACCAGGGGAAATCCGGCAGACAAAAGAGTGGACATCTGTCTTATAATCATGGACAGTTCAGACGAGCTGACTTTTGAAAACAGTGTGAATCCACTGAAAAAAGAGGGTGTTTTTTTTTCTTTGGCGGTCGAGTCGGACTCAATTTTATTGAGCAAGGTAGGAAAAATATTTTGCTGTCGTAATTTAGATTTTGCAGCAGAAGTACTTTCAGCATCAAGGATGCCGGATACTTTTTTTCCTTTGCTGTTTAACGCCTTATATTCAAATACCGCCATAATGAAAAACCTCTGGACTGTTATACCTGATCCAACACGATTGTCAAAATAAAAAAAGCACTGCAGCTTGTGCAGTGCTTTTCAGCTTCTAATTGAAAATAAAACAAAAAGTGTTAATGTGTTTTTCTTTTGATCCCCACGAGGAAAAGCAGACCGGAACCCAGCAGCCATATGGCAGCCGGAACCGGAACGGCATCAGTCGCATACTCAGCTAGTATCATGTGGGCTTTTGTGGTGGGATGGACATCATCCCAGAACATGTAATCTCCGGCAAGCCCCCAGGCATAGAATCCGTTCTCAAGATAGCAGTTATCAGTTACATTGCCAAATTCTCCCATCATGTCATACATGATTTGCTGAACATCCATTTCAAAAATAGTGGCACTGACACCTGAAGCCGCAAGCGCTTGATGGAGGTAAAAGTTAAATCCATTCGTTAATGCCGTTAAACCGGCTCTCTCAGTTGGCGATAGAAGGTATGCACCAGGAGTGATACCCAGATCCGGCATGTTTGGAACAAGGATATGTTGTGCTCCAAAACCATCCAGGGCTTGAACAGCACCTATGATGTTATCAACCGATGAAATGGGATCCATACTGCCCTGGAAAAAATCATTCGGCCCGGCCCAGACTGTAAAAAGGGTATTATTATAATTTGTAAACCCTGAACCTGAAAACATACCGACTTGCA
>NZ_JAIOSW010000461.1 GCF_021107415.1 Desulfobacula sp.
ATTTTTAAGCTCCAGCAATTCATAATATCTTTTGCTGTTGGAAAGAGCGATTGTAAAAGGAGTCCTGAGAAGCTTAAGAAGATGAAGATCTTTATCATCATAATGGTCCCAGCCAAATGCGCCGAAACTGATTCCTCCCAGCCACTTATTATCGACAATAAGCTTGGTTACAATAAGAGAACATTTTTCATGAATCCCGGTGGTGCTTAACATATAACTTCCCATAGGATCTTCATTTGCCCGGTTAAAAAGTAGTTGGTCAGGCATTTCACCGCTTTTCATTAGCTTCCATACATCAGAAGGGGGGAAGGACTTGATATTGACCCTTTGTCCTCTGTCATGGTCAGCCCGTGCAAATATGATTCCACATTTTTCTTCAGGTTTAAAATAATGAAGATATGCCCTGTCCACCTTTATAAATTTTGAAATATACTTAAAACAATTCCATAATGCTTTTTCAATTTCAAAGGTTCCACAAATCCGAAGTGCTGCTTCACGGAAAAACTCGTTTTCATTAATTTTTTTATCATGTTTCATGATTACTCCTGAATAAATATAAAAAAAGTATCATATTTGACATTATGAAGCTATAATTATCGCATATGACACTTCAAGTGTCAAATATGATATATTCTTAATCATTTCTTTATAACATCTTGATATTACAACACTATAATACTTGGCACAGTCTATGCTCTATTTAATTTCAAAAGAGGAGGGGTATGTATGAAATATATTGAACTTATAAGATTAAGAACTACAGGTAATTATTCTGACAAAATTGTACAGATACTTATGGAAACAATAGATACAAATAAAACAGCCAAAAAACATTGTGATATGCAATTTTTCAAAAATACGCCCGTGAAGACCGATTTTCTTGTCCTTATCAACTATTACACCGATAGTATCGATCCCCATGGAAGCCAGATCGGGCAAGAGCTTTGCGAGTCATTAAAAAAATTCGGATTGATTAATCATACAACCTGGGCGGAACTATATTAAAGGAGAGAAAAATGCACAAAATTAAATTAATTATTGAGGATCGTTTTGAAACTCTGGGAAGATATATTTTCCAAAAAAAATGGTGTTTTTTAATCATTTCCGTTTTGTTAACAATGCTTTTTGCATCTCAACTCCCCAAAACAAATCTTGACGCATCTACAGTTGGTTTTTTTCATAAGAATGATCCAACCAGGCTGACATATGAAGCTTTCCAGGAGCAATTCGGTCTGGATGAAGTGGTTGTTATATCGGTGAGCCCGCCGAATCTTTATGATTTGAGTTTCTTAAGGAAGCTGAAAGCCTTTCACGAAGAGCTTGAAGAAAAAACACCCTATCTTGATGAGGTGAAAAGCCTTATCAATATTACGTCGACATGGGGAGAGGAAAACGAGCTGATAGTTGAAAAACTTATGGAAGATTTCCCTGAAAATATAATCATGTTAAAGGAAAAAATAAAAAGAATAAGAGAAACACCATTATACAATAACCTGATCATTTCAGGTGACGAGAAACATACTGCTATACTGGTAAGATCCGTTGCTTTTTCCCAGACAGATGAAATTTTAGGAAATGAACTCGAAGAATTTGATGAAAAAACAGATGACAGCTATATTCATGTTGCAATAACTGACCGGGAAAATTCAGAATTTTTAGAAGCCATATATAAAATCGCAAAAAAATATAACTCAAAAAATTTTCCCATTGAGATTGCAGGATCACCGGTCATTATAGGTACGGTTAAACATCATATTCAAACGGATACACCCCGCTTTACAGCTGGATGTTTTATTGCCATTTCAATCCTGCTTATGCTGATTTTTAGAAGAATCAGCGGTGTTGTTTACCCGTTGATTGTCGTAACCTTTTCCATGGCTTCAACTTTGGGAATAATGGCATTTTTTTCGGCTCCCATTACACCTATCACACAAATTTTACCTGGATTTATCCTGGTTGTGGGGGTGTGCGCTTCAGTCCATATTCTGGCAATATTTTATTCACACTTTGATAAAAATCAAAATAAAGAAGATGCTATTGCTTTTACTTTCCACCATTCGGGCTTAGCAATTATGATGACCAGTCTGACCACCGCAGGAAGCCTGATTTCATTTATACCAGCCAAGATACTCCCCATAGCCGAACTGGGAATTTATGCTCCCATCGGAGTTTTGCTTGCCTTGTTTTTTACTCTTTTTTTTCTGCCCGCGCTTCTGGCTGTTACACCCATTAAAACAAAGAATATAGCAGACAAGCCTGCAAAAGAGTCTTTAATAGATAGAATATTGCTGGCAATGGGGCGGTTTTCAATACAATCCCCTAAAAAAGTCATGTTTGTAACATTAATATTAACCTTTCTGGCTATTGTGGGGATGGCAAAGCTCAATTTTTCACATAATCACCTGGCATGGTTTCCTGATGACGAGTCTGTAAAAGTTGCCACTCAAAAAATTGACAAGGCACTGAATGGAACAGTTACCGCGGAATTTATAATTGATACAAAAAAAGAAAACGGTCTGCATGACCCTGAGATGATGAAAAAACTTGCAATGATAAACCAGGTTGCTGAAAAATACAGGAAAGACGACCTTTTTGTGGGAAAATCTTTTTCCCTTGCCGATACCTTGAAAAATATTCACAAGGCATTAAATGAAAACAGACTGGAGTTTTATGCGATTCCCGAAGATAAAAAATTAATTGCCCAGGAACTGCTTCTCTTTGAAAACGGTGGAACCGATGATCTGGAAAGACTCGTGGACTCACAATTCAGCAAAGCCAGGATTACGATGAAATTTCCCTGGAAAGATGCAAATCGATACGTGGATGTTTTAAATGAACTGGAAGC
>NZ_JAIOSW010000112.1 GCF_021107415.1 Desulfobacula sp.
ACAATCCCTATGATCAACACACCTGTCAGACACCGTGAATGCTCTTGGCTTGAGCAATTTCAAGCTCTTTGCATATAATGCACAAGGTTCCTGGGAAATAATAACGGAAACACCTTTGTATTCAAGAGCTTCTTTAATAATCTCAATGCTCTTTTTTACCTTAAACGGTTTTACGATGGAAACATGTTCCACGCCCAGAGTTCTCACAAGCTTTTCAATATTCACACGGCCAAAACCGTCCAGACCGAATCTTTCCATGTCCACGCCTGGATGGGGCTGATGTCCGGTCATGGCAGTGATATCATTCTCAAGGATGACCAGGGTAAAATTATGGTTGTTAAATACGGCATTGACCAGCCCTGTGATACCTGAATGGAAAAAAGTGGAATCTCCGATAAAGGAGACCACTTTCTGGTCCGTGGCCTGCCCAAATCCGCAGGAGGTACTGACCGAGGACCCCATGCAGATGACAAAGTCACCCATATTTAAAGGCGGCAGAAAACCCAAAGTATAACACCCGATATCAGTGGGGCAGATGATATCCATATCTTTGCCTGCCTGTTTCACTTCATAAAAGGTTGCCCTGTGAGAACATCCGGAACAAAGATTTGGCGGCCGCATGGGAATTTCGGGAACATCTGTAGTATCTAATTTTGCTTTTGGTGTATAATCAATCCCAAAGTAACCGGCTATCTTTTCTCTTACCATGGCGGGATCATATTCGGAAAGGCGGGAAAAAAGCGCTTCTGATTTACCGCTGATGGGGATCATAACGCCTGCTTCCTGGGCAAATGCTTTTACAGCCTCCTCCATAAAAGGTTCACCTTCTTCAATGACAAGAACCTTTTCACAATCCTTTACAAAATTTTTAATGAGTTTTTCCGGCATGGGATTGGAAAATCCCGGACGTAAAACCTTTGTATTGTCTTCAATGCCAAGATCCTTTACTGCATCCAGGGCATAATAAAAACTCACACCATTGACAATAATACCAAATTTTCCTGACCCTTCAATTGGATTAAAGTCAGAAATCTCAGAAAGCCCTTTTGCCTTATCCATTTTTCCCAACAGTTTGGCATGAAGCTGTCTTGCAACAGCAGGGACTGTTACGCATCTGAAGGGTTCCCGGATAAATTTTCCTTTGGTTTCCATAGGTCTCATATCACCAAAGGTCACAAAGGCATTGGAATGATTGATCCTTGTGGTGGTTCGAAGCAGAACGGGCTGACTTAATTGTTCTGAAAGATCAAATGCATATTTAATCATCTCTTTGGCTTCAGGCACTGAAGAGGGTTCAAGCATGGGCAGATTGCCAAATTTGGCATAATACCGGTTATCCTGCTCATTCTGGCTTGAAAACATGGCCGGGTCATCAGCCGTCAGGATGACCATGCCACCAGTCACTCCTACATAAGCCAAGGTCATCAAGGGGTCTGCCGCGACATTCAAGCCGACATGCTTCATCATGCAGAAGGTACGAAGCCCTGAATTAGCAGCCGCTGCTGCAACTTCCAGTGCTACTTTCTCATTGGTACTGTATTCAAAATAAAAATCCGATTCCTGGGACATCTGGAAAAGATTCAGCGAAATTTCAGAAGAAGGGGTACCGGGATAGGTTGTGGCAAATGCCACACCCGCTTCAATAGCGCCTCTGGCAATGGCTTCATTCCCCAGAAGCATAATTTTTTCACCCGGGCTGTCATTCAATAATTTGTGCATGTATTCTCCTTAATTTAAGGGCAGTTTACAATAATTTATGAATATAATTTTTCTGCATCTTTAAGAGATGCAGCATATCCTTTGAAACCGTCAATGTCTTCGCATGAATTAATGGAACCGGAAGCAAAAAATCCCTCCACCATGGTTTTTTCACCATGCCTGATCAGGCCCATAAAAAGTATGGGGACAAGGCTGATATTTCCTTTCCCTGTTTCGACTGCAAAGTCATAGGGCTCCTTTGTATCATAAACAGCATACAGATCTTTTTGCACAGGCATAAGCTGAACGATCTCAGGATGTTGGTGGTTATGAGTATGATCACTGCAATGATTACACATTATTAACACCTTTCATTCTTTTATCTGGTTATTGTCAAGTATTTGCTTTTTCAAGCAGGTCATTAGCTTCATTATAGCCGTCATATGGCTGTCCAACGCTACCGGTATTTATAATATATCTTCTGATTTTTGCAAGAGAAAGTATTAATTTTATTAATATTTTCTTTTTTTGAGTGCCTGTAAGTCATCTTTGCTGAACCGATATACTGAATTACAATGATGACAGCGCACCTCTACAGGGAACGGACCTTTTCCCATCATATCCTTTTTCTCTTCTGTTTGCAGATTTCTTAAATACCCTTCCATTCTCTGTTTTGAGCACCTGCAAAAAAACTCTACCCGGCTGTTGCTTAAAAATTTCGGTTCAAGGTTTGAAAACTCCTTATGAATAATTTCTTCTGGTGAGCGTCCCTTGGCAAACACTTCACCCAGAGAATCAATGCTCTGAATCATTTTTTCAGCTTCAATAACCTTGGATGCATCTGCACCCGGAAGTGCCTGAAGAAAAATCCCCCCTGCTCCCTTAACTTCTTCCTTGTTATTGAAAAAAACACTTAATTTAAATCCAGTGGGAATCTGTTCGGATATCAAAAAATAATTGGCCAG
>NZ_JAIOSW010000035.1 GCF_021107415.1 Desulfobacula sp.
ATATGTTCGGCCCCAAGCCTGTAAGCTTCGGAGGCAACATCACACCCCACATTTCCGGCGCCAATAATTACCATGCGTTTGCCTGGCTTTGCTTTGTCTGTTTTTGCCTGTATCAGAAAATCAAGAGTAGACATGCTTACCTTGGAGGGCATCCTTCAAGGTTTGTCTGGAATCAATGGTTTCATCCATGGCAGTTAAAAAAAGCAAGGAAGCCGTATCATAGGATATGGCCTCTAAGAATTTGGGTTTTGTATTAAACAAAGTTTCAAAATTTTTTGTAAATTGGGCTGTAGCAGAATTTACACTGCTGCTAAAAAATCCATCAGTAATAATGGCCTGTTTGTTATATCTCTTTGCATCTTTCAACAGACTTTTATGATGCCACAAATTTGTTCCAATAAGATAAATACCTCTGGCATCGTTATATGCAAGTTGTGGAAGTATCAAATTTACTATAGAAGGAGAATCCGGGATAAACAAGGCTTCAAAATCAATCTGAATTTTTTCTTCCTCTTTTTCTTTCAATTCTTCCAGAATTTCCGGTTCTATCCCGGTTTGCAGTAAACTTGTATTTTCATCTTCGTCTATTGCTACATTATTTTCAAGTTCAATCGCCTCTGGTTTTAAAAAATCAGGAATAGGAAAGAACTGTCCTGTAAGCTTTTGTATGGGTTCAGTAAAATCTGTTTTCTTACCGTCATAAGACTCAACACCAACAACCTCTCCATCATATTCATCCACTATATCCCAGAAAAGTTCCATATATTTTTTGCCATATTTTTCATTTGGATAAAGAATCGCCACTTTTTTTATTCCAAGTTCTAAAAATAAATAGGCACCAAGTGTTTGAACCTGCATTTTAGGTGTAATGAAATTTGCAAACAGATAATCTCCCTGCAAAGGGAAATCACTCTTTTGAGTTAAAGCAATCATGGGTATTTGAAGTTTTTGGGCTTCCATGCCTGCCTGGTTTACAGTCAATAATGGCCCTATTATCCCGGCAACATTTTTTTGATGAAATGATCTCACACCTTCAATAGCAATATCCGGATTTGCCCGGGTATCGTGAATGATGAGTTTGAATTGCCGATTATATTTTTTTGATAACTCCTGAATGGCCAGCTGAATCCCTGATAATGCCCGTTGGCCGAAAATGGCATATCTCCCCGTCAATGGTAAAAGGCACCCAATCGTATCTCTATTGAAAAGTGATTTTTTAATGACATCCACAAGATCGGCTGCATCTGAATAGTACGGATGGTCAGGATATTCAAATAAAAAAGTTTCAAGCACTTCCTTGGATCTAACTATATTATTTTCCACATCGGTTTCCAGAGCATAGTTCAAACCCAGCCAATATAGCAATAATGATCTTGGAATCTGAATATTCTTTATATCAATAAATGCCTCTATGGTTTTTGTCGGTGTTTTTGCAAGAACCGATTCAATGCGTTGGATAAGTTGTGATTTTTCACCCTCACTGGCTTGGGAAAGTGCCTGATTGTATATAAACAAAGCATCCTGGTAATTTCCCTGGAAAGAAAATTTCTGAGCTTCAGCAGATAATATTTCTATCATTGAAATTTTTGATGGATCATATTCTGTTTTTTCTTCTGCAGGTTCAGGCGATACTTCATATCCCATATCTTTTTCAATAGGTGGCTTTACAGGCAGCTGTGTACAGGCGGTCAAACATATCATTACAATACAAATTATTATGTATCTACAATATAAAAACCTTGTATATTTATGTTTCATTTATTTAAGTGCTTCTTTTAATTATTATTTTTTTCATAATATTTTAAACTCGTAATCTTTCGAACCCGAACTATAAGTAAAATATAAAACTATGTCAAAAACTCTTTTATCAAATTTTCAGCCAGATTAAACTGGGACTGGAAAAGCCAGGTGATCTCTTTATCCTTGCGAAACCATGTAAACTGCCGTTTGGCATATCTTCTTGTATCCCGTTTCAGCAGCCGCACTGCTTCTTCCCAATCAACTTCATTTTTGATAAACATGGCCATATGTTTATACCCAATGGATTGCATGGATTTTAAATCAAACGAATATCCATTTTTAACCAGGGCAGTTACTTCTTTGAGTAACCCCTGCTCTATCATCAAATCAACCCGTTTATTAATGCGGTCATATAGTTCCTCCCTGTCCATGTGGAGTCCTATTTTAATGCTCTTATACCTTAAGTCATCAAAATTATGATTTTTTTGCCGAACAGAAATTTTATGACCGAAGGTCTGATAAACTTCTAATGCCCTGATCACCCTGAAAGAATCATTGGGATGTATTTTTTTTGCAGCTTCAGGATCACATTTTACAAGCTTTTGATAAAGACTTAAGCTTCCCTTGTCTTTAAGTTCCCTGTTTAATTGTGATAAAGTTTTTTCGCATATGGGTTTTGCCCTGAACAATCCATTTAGAAGAGCCCTGATGTAAAAGCCGGTACCACCAGCAATGATGGGTATCTTTCCACGAGCTATAATACCTTCAATGGCTTTATCCGCAGTCTTAACATACAGGCCGGCATCAAAATCATCTTTAGGATCAAGAAAATCAACCAGGTGATGGGGTGCCTGTTCTAATTCTTCAGGGCCTGGTTTAGCAGTACCAATATTCATATGCTTATAAATCTGCATTGAATCAGCACCGATGATTTCTCCATTGAAACGCCGAGCAATGGATATGGCAAATGAAGTTTTACCAATTCCAGTAGGACCGCAAATGATAATAATTTTCTTCATATACAATGTTTATATTCGTTCAATAATTGTTGACAAGCCTTGTTTGATAGCTCTATAACATAATATTTTGATTAAGAACATATAAGATCATAAATGGTTTATTATGATCACAATGGCATGATTTTTTTGTAAAAACAGGAGAATAATAATATGAGTAATAAACTCACCGGATCTGTAGTTGTGATTGGTGGCGGTATTTCCGGCATGCTTTCAGCACTTGATCTTGCAAATTCCGGGTACTATGTTTATTTGGTAGAGAAAGGTCCCTCGATTGGTGGCGTTATGGCCCAGCTGGATAAGACCTTTCCGACAAATGACTGTGCAATGTGAATTATCTAACCTACACTGGTCGAGGTCGGCCGGCATTTAAATATTGTGCTTTTAACGCTTTCAGAAGTCCTAGATATAAAAGGTGAGAAAGGCAATTTCCAGGTAGAGATTCTTAAAAAACCCAGGTATGTTAAGGAAGATCTGTGTGTAGGCTGTGGTGCCTGTGCTGAAAAGTGTCCAGGCAAATTTGATGATATCTATAATGCAAATTTAGTCAAACGCACAGCCATTTATGTTGAATATCCCCAGGCAGTACCCTTAAAATATGCAATCAATCCTGATGTCTGCCTGAAACTGACCAAGGATAAATGCGGAACCTGTGAGGATGTATGTCCTGCCAATGCAATTGATTATACACAAACCCAGGAAATGATCACCGTTGACGCAGGGTCAATTATTTTTTCCCCTGGTTTTACCCCGTTTGATCCCCGCAAGTTTGATAATTATCAATATGCAAATTTTCCAAATGTTATAACTTCCATGGAATTTGAACGAATTTTGTCGGCAACAGGTCCGACCATGGGACATATCACAACATTTCCGAAATTGCCCATCAAACCTAAAAAGAAAAAAGATAAACTGCTTGCCGAAAAAAGAAAAGATCCCAAAAAAATTGCATGGTTTCAATGTGTGGGATCAAGGGATATCAATAAATGTGATAACCCTTATTGCTCTTCTGTCTGCTGCATGTATGCAATTAAAGAAGCTATTATTGCAAAAGAGCATGCAGGAGATGATCTTGACTGTTCTATTTTCTTTATGGATATGAGAACACCTGGCAAGGAATTTGAAAAGTTTTATCTGAATGCCAAAGAGAAACACGGCATTAATTTTATCCGTTCCAAAGTTCACTCTGTCACTGAGAATCCTGCGACCCATGATCTGGATATTCGGTATGTAGATGACTTCGGCCAGATGGTCGATGCAACCTATGACATGATTGTCCTGTCTGTCGGGCTTGAAATATCAAATGAAACTAAAGAGCTTGCCACAAAACTGGGTATTGATCTGACGTCCAACGGGTTTTGTAAAACCGATTCATTTGAACCTGTTTCAAGTTCCAGGGATGGTATTTATGTCTCAGGTGTATTCAATAATCCTAAAGATATCCCGGAATCCGTTCTGGATGCCAGTGCAGCTGCATCTGCTGCCGGGGATGCCTTAAGCGCTGCCAGGGATACACTTACCAAGGCGGTTGAAATAGTACCGGAAATCAATGTAGTGGGTGAAAGACCCAGAATCGGCGCTTTTATCTGTGATTGCGGTTCTAATATAAAGGGTGTAGTAGACTGTGCTGCCGTCACTGAATATGCAAAAACCCTTCCTTATGTCGAGTTTGCCGGTGAACCCATGTATGCCTGCAGCCAGGATGCCCAGGATAAGATGGTTGAATACATCAAAGAGAAGAATCTAAACCGTATTGTTGTTGCAGCTTGTACGCCAACGACCCATGAGCCATTGTTCCAGGAAACTTTGGCCAATGCAGGGTTAAATAAATATTTGTTTGAAATGACCAATATTCGAAACCACAATTCATGGGTCCATAAAAATAATCCTGAAATTGCCACCCAAAAAGCCAAAGACCTGGTTAGGATGGCAGTAGCCAAGGCTGCATTGGCTGAACCGTTAAAAGAAGAAAAAATCAATGTTAATGATTCGGTTGTGGTGATTGGTGGTGGATTGGCGGGTCTGGCTTCTGCAAAAAGCCTGGCAATGCAGGGATATAAAACGCATATTATAGAAAAGAAAGACCAATTGGGTGGCGAGGCCCATAAGCTTTATAAAACTGCTCAGGGTGAAATTGTTCAGGAAAAACTAAATAAACTGATCAATGAGATTGAAAACAATGACAACATAACCATTCATTGTAATACTATCCTTGAAAGTGTTGACGGGTTTGTCGGCAATTTTAAATCAACCCTGAAAACCAATGATAAAGAATTTGAACTTGAATATGGAATCGCAGTATTGGCAACCGGTGCCAAAGCCTTTGTACCGGATGAATACGAGTATGGAAAAGATGACCGCATCATCACTTCTCTTGATCTGGATAAAATGTTTAAGGACAATGATGCGAAACTTGATGCATTAAATTGTGCGGTTTTCATCCAGTGTGTCGGATCAAGACAGCCCGATCGCCCCTATTGCTCAAGGGTTTGCTGTACGCACTCTGTTGATAATGCCATCGAGCTCAAAGAGCGGAATCCTGACATGGATGTCTTTATTCTCTACCGGGATATTAGAACCTATGGAGAAAGGGAACTTTCATATACAAAAGCAAGAGAGCTTGGGGTTATCTTTATTAGATACGATGTGGATAATAAACCACAAGTCAGTATTGAGAATAATAAACTTTTAATTAAACTGAATGATCATGTATTAAACCAGCCGGTTCAAATTGAGACGGATTTGATTACGCTTGCGACTGCACTTGTTCCAAGAAAAGATGAGACACTTGCCAATTTCTTTAAAGTGCCCTTAAATGATGAAGGGTTCTTTGTTGAAAAGCATGCAAAATTAGGCCCTGCTGAGTTTGCAACAGACGGCGTCTTTCTGGCCGGTTCAGGCCACTATCCAAAACCTGTTAACGAGGCAATTACACAGGGAAGAGCAGCAGCGTCCAGGGCACTTACCCTTCTTGCAAAAAAAGACAACCTGTTTACCAGCGGCGTTGTTGCCAGTGTTGATCCGGAGAAATGCAGTGAATGTGGTGTCTGTGTGTCCATTTGTCCCTATAATGCACCCGGATTTATGACGGAGGGTCGTTTTGAAGGAAAAGCCGAAGTAAATGCAGTGCTTTGCAAAGGTTGCGGACTCTGTGTGGCATCATGCAGATCCGGTGCCTTGCATCTTAGAGGATTTGATACGAATCAGATTTTTTCACAAATATTTGCCCTGGGTGAAGTGGTTTAAAGGAGATAATAAATAATGGCTGAAAATGATATTAAAATTGTAAGCTTTCTTTGCAACTGGTGCAGTTATGGTGCTGCTGATCTTGCTGGTGTCAGCCGGATGCAATATCCTGCTGATATCCGGGTAATACGGATACCATGTACGGGAAGACTGAGTCCTAAATTCATACTTTCTGCATTCAGGGAAGGTGCTGATGCGGTATGGGTGTCCGGCTGACATCCGGGTGAATGTCATTACCTGGATGGTAATTATTATGCACGCAGAAAATTTGCACTCATGGGAAATCTCCTGGAGCATATGGGAATAGAAAAAGACAGGGTGCATTTTTCCTGGATCTCATCTGCGGAAGCCACTAAATTTGTGGATGTTGTTAAAGAAGTTTCAAAAACCGTCAGGGCACTTGGGCCAAATAAAAAACTTGTAAAGGACTATAACTAATAAAGGTAAGAAGTTTATGGATACCTGTATAAATAAAATCAGGGAACTTTCTTTGGAGCTTCTGGAAAAAGGGGAAGTTGAAAAAGTTATTGGTTTTGCCAACGGAACCATTCCCATGGCAACAAGTCCTATTGCCGTTACATTGAAACAAGATATTGAAAAACTTGTTTTTAATTCAACATGCGGACTTAATCTTGCCAATTATATAAGAAATCAAAAAGGGAAAATAGCCGTAATAGCGAAAGGGTGTGACACCAGGAATATTGTCACCCATATAATCGAAAATCAGGTCAATAGAGATCAATTGTACATTATTGGTGTACCCTGCAACGGAATGATCGATAAAGCTAAAATTGCATCATTATTTGATGATGAAATCATATCATTTTCTGAAGACGGGAATAATTTGAATGTTAAATCTTCCCTAAAGGAAGAGCAAGTAAACAAAAAGGATTATTTAAGGGAAAACTGTCAGTTTTGCACGCATAGAAATCCTGTGATTTATGATGTGCTTGCTGCTGATCTTGTTGAAGAGCAGACTTTTGATAACCCCTATCCTGATGTTGAAAAAATTGAAGCCATGGATCCGGACACTAAATGGACCCACTTTCAAGAGTTAACAAAAAATTGTATCCGGTGTTATGCCTGTAGAAATGCCTGCCCGATATGTTATTGTCCCACCTGCTTTGTCGATGAATCAGGACCTCAATGGGTTGGCAAAGGTCAGGATAAGACCGATGTAAATACCTTTCATTTTTTAAGAGCATTTCATTGTGCCGGCCGCTGCACGGATTGTGGTGCATGTGTTGAAGCATGCCCCATGGATATTAATGTCAGAGATTTTACAAGAAAGCTGAATAAAGATTCCTTTGAAATGTTTGGCTGGGAAGCAGGATTAGACTTAAACAAACGTCCGCCTCTGGATACTTACAGTCCGGATGATCCCGACAATTTTATCAAATAAATAAAAAAGGCAAAAAATGAAATTTATAACAATTGATAAAAAAAACTGGGCCAACGGCATTGAGAAATCAAGGGAAACCTACCGGCTTTTTGGTCCTGTTAAAGATAAAAACGGCTTTCTTATCAAAAGCCTTGGGAATGATATCCTGCCTGACATGGAGAATCATGATAGTGTTATGTCGGCAAAATCAGTGCTGTTTCCCCAGACAGAAAAAATGCTTAAAACCACCCTGGATGAATCACAAGAAGACCACCACATCATGAAAAGAGTAGAAACCGACACCACACCAAGAGCGGTTGTGGGAATCAGACCCTATGATGCAAAGGCGATTGAGCTGGTCAAGCTTAATTTTGATACTGAGGATTATCGAGATCCATACTGGTGTGACGCTTACGAAATAACAACCTTTGTTGGTTTAGGCATAAATAAACCCGGGCCATTTGATTTTTCCACCTCCACAGGTTCCGGACCATTTTGTGACGATGGCCTTGATGTTCTTTTAGCAGATCTTGATGATAAGTATCTGGCAAAAGTCTTGACGGACAAAGGGGATGCCTTTATGGGTGCCTGCGGGTTTGATACGAATGCCGATGAAAAGGAAAGCGGAGCTCTTTTTGATATTTTACGAAAAGAGGCTGAAAAAAATATTGATTCACATATTAATACAGACAAATTAAAAGGAAAAACCATCCTTGACCTCCACGAGGCCCCTTTCTGGGATGATATTGCATTTTCCTGTATTAACTGCGGGACCTGCACCTTTGTCTGCCCAACCTGCTGGTGTTTTGATATTCAGGATGAAACCAAACGCAAATCATCCGTCAGGATTCGCAACTGGGATACCTGTATGTCGGCATTGTTTACCCGCCATGCTACAGGACATAATCCAAGGGCGACAAAGACCCAGAGAGTCAGACAAAGATTTATGCATAAACTAAAATACTTTCTTGATAAATACGACCAGGGGATCATGTGTGTTGGTTGCGGCAGGTGTGTTAAAAGCTGTCCGGTTAACATTGACATACGTGAAGTGTGCGAAATAATGAACTCATACGAAAAACAAGATTAGCGAACAAAGGAGGAAACATGGAAAACCCCTATTTACCTTATCCGGTTCGCATTGATGATATTGAAATTGCAACTGAAGATAAGTCGTTAAAGACATTTAAATTTGTTTTTTTAAACAAGGAAGATGAAGAAAAATTTTCATATCAGGCCGGACAGTTTGCAGAATTGTCCATTCCGGGCATAGGAGAAATTCCCATTGGAATAGCATCATCCCCTGTTGAAAAAGGATTTGTCAAATTTACCGTATTCAGGACGGGTGTTGTCACCTCTTATCTCCATAACATGAAAGTCGGAGATATTATGGGAATCAGGGGGCCTCTGGGCAATTGGTATCCCTGGGAACAACTTGAAAATAAAAATGTTGTCATTATTGGTGGTGGATTTGCCTTTACAACTTTAAGATCCTCTATTATCTATATGCTTGATCCCGGCAACAGGAGCAAATTCAAGAATATTGATGTTGTCTATGGTGCCAGATCTCCGGGTATGCTGCTCTACAGGGAAGAGCTCTTTGAATGGGAAAAACGAGATGATATCAACATGCATATAACCGTTGATGGAACCGATGATCCCAATTGGAAATACCATACAGGCTTTGTTCCCCAGATTGTTGAAGAAAATGCTCCAAAAGCTGATGAGGATACATATGCCATTATCTGCGGGCCGCCCATCATGATTAAATTTACCCAGCCGTCCTTAACCCAGTTAGGATATAAGGAACATCAGATTATCATGTCTCTTGAAAATAGAATGAAATGTGGGATTGGCATGTGCGGCAGATGCAATATAGGCAAAGAATTGGTTTGTAAAGACGGCCCAGTCTTTACTCTTGAACAAATCAACCAAACCCCGAAAGAATATTAAAACGGGTTTATTTTATATTGACAAGTAACCATTGCTTAAGATATGTTTAGCATTTGATTATTGAAGCTAAGACAGAATGTCTTAAAATGATAGTAAAAAAACTTTTTATTGGAGGAAATTTTAAATGGCAACAGTTGAGTTTAATGGAAAAAATTTCGAAATAGATGAGGATGGATTCCTTCTTGATTACAATTCTTATTCTGAAGAATGGGTAGATTATGTTAAAGGTCAGGAAGGTATCGAAGAGCTTACGGACGAACACTGGGTACTTGTAAAAGTTCTCCAGGATTATTATGAAAAAAATGGTATTGCTCCAATGGTTCGAGTTCTTTCCAAGCTTACCAAGTTTAAACTAAAACACATCTATGAATTATTCCCGTCAGGACCTGGAAAAGGGGCTTGTAAAATGGCCGGTCTTCCTAAACCAACCGGATGTGTATAGCATAAAACCAGCATTCGATACTTTTAGTTAGGTTTTAAGGGCTCTGCATGATAAGTGCAGGGCCTTTTTATATTTTTTTCTAAAGGAGTTGAAGTATGACGGTAATTGATGAGAAAAATAGAAAAATTCTTAACAATATCCAAATTGATTTTCCTATCCATTCAAGGCCCTATAAAATTATTGCACAGAGACTTGGCCTTTCAGAAGATGAGTTGATCATAAGGATCATTCAGATGAAAGAACAGATGCTGATCAGACGTATTGGTGGAAATTTTAGTCCTGACAGGCTCGGATACCATTCAACTCTTTGTGCGGCCAAAGTGCCTGAAGGTAAAATTAAACTATTCACAAAAACAGTAAATGCCTATTCAGGTGTAACGCATAATTATAAACGGGATCATGAATTCAATATTTGGTTTACATTTATTGCCTCTTCCGTTGAAATTATAAAAACCAATCTTAAACAAATTATTAAAGTAACCGGCGTTGATACCATACTGAATCTGCCGGCAACAAGAGTTTTTAAAATTAGTGCCAATTTTAAATTATGAAAGCAATTAAAGCTGCCCTCATCGTTCAAAACTGCATTGCCGGTAATTTTGAAAAAAATCTTGCGTCAAGTTGTCACTTCATCTCCTCAGCAAGCAAAAAGGGTGCAAAAATCATTGTTTTTCCTGAAATGAATCTAACCGGTTATGTCGCAGGCTCTGATATTATTTCTATTTGTAAACCCATAAATAAAGATATGACAAACCTGTTTTCGAGCATGGCCAAAGATATGCAAATTACAATCCTTATTGGCCTTGCAGAGAAAACACCCAATAATAAAATATATGCATCACACCTCATTTTTAACTCTACGGGATCATTTGAGATATATAGAAAAATCCATACTGCACCTTTTGAAAAAAAATATTTCACCGCAGGAAATAAAATAACAACATTTAAATCACACGGACTTAAGTTTGGTGTCCAGCTTTGTTATGATGCACATTTTCCTGAACTGACGCTGGCCATGGCATTAAAACAAGCTGATATAATTTTTATCCCTCATGCATCACCCAGAGGAAGTTCACAGGAAAAATACGACTCCTGGATTCGACATTTAAGGGCCAGAGCGTTTGACAACGGCCTTTATATTGCTGCCTGCAATCAAACCGGAGATAATACCAAAGGTTTGTTTTTCCCGGGGATAAGCATACTCATCGGACCGGATGGGAATATTATCTATAAATCAATTGATGAAACGCCCGGGATACATATTATCAATATAAAAAAAGCTGTGTTAGATCAGGTCCGATCACATAAAATGCGATATTTTCTGCCCAACAGGCGCAGTGATTTGTTTA
>NZ_JAIOSW010000162.1 GCF_021107415.1 Desulfobacula sp.
AAACCAGAGGCTTCCGGTCTGTCTTTCCACAAAAACCGTGAGAAAAACTCCCATGGATGCATGCATAAAGGCTCGTGCTGTTAAAATGCCGGACAGGGGAATCAGTACATGTTTAATTTCATGAAATGGTGCTTTTAAAGACCCGTTTCTTTTAATGGATGCCTTTTGTTCCTCTTTTTCAAGGGTAAAATAGAGCAGCACGGATGTTAATATAGCAAATCCCATAACAAGGTAAAAATGCTCCTCCCCTAAAAACGATACAGCAGCGACTGCAAACACGGGCCCCACAGTTCTGGCAGATTCCCCGCCTGTCATAAAAATGCTCATGCCACGGCCCTTTCTATCCCCGGAATACTTTGCAACCAGAACAGGTGTCGGGACATGATATACTGCCACGCTGATACCTGCCAAAAAAAGAAGAACCAGCAATACATAGTAGGATGATGCACTTAAAATAAGGCTCATAAATATGGCCGTGAATGTTGGTGCAAGGATGACCAGCCATCGCGCAAGGCCTTTGTTGTCTGCAAACAGCCCAATAAAAGGGTTGAGCAGTGCGGGAATCTGCATCACAGTAGATAAAAGCCCTGCCTGGGTTAAGGTCAGTGAGAGCTTCTCTATAATTAAAGGCAGTAAAGGCGCCAGAAAGCTTGTATACACATCATGGATAAAATGGGAAAAAGCGACAAGCGCTACTCTGCCTGTCTGGAATTTTTGAGTTTTCATTCCGGCATAATTATCAAATTTATTTGAAAAAGTAAAAATATTTCTGCCAGGCAACACAAGCAATCACAAGTAAAATTTAAATTTCTGAACAGAATCTGAAAAATTTATCCATACCATATAAAGTATTCTGATAAATATTAAAAAGTCCGGACTGGTGGATGGAGCGCTCGGTAATTTGTCGAATTTGCTTCCTGACAGATACCATTAGTACTCTTCATGAAGAATTGAAATTCTCAAAAATAGATTTATTGCGCAAGCATACAATTTATTCTTGACTTTATAAGTTTTTTTGACTATTAGATCATTCATGGGTAGAAAATCAATCGACAATATACGCAAGCCACAGATATTGGAACATTTCAGGCAGGTTATAAACGAAGAAGGTGTCCATAAGGCTTCGGTGGTTAAAATTGCCAAAAAAATGGGAGTATCTCCCAATTTGGTGCTACATTATTTTGATTCAAAAGAAGCCATGATAATGGAACTTTTTGATGTTATTATGGATCAATATATTGAGCACCTTAGTGAAGTAATCAGTGACATTCCAAAAGGACCGCAAAGGCTAAAGATTTTAATTAAAACCATGTTCGGACTGGGGAAAAATCGACAATTGCTGAGTGAGAAATCCTATTATGCCTTCTATTATTTGAGTTTATTCGATGATCAGATAAAATTACGGTTCAATCAAAAGTACAGACAATTGACCGATATGGTGGTCGCAGAAGTTGAATCCAGTGGCCATTTTAAAGGGACGAGCCAGGTAGATTTGGCAGAACAGACAGAGTTTCTTCTTTCCCTGTTTGAAGGATTTACTTTTAAATCCAACATTAGAATTAATAACGATCATTTTGAAGAATTTGGGAATTATTTTTTTAAAAAGGCCTGTGATCTTTTCAAATTAGACCTTGATGAATAGATAGACCAATAACAATATGTGAGTGTTTATCATAATTATAAATTGCTTGCTTTAGCAAACAAAAAATACAGACCCCCATGAAAATGGGACATTTTATGAACAGACAAAAATTAAACATACAAAGAAGAATATCATGGACATCGAAATCAAAGAACACTTTATGGAAGCCTGGACAAAGTACTTTCCGGATTGTGAACTACCCATTGCCAGTTTTTACACCAACGAATTAAATAACGTTGAATTTCCAAACGCTCCCAAGCCTAATTCTAAAGGGTTTACATGTATTTTTAGCCAGATAGCTCCGGTAAGGAAGGGACGTGCCCGTGCCTTTAATATGGAGAACTTAGGCTGTTTTGGGAGTTTTCTACCCTTTGGCTTTACCACTGAAATCACCGAAGACGTAAGGAATTACGTCTGCAATGTGGAACGTGTTAAAAAAAGCTATGAGCATTTTAATAGCATGTATGAACATCGTCCGCCTAAACAGGCTACAGGAAAATATCTTGTGTTTAAGCGTTGGGATACGCTTGAAGAGCAGGATAATCCGCAGGTGGTTTTTTTCTTCGGCAATCAGGACGTTATAACTGGTCTTCATGGGTTAGCAAATTTTGATTCGATGACACCATACGATGTGATTGCACCGTTTGGCACTGGTTGTGATTCAATTATTGGCTACCCAATGCATGAGCTTGCATCTGATCAGCCAAAGGCAGTTCTGGGTCCCTTAGATCCTTCAGTAAGGATCAATTTTAAGCCGGACATTTCTACTTTTTCTGCTCCCTGGTCCAAATTTTTGAGCATGTTGAACAATATGAATGAAAGCTTCCTGGCAACAGATAGTTGGGCGAATATTAAATCACGATTTTCAAAGATCAAATAGTTAAATTTTTGAAATAAATTTATGGACACGATAAAAAAAATATTTTTGGTTCTCTTTTTAGGTATTTTATTTTCATCATTAATTATTTTTTCGGGTGCCCCCTCCTTATGTGCAGAAAGTAAAGATTCTGTCTGGATTATAGGAAAAACATTTAATTTCGATTATGGAAAAGGGTCGTGGTGGAGATTATAAGCATAGAAGCTCTCTTTTTTAAAAACAATGGTATTTCTTTTTATATCAATGGAATAGGTTTGATTAGCGTCTTTTTGCTGCCCCTAAACTGTCAACTATTTATGGCG
>NZ_JAIOSW010000456.1 GCF_021107415.1 Desulfobacula sp.
TAGGTCGTTGTTCTGGACAAATTCAGCTTGTCTTGTATTCTTTCAGCAATAATAGTTTTGGTTAATGCCATAAATTCTACTCCTGCAACAAAATTTGGCTTTTTATTTAAGTTATGTATTTAAATTTGTTTGGTAAAATACTTTATTCTCTGTGTATTTGTCAAGTAACTAACCAAAGGATATTGAATTAAATGCAGATACCTCTTGTTATAAGATTGTTAATTTTAAAATTGTCTGCTATTTTATATGGCGCGTGATACTATACAGATTTAGATGATTTAATAATAAAAATCAAATGATTTCAAATGTTTAGTTTTTAGTGATGGAGTAAAAAAAGCAATGATAAACGCACTGACTGCCCTGGATGGAAGATATGCCCGATTAACAACAGAGCTTGCTGATGTTTTTTCTGAGTATGGTTTGATAAAACACAGGGTGTTTGTTGAAATTGAATGGCTTAAATTTATATTAGCCGATCTGAAACTTGCACCCTTTGATGATTTAAACACTGAGAAACTTAACCATATAGTACAGGCTTTTGATGTGGAAGATGCCCGTAAGGTTAAGGAGATTGAAAAACAAACAAATCATGATGTAAAAGCAGTTGAATATTTCATAAAGGATCAGCTTGATCTTTCAGGGCTTTCAGGCATAAAAGAGTGGGTTCACTTTGCCTGTACCTCAGATGATATCAATAATACTTCCTATGCTTTGATGTTGAAAAAAGGCAAAGAGATTGCAACAACCCTGTTGAGGCAGCTTATTGCTGATATAGAGGGCAAAGCCTTGCAATATAAGTCAATCCCAATGATGTCAAGAACCCATGGGCAGCCCGCGACACCCACAACGGTAGGTAAGGAATATATAAATTATGCCTGGCGACTTTTACAGGAAGCAGATATTGTCGATCAAAGTAAAGTTCAGGCAAAAATAAACGGGGCAACAGGAAATTATAATGCACATTATTTCGTATACCCTGATATTAACTGGATTGAGGCATCACAACGATTTATTTCCAATCATTTAAATCTGGAACCCATCCTTTTTACAACCCAGGTAAATCCGAATCATTCCATTGCTTTTGTTCTGCATTCTTTCATCAGGGTTGCAGCAATAATTATCGATTTGGACCGTGATATGTGGGGATATATCAGCCTGGGCTATTTTAATCAGAGGATCAAAAAAGGGGAGACAGGTTCATCTACAATGCCCCATAAGGTCAACCCCATTGATTTTGAAAACAGTGAAGGAAACATGGGGATTGCCATATCAATGATGGAACATCTTTGTGTTAAACTGCAAAAATCAAGATTCCAAAGAGATCTGAGTGACAG
The DNA here is from genome assembly GCF_021107415.1 of Desulfobacula sp. The sequence goes on from NZ_JAIOSW010000456.1 coordinate 1,335, forward strand.
TACGGTTTTAAGAAGTCTGGGGTCTGCATTCGGCTATTTTGCAATTGGAGTGAAAAATGCTTTAAAAGGATTATCCAAGGTAGACCTGAATAACGGGGTGATACAAAAAGATCTTGATGATAATCAGGAGCTTCTTGCAGAACCTTTCCAGACTGCCATGAGGGTGTTTGGTGAAGATAATCCTTATGAAAGACTCAAAGAGCTTACCCGCGGGCAGAAAATTAAGAAAAAAGATTTGGAAAAGTTTGTAGACGGCCTTGAAAAGGTGCCGACGGATTTTAAAAAACGCATGAAACAATTAACCCCTGAAACATATGTGGGGCTTGCACAGAATCTGGTTGATATTTATTTTAAAAAGCACTCCTTGCCATAAAGAGGCCAGGACTATTAATGGGCGCTGATTGAATTTTTGGTATTAAAGCTGTTTAAATACCAGGGAGCAGATTTGTACTCCAATTGGCTCAACCCTTTGGTTTCAAGGGAGGTTATGGCAAGCTGAAGTGTGTGGTAATCTATCTCAATGTCATCCCAGCCAAGGTATTTAAGCCTTTTGTTTGCCTGGCAATGAGACATATTCGGGTTGATTAAACAGGCATTTACCAGGCTTCTGATGAATCCCGGGATCAAAGAAGCTTCAACCCCGTGTTCAATAAGCTTGCGGATTAATTTTTTATCAACCATTGTTGCCATTGAATTTCCCCAATTGAAATATGTCTATTTTCAGATCTTTTTTTTAGGAAGCTAACCTCTCACTTAAAAATATATTATTCGTGAACACCATTCTAGTCAATCCGAATTATTCCCGATCATTTTTTTGTGTGAACATGGTAAGTGCTGAAAAAATGTCCTTTCCATGATTATATTTTTTTTCTTTTAGTTGAAAATCTTTGAATTCCTTTAGTTTTTATCTAATTCCTTTGATTCTCATCATCAAAGAGAGTGTGCCCCTTTAGGGAACGGGTTTGGTGTATTTTAAAATATTTATGTTTAACTATTATATTTTTAGAAGTGGTGATATTGTTAGGGAACTTAAAGAATTTTATGGAGAGAAAGCAAATGACGGATAAATTATCAAAAAAAGATGGAGAGTTGCTTTTAAAGCTTGCAAGGCAAACTATTCTACGTAAATTCGGACAAGAAGATGGAGAGCTTGGATCTTTGAAGACCAAGATTTCAAAAAAGGTATTGGAAGAAAACCGTGGAACTTTTGTCAGTTTGCATAAAAAAGGAGATCTCAGAGGTTGTATTGGCAATATCGAGCCGGTTAAAACAGTTTTTGAAGGGGTTGTGGATAATGCAAGACACGCAGCCTTTAATGATTCAAGGTTCAGCCCGCTGTCCTATGAGGAGTTAAAGGATACAAGTATTGAGGTCAGTATCTTAACCCGGCCTAAAATTGTTGATTACACCGATGCTGAGGATTTAATTGCAAAGCTCAGGCCTGATATTGATGGAGTGATGATCAAAAAGCACTCTCACAGCGCGACCTTTCTGCCCCAGGTATGGAAACAACTAAAAGACCCCCAATTTTTTTTAAATCATCTTTGTATGAAAGCTGGATTAAAATCGGATGAGTGGAAATCCGGTGACCTTACTATCTCAACATATCAGGTTCAATTATTTGAAGAATAAGGAGCCCATTGTATGAAAAATATTAAACTCCTAGTATCCCGTCCCAAAAATTCTGACTGTTAAACTGGCAATTTATCTTCCATAAAAACAACTTGAT
>NZ_JAIOSW010000193.1 GCF_021107415.1 Desulfobacula sp.
AAGGATTGCCCCTTTAATCCGATATTGAGCATAGGTCTTTAAACTGACATGCTTTGATGGGTCAAACTTATCCACAGCATCGATGAGACCCAGAGATCCTGCAGAAACCAATTCATCAAAGAAAACACTGGAAGGAAGGCGCATGGCAAATCTTGCAGCAATATGCTTTACAAGATATGAATACTCAATAATGCTTTTTTCACGCCATGAGTCTCCATTTGTTTTATTTTCCGGGTACTGATTTTTCATATAACAACAAAGGTTCCCCTTTAGGTTGCACTCTGAAATACTTTACTCATAAAAAATGTTAAATTCCCATTTGAATCGCTTCTTACAGGGCTGTTCCCCAAACTTGCAGCAATTTCTTTTATTGCTTTTGCCGCCATTGAATCCGGGGCAGTATCCATGACCAGTCCCCTTTTTTGAACCGCCTTTTGTAACTGCCTGTCAAAAGGGATGTGACCCACATATTCCAATACAACATTTTGCAGATATTTATCAAGGGCTCCGCTTAAAGCAGCATATACTTTTTTTGCGTCTGCAACCGAATCCACCATATTGACAATGAGCTTAAAATATCTTGTTCCATATTCCTGTGACATCACCTTCATCATGGCATAGGCATCGGTTATGGCTGTCGGTTCTCTTGTTGCAATCACAATGCACTCATCACAGGCTGAATTAAAGTATAACACATTTGATGAAATACCGGCACCCGTATCAACAAAAATAATATCCGCCTGATCAGACAGGGTTTCAAACTCACTTAAAAGATTGAGTTTTTCCCCTTCATTGAGTTGACTTAAATCAGCAAACCCCGATCCTCCCGAAAGAATTTTAATACCATGGTCTGATTCTGCCATTACCTGGTTCAAGGTTTTCTCTGAACTTATCACATGCCGGATATTATACTCAGGCCTTAAATTAAAAATAATATCAATATTTGCAAGCCCGACATCCGCATCAATAATAACCACTCTTTTCCCCATCCGGCTCAGAGAAACAGCCATATTCCCAACAATATTGGTCTTGCCCACCCCTCCTTTACCGCTGGTAACTGCGATGACTTTTGGAAGTTTTTTCTTACCCGATGTCATATTTACCTTTCTCTTTAAGAGCGCTTGATTTTTAACGACTTTTCGAAGTCCTTTTGCCTGATCCAATATAAATTTACTCCTTACCGTCTCTTTCCCAAAATAATCTTTAACAACTGCCTCTTATCCGGAACAATCAAATCCTCAGGGACTCTTTGACCATTTGCAATCAAAGAAACAGGCAAGTTAAAATCACTGATCTGATCCAATATTTTACCGCATCTTTTTGTTTCATCTATCTTTGTAAATACAATAGTATCAGGATTAAATACTGAAAAAGCAGATGCCGCATCTTTCATAATAATAGATTCAGATGTAACACTCAAGACCAAATGCGCAGAAATTCTAAAATCAGTCTTAATCAATTGCAATATTTCATCGAGCTTAGGTTTATCAAAGTGGCTGTGCCCGGCAGTATCTATCAGTACCATATCCATTGATTTCATTCTATCCAGAGCGCAGGATAAATCCTGGGAACTGAAGGCAGGAACACATAATAATCCCATGATCGAGGCATATGCTTTGAGTTGCTCAAATGCACCCACCCGGTAATTATCAATGGAAATGAGTCCAACCTTCATTTTTCTTTGAAAACTTAACATGGCAGCAAGTTTTGCAATGGTTGTTGTTTTGCCGACACCTGTAGGGCCAACAAAAGCCGCCACATGGGGGACATTGGAATTATTATCTCTATTAAAAAAATCCTTGGTCGCTATTTGGTTCAGGCATTGGTGCATAACATATTTTTTTAAGGATTTAATTTTTGAACCCTGATCAGCAGTTTCATCCATTAAACCGCTTGCCTTCTGTATGAGGGCGCTTGCTAGTTTTTCGCTGACACCGACTCGTAAAAGGGAAGCAAGAACACCCACCGACTCGAAATGATTGCAAACCATATTGTGCATTCCATTTCCAAAGCCGGCAATGGAAATCATATCTTTTATGTCTGCTATATCTTCTTTTAAGGATTCAACCCAATCATCCTGATTCGAGTTCAGGTTCAGTTTAAGACTCGGTTTTGCATCCTTGCCTTGCGGTACGGCTGCTTCAACCTCAAACATAGTTTTTGCATAGGGGCCAAGGGGTTTTTTAGAAATTTTCCGAGTGCCTAAAATCATGGCATCTGATCCAAGCTCTTCTTTAATGTTTGCAATGGCTTGTTGAATATTTTCCGCTCTAAAAATTTTCCTATTCATTCTTCAAACTCACCTTTCCACTTGCCTGTAAATTAATATCATCCACTATTTCTGCATGGGATACAACTAAAACAGTGGGCAGCGACGGTTCAATCAGTTTTCTGACATGCCGGCGCAAGTTTGGAGATGTCATGATAACAGGTTGCGTATTGAGTGCCACCTGTTGTTCCACTTCTTTTGAAACAGCTTGAACAATTTCTTCTACCAATAAAGGATCAAGCGCAAGATATGACCCATGTTTCGTATGTTTTATATTTTTAGATAAAACGTCTTCCAGATTTCGATCAAGGGTGATGATCTGCAGCATCTTGCCTTCCTGAAGATAGGGGGCCAGCATTCCCTTTGCAATTCTTTGCCTGACATATTCGGTCAGAAGATCCGGATCTTTGCCCATGGGTGCAAAATCTGCCAGGGTTTCTACGATGGAGAGAAGATCCCTGATGGAAATTCTTTCCCGCAACAGATTCTGGAGTACTTTCTGAACAACACCCAGACTTAAAAGATTGGGAATCAATTCTTCTACAGCCTTGGGACTTGTCTTGGCAAGATTATCTATCAGATGCTGGACATCCTGTCTGCCAAGCAGATCATGGGCATTATTTCGAATGATTTCAGTCAAATGGGTTGCAATGACAGTTGAATTATCCACCACTGTATATCCGGCAAACTTTGCTTCTTCTTCACGTTCTTGCGGAATCCATTTTGCCGATAGATTAAATGCCGGTTCAATGGTATCTATCCCCTCAATTTCCTGGGCAGTTCCCCCGGGGTCCATGGCAAGTAAATGATTTACCATCAGCTCGGTTCCGGCTGCTTCAACCCCTTTTATCAACAACCGATACTGTGCCGGGTTTAAATTCAGATTATCCCGGATATGGATAGGGGGAATAATAATTCCCATTTCTGTGGCAAATTGTCTTCTGATCGCCCTGATCCTCCCTAATAAGGTACCATCCTGCTGTTTATCCACCAGGGGTATCAATCCATAACCCACCTCAAGTTCAATGGTATCAAGACTTAAAAGATGATCCACATCTTCCGGGGCACCTGCTGCTTCATCTTCTGCTATAGCTTCAGCATCTGCACGTTTTTCCTCCTTGTCCGTCTCTTCTTCTCTTAAAAAATACCAGGCAATCGTCCCTAAAACCAGTCCCAATGTCATAAATGGTATAGAGGGCAGCCCAGGCACCAACCCCATGCAAAAAACAATCACCGACCCGATAAATATGGGTGTAGAATTTGAAAAAAGATGTTTTGCAAACTCTTTGCCCATTTTCATATCAGATCCTGATCTTGAGACCAGAAGGCCTGCTGCTGCAGAAACTAAAAGAGCGGGAATTTGTGAGACCAGGCCATCACCAACGGTTAAAAGCGTATAGTTTGTCAAAGCATCTTTCATCTCCATGCCCTGCTGGAGTACACCGATTACAAACCCGCCTACAATATTAATTAAGGTGATTACTATACCGGCAATCGCATCTCCCCGAACAAATTTTGAGGCACCGTCCATGGCACCATGAAACTGGGATTCCTTGGCAATGGCCTGCCTTCTTTCCCCTGCCTCTACTTCATCTATCATCCCGGCATTCAGATCCGCATCAATGGCCATCTGCTTTCCCGGCATGGCATCCAGGGTAAATCGGGCGGCAACTTCTGCTATTCTGCCCGCACCCTTGGTAATAACCAGAAAATTGATCAAAACAAGGATAATAAAAACAACCATGCCAACTACATAATTACCCCCGACAACAAAACTACCAAAAGATTGAATAATGGTTCCTGCTGCAAGCGGACCTTCATTACCGTGCAGGAGTATCAAACGGGTGGACGCCACATTTAAGGAAAGCCGAAACAATGTTAATACAAGCAAAAGTGATGGGAAAATGGAAAATTCCAAAGGTTCTTTTGTATACATGGTTGTGATGAGGACAACAATGGCAAAGGAGATATTCAATGCAAGAAAAAAATCAAGGACAATGGGATGCAGGGGTAAAACCATTGACATAAGGATACCAATAAAGGCAACAACCATCAAGATATCTGAAGATTCTCTTCTTATCCCTGCAATAATTGTGTTTTCACTTGCTGCCATTGATTCTCCAATTTAAATTATAAAACTTTGACCCAAAGAACTTTGACACTATTTGCCAAATTATTGTCGCAGGTTTATAATTTTTTTCCCTTTAATTTGTATACATATGCCAGTAATTCCGCGACTGCCTGGTATAACTCCATTGTTACTTCCTGACCTATATCTACACTGCTATACAAGTTTCGAGCCAATTGTTTATCTTCAACCAGGGGGACATCATTTTCTCTTGCAATTCTTCTGATATTCTGGGCAACAGGTCCTGCACCCTTTGCAAGCACTGTAGGGGCATCCATCTCGTTTCCATCATATTTTAAAGCCACGGCCAGACGGGTCGGGTTGGTGACAACCACATCTGCATCAGGAACAGCCGCCATCATCCTCTTTCTGGCAGTTTCATGCTGGAGCTGCCTGATCCTGGATTTCACCAATGGATCACCTTCTGTCTGTTTGGTTTCATCTTTGAGTTCCTTTTTAGTCATTTTTTGATCATCTAGAAATTTCCACTTCTGATAGGCATAATCCAAAAGAGCCACAATGATCATGATCAAACAGACTTTAATAAAAATCCAGAAAGAAACCTTGAGAATAAACAAAAGAATCTGCCCCACACTATAATCATACAACCTTGATATTTCAACAATTTCCCCTTTGATAGCATAATAGGCCACCATTGAAATAACCCCTACCTTTATCAGGGTTTTTACAAATTCCACCACAGCCCTTGAAGTAAACTTTTGTTTGAATCCATTAATAGGGTCAAGCTTGGACAATTTGGGTTCAATTGCTTTCCAGGATACAGTAAACCCGACCTGGGCAAAATTTGAGAGCAAAGCAACCAATACAATTGGAAGCATGACAGGGATAATGGTAAAAATGATTTTCTCTGTATGAAAGGCAAGTAATCTGACAATTTCAAGATCAGTCAGCAAAGGAACTTTTTCAAAATTAAAATTAAAATGAAATATGGCAAACAGATTATTATAAATATAAAAGGCAGATGCATATAAGGCTGTGGCACCTGCAACAAGGACGAATACGGAAGGAATCTCTATACTTTTAGCAACCTGCCCTTCTTCTCTGGCCTTGGAGAGTTTGCGCGACGTCGGATCTTCTGTTTTCTCTCCTCCACTTTCAGGATCTTCTGCCATATTCCCTTATCCTCCACCTGCAAAAAAAAGAAAATACATCAACAATTCTTTAAATTGGGCAACGTAATTTTTGGTTACAATAACAATTATTTGAAGGGTAAGGCCAAAGAGAAGCAGTCCTGCTACAATTTTTAACGGAAACGCCACAATCATGACATTCATCTGGGGTGAAAATTTTGACACAAGACCAAATCCCACGCTGACAAATACCAATGAAGCGATCACAGGGGAACCGATTTTTATGGCTAACAAAAAAAAATGGGATCCCAGTTCGAGAATCTTAGCCAGCATCACTTCCTGCATCATAAAAAACCCGATGGGAACCAGTTTAAAGCTGTCGATCATTGCCATAAATAGAATGTAATGACCATTTAAAATGAGAAAAACAATAACACAGACCCAATATCCAAGCTGATCCATAATGGAGACATTGGCGCCGGTTTGAGGATCAACCACATTAATCATGGCAAATCCCATCTGGAACCCGATAATCTGTCCTGCAAGCTGCACAGAGGCAAAAAACAGTCTCAGGCATAATCCAAGGGTCAGGCCGATCAAGGCCTCAGCGAGAATCAGCAGTCCTGTTGCAATAACATTCATGGGAAATCTCGACAGGTCTACATCAACCACTGAATAAAAAGCTAAGGAAACCACCATGGCCAAGCCCATTTTCAGCCTGTTGGGAAAAACATTTGAAGAAAAAATAGGAAACATAAAAAGAAGGATGCTTACCCGCAGCAAAACAAGCATATAAGTCCTGAATTCAACGGGATCAATAACATTAAGTATTTCCATGCCTCATTGCTCCTAGCGGATATACATGGGGATATTTTCAATTATATTTCGGGTAAAAGTGGTGATCTCGTCCAGCATCCAGGGTGCCGCAAACAAAAGACCTAAAAAAACCGCAATTATTTTAGGAACAAATGTCAGGGTCATTTCCTGAATCTGGGTCACGGCCTGAAAAACACTGACAAGCAATCCGGCAAGCAACCCGAGACCCAGCATGGGCATGGAAAGATAAATGGTCAGTGTAATGGCCTGTTTTGCAAATTCAACAACAAATTCAGGGGTCATGGCTATACTCCAAAACTTTTTAACAGGGAGCCTGAAATAAGATGCCATCCATCCACAAGAACAAACAGCATGAGTTTAAACGGCAAAGAGATCATAATCGGGGGAAGCATCATCATACCCATGGCAAGAAGTACGGAAGCCACCACCATATCAATGACAAGAAACGGGATGTATAAAACAAATCCAATAATAAAAGCAGTTTTAAGCTCACTGATAACATAGGCCGGGATTAAAACCAGCAGCGATACATCATCTCTTGTCTCAGGCTTTTTTATATCAGCCCCTTTTATGAAAAGTGCCAGATCACTTTGTCTTGTATTGCGAAGCAAAAACTTTCGAATCGGTACTTGCGCCTTTTCAAAGGCCATGTCAAAGGCGATCTGACGTTCAAGGTACGGATTCAAGGATTGCTGATAAATCTCTTGAGCCACAGGTTTGATGATAAAAAAGGTCATAAATAATGCCAATCCCACAATTACCTGGTTGGGAGGGCTTGACTGGGTGCCCATGGCCTGTCTTAAAAAATGGAAAACAACAACAAGTCTTGTAAAAGGAGTCATTAAAATCAAAATAGCCGGTGCCAGGGCGAGGATGGTAAGCAATGCAATAATTTCAAGAACCACTGCAACCTCTTCAGGGGTTTTAGCGGTTTGGACATTCAATTGTAAAGAGGGAATGGGAAATGTCACAGCATAAGTAGATGAACTTGCAATAAATAAAAAAACAAAGACAAGAAAAAACACTTTAATTCTCATTATCTTCCCCCTTTTTCCAACAAGTCGGTTCCCTTATTTTTAAATGAACTCCCTAATTTTTGTGTTAAAAAATCCGAAAACTTGAAAGAGGTTTCATTGGCCTCACTTGAAAAATCCATATCTGTTTCAAAAGAAGATATTTTTGAAATATTTGTGGATGTGACACCGATTAGGATGGTATCGCCTAAAACATCCAGCAACACTAATTTTTCCTTCGGGGAAAGATGATGAACAGTTAGTACTTTAATAAAATCCTTACCGCCTTTTACACCTTTTGCAGTTGAAAATCTCTTTATCAGGTAAAAGACAAGTATGATGGATGCCAAAACCAAAAACAGCACACAAAAAGTTCTGGCAAAGGCAAACCATATTTCTGAAGATGTATTCATTCCTCTGTAGCAAGGGATTTTACCCTGTCAATGGGAGTGATGACATCGGTGAGTCGGACACCGAATTTTTCATTCACCACAACCACTTCTCCCCTGGCAATCAACTTTCTGTTAATATAGACTTCCAATGGTTCACCTGCAAGTTTATTTAACTCGATAATTGAACCCTGCCCCAGTTGAAGAAGATCATTGACAATCATTTTTGTCTTGCCAAGTTCCACAGAAAGCTCCAAGGGAATATCAAGGATAAAATCCAGCTCCCTTTCTCCCTGTTCTATGGTCTCTTCAGCACTCGTCTCTTCAACACTCTCTTTAACTTCTGTGTCATCGTTTTCTTCAGCCATGTTTAACTCTCACAATCTGTTATTATTTTATCTTTTACTTTAAACGCTTGAAATCCACGTTGAACCCCTGCATATCCTGTCAGTTTTGCCAACCCGTCTATATAAGAGATCAGCGGCTCGCTGGCATCATTATCCAGTTGGATGACATCACCCTTCTGTATATAAATCAATCTCTCGCCGGTTATTTCAGTTCTGCCCAATTGGATTTTGACGTCAACCGTTGACTCCAGAATCACTTCTCTGATCATTCTGCGCCAGTTTGTATCAATTTCCTCAATCTCAGTCTGAACACCTGAGGACAACTTATTTCTCATGGGTTCAATCATGGAATACGGATAACAGACAACCAGATTGCCGGCGGACTGCTCAAGCTCAATCTCAAACCTTGTGACAAGCACAAGATCTGTTGGCAAAACAATGGCAGTAAACTGCGGGTTCATTTCCGACCTGATTAATGAAATTTTCACAGACTCAATGGGTGCCCAGGAAGCTTCAATATTTTTAAGGACTGCCACAACAGCCTTTTTAATCATAACCTCTTCAATAGTGGTAAACTCCCGCCCCTCCACCCGGGCTTTTCCAAGAGCTTC
>NZ_JAIOSW010000373.1 GCF_021107415.1 Desulfobacula sp.
AGGAACCCGGCGCATTTTTTCTGAATGCCTATGCTGCAGTACTGGCACTTGCCAATGCCGTTGAGAAGGCAGGATCACTGGACTATGACAAAGTGTCCAAAGCCCTTAAATCAGAATCCGTACAAACACCCATTGGTACTATCAGTTTTGATGAGCGCGGTGATGCAACCGGTACGGGTTTTTCTGTTTTTCAGGTGCAGAATGGTATTTTTGTTGAACTCAAATAGTGATTTTAGATGTTGAATCATTTGTTTAATGGCCGGATTAGTGGATTAGTCGTGAAGGTCTGCCCCGGCCATTGACCGGGTCAGACCTTTTGGGTTTAAGCGCTCTTCAGGGCAACTTTATTGCTGGTTGCATGAAGTTTTGCAGCTGCTTCCTGTTTTTTGATGATGGCAACATCATCTGCATCAACATACTCAATGGCTTCAACTTCACAAAATCTGACGCACTGGGGATCACCATCACACAGGTCGCATTTGAAGACCTTTCTGTCAATTGAATTGAAACCCATGGCTCCAAACGGACAGATAGCCACACATGAGCGGCAGCCGATACATTTGTCATAATCCACTTCAATTATGTTGAGATCATCATTGCGGGAAATTGCGTTGGCAGGACAGACACTCATGCACGGCGCATCCTGACACTGCTGGCAGGCCATGGGGATGTAGACCCCGTCCATTTCCCATTTCATTATTCTGATACGGCTTCTGGCCGGGTTTGAAATCCCGTCATGTTTAACCGCACATACCAGTTCACATAATCTGCACCCTGTACATTTTTCAGGGTTTATCATAAGGACTTTATCCTTATTTTCCATGATATACTCCTTTCAAACTTTTACAGCATATGAGAGGGCTCATTTTCCAGCCCAAGCCGTTTCAGGGTTTTTGCCTTTGGTTTGCCTTTTTTATCAAGTCCTTTGTGCTCGTAAAATTCATCAATCATCACAGTGAATTTTTCCCTGTCTATTGTTAATCCAACAACATCAGGTGCACCTCTTCTACAGGGCTCATCAAAATACCGATGATTGATCATATCGCCCTTTTCAAGGTCTTCTCTTGTCAAACCTTCCCTTAAGTTGAAAAGTCTTTCTACCATGTTGCTGCGTTCAGAAATATCCCACAGCTCTTCAGGAGTGAACTCAAGCCCTGTATTGTAATACAGTACTTTTGGCCAGTCCTCAAAATTCGGCAGTGTCGCACCAAGAAATGTGGTGTGGTACTTGCAGATACCCAGACAGTCTACTCCCATGTAGCAGTTTTCCTGCCAGAAAACCTCCCAGGCTTTTCCGATATATTCAGTATGCTCGGAAGACAGGGGGCCTTCGTAGGGAATCGGACTGGAATAAATCTTTCTCAAGACTTTTTCAGGCAGATGATAAAGATCGATGGCCGGACGGCTTCTTAAATGATCAGATCCCCTGGAAGAGGTTGCAATATTCAATGCCAGTGCCGGGGTAGCTCTTTCATCGGAATGAAGGTTGCTCATCCCTTTTACCTGAATCAGATAATCAAAAGAATTTTTACCAAAGGTTTTAGAAGCGGGAATGCCACCGTTTGCAAGGGCATCAGCAACTTTACCTTTTCTAAAGCAAATGCGTTCAATCATTTCAAGAACAGCTTCATCGTTGCCAAACCGAAGATCCAGTCCGTCTGTATCTTTGCTGGAAATAATACCTTCTTCATAAAGTTCCATTGCCCATGAAATCAAAGAACCTGTTTCAAGGTTATCCATACCATATTGATCAACAAGATGGTTCCCCACAAGAACCGTTTCAGCCCTCGGCGTGTCTGTTTCACCGCCAAATGCACCCTGGGATGTATACTCAGGACCTTCGTCATATGTCCCTTTAAGCGGACCTGAAGGAATTCTGTACTGAGCACGGCAATGAACCTGGCATCCAAAACAACCGGACATATGATAGGGTCCCATTGTCTCTTCACAGATATCATCGATTGCTTCAGGTTCGATATCATCTGCATATTCACACTGGTTATACTGGAAATTTCTGGTACGAACCCCGCCCCAGGAATTTGTTGCACCCCAGATAAAAGGTGTTCCCAGAGTACCCTGGGTCTTGTTTACCTTTGCAGATGTGATCTGATCGATAAAACGCTTGTTATATTCAAGGGCTTCAATGGGATGGGCAATATTAATATCCATGGTTCCCCTGCAGGCAATTGCCTTAAGGTTTTTGGAACCCATGACAGCCCCCATTCCGGTTCTGCCGCCGGCATTTTTTATACCGGTCATGACATTGGCAAATGCCACAAGATTTTCACCGGCAGGTCCGATAACAAGTGCTTTTACTTCCTGATCATTGAGCTCATCACGGATGGCCCATTGGGTATCTGTGGTAGTTTTCCCCCAGATATTTTCTGCATCACGAATTTCAATTTCACCGTTATGAATATAAATATAACTGGGTTTTTCAGCCTTACCCTTAATCACGAGGTGATGAAATCCCGCCCATGCCATTTCAGGGGCAAAAAATCCGCCCATATTAGCGGAGCCCAAAAGTCCTGTTAAAGGAGATTTGGCCATTATATGAGTTCTTGCTGTGGCCGATGCACAGGTTGCCGTAAGGATACCACCACTGACGATCAGCGGGTTATCCGGTCCTAACGGATCACAGCCTTTTCCTGAATGATTCAATAACAGATATGCATCAAGCCCTCTACCACCGAGAAATTTTCTCCTGACATCAAGAGGAATCGGTTTAACCTCTACCTCTCCGGTGGTAAGGTTAATATATGCAATCTTTCTATCTAATGCCATATTATTTACCCTCCATCTTCTTTTTAAATGCTGCCTCGGCAATTTTCTTGTTTACTTCCCAGACTGGCCCGCGGATTCTTGGAAAATCCGGACGAATCCATGCCACTCGGAATTCACACTTGCAAACCGGGCATTTTACATGTTTGTCTCCCGGTTTTGGTTCCAGCCTGCCCATACAGGTTGGATTATGGCATCTAAATTTACCGTAGGTTCTGGTTTTACGCAGACTTTCGGCGCCTGACAACTTATTGGTATCGACTGCCATAGTGACCCTCCTTTGTTAAAGTTAAAATTTTTAATTGCTTTTTTGTAAAATTCATAATAATGAACACAAGCATAGTAAATATTATTATTATATGGTTGTCAAGCTAATTTTTAGCTATATTGTGAAAATTAAAAATTCATTATGGTGAACGATGACAAAAAAATATCAAGCGCCAATTGTTAAAAAAGCATTTATTATCCTGAAAGCAATTTCCCAAAGCTCACATGGGTTAAGAATCAGTGAGATTTCAAGCATGCTGAATATCAGCAAAAGTACAGTCCATGGCATCACAGCTGCCCTGGAAGACCAGGGAGCCATTAACCGCGATTCTGTTTCAAAACGATATACCATCGGCATTACCCTCATGGAACTTGGAAAGGCTGCTTATGAGAGAATTGATTTTAAAAATGTTGCCCGACCCATTATGGAGGAATTGATGGAACAATGTCAGGAGTCTGTATTCCTCGGCATACGAAACGATGACAGGGTAACGGTTATCGACATTGTGGAATCCAGAAAAGACTTTAAAATCACATCTCCCATTGGAACAGCTCTTCCATTGCTGGCAGGGGCAACCGGAAAATTATTCTTATCCATGATGGAACCAAAGGATTTACAAAAATATTTTGACTCAAATCATTGGGTCAGATTCACGCCCAATACCATTACCGATCCGAAACAATATGCCAAAGAACTGGAAAAAGTTCGCAAAGCCGGCTTTTCCACTGATGACGAAGAGTATATTTCAGGTGTCAGAGCGGTTGCAGCTCCCATTAAACAGTATGGTGGCTATATCCCTGCCATCTGGGTAGTTGGATTTAAGGCTTCCATGACCCCTAAAAAGATACCGGCTATTATCGAACAAACTATAGATGCTGCCGATAGAATCAATAAAAAATTGTCACTCCAGCAATAACACCCTATAGCAAGTAGAGGTTAATAAATGAAAGATAATAAAAAGAGTGTTGCCCTGGGTTCCATGCGGATACCGTTTCTTGTGCTGCCCCCCACCTGTGTGGGCCTTGGTGTGGCAACAGCTTTATATTCCGGCGGTACCATTGATATTTTACACCTGGTACTTGTCCTGGTGGGGGCGGTTTTAGCGCATATCAGCGTCAATGCCTTGAATGAATACGATGATTTTAAAACAGGGCTTGATTTCAAAACCATCCAGACCCCGTTCAGCGGTGGCAGTAAAGCGATTCCCGAAAATCCGGAAAAAGCACATCACGCCCTGATTATCGGCGTGGGATCATTGGTTATCACCATTCTTATCGGTTTTTATTTCATATATGTCAGGGGATGGCTACTCCTGCCGGTTGGGTTGTCCGGAGTACTGATTATGATGGCCTATACCAAGTGGATCACAAAAAGCCCGATCCTTTGTCTCATTGCTCCGGGCCTTGGATTCGGTCACTTGATGGTCATGGGGACGAATTTTGTTTTGACCGGGACCTATTCATGGACGTCTTTTGCTGTATCCATGGTGCCATTTTTTCTGGTAAGCGATCTGCTTTTGTTAAACCAATTCCCTGATATTGATCCAGACCGGGAAATCGGCAGAAAACATCTCCCCATTGCTGTGGGGAAAAAGACCTGTGTAATAATTTATGGCCTTTTCCTGGCTTTAACCTATTTTTCCATTGTCGCTGGATGGCTTTTAGGGCTCATTCCGGTACAGAGCCTTATCTCCCTGATATGTGCAGTCCTTGCGATTTATACATTTGCCGGGGTTAAGAAAAATGCAGATTCAATTGCGGATCTGATTCCATTTATGGGTAAAAACGTTGTCCTGATCCTGGCGACTCATATCCTGCTTGCCCTAGGTATTATTTTAGGGATTTAGCTAATTTGACAACACTTCACCAGGATGGCGTACAAAAGGCATTAAACGGATAACTGCCATTGCTGTCATACTTATCATCAAAAGAAAAATTACACTTTGCTCAAAAGGTGATGTATGGATGACAACATACCCGAACACAAT